>JAUIED010000008.1 GCA_030428905.1 Gammaproteobacteria bacterium
TCCTCGCGGACGCAGACTCGGATGGCGCACACATCGCCACACTGCTGTGCGCGCTTTTCGTCAGACACTTTCGCCCGTTGGTGACCGCTGGGCATGTCTTCATCGCCATGCCGCCGCTGTTCCGCATCGACGTCGGCAAGGAGGTGTTTTACGCCCTCGATGAATCCGAAAAAGAAGGCGTGCTCGATCGAATCGCTGCGGAGAAAAAGTCCGGCAAAGTGGTGGTGCAGCGCTTCAAGGGGCTGGGTGAGATGAATCCGCTGCAGCTTCGCGAAACCACCATGGATCCTGACACGCGACGCCTGGTGCGGCTCACGCTCGAAGGCGATCACGAAAACGACGAAATGATGGACATGCTGCTCGCCAAGAAACGCTCCAGCGATCGGCGGGCCTGGCTCGAGAAAAACGGCGATCAGGCCACCATTGCCTGATCAGGGCTGACGGATAGAACCCATGGAAAACGACACACAGGACTACGAGTCCTTACCGCTGCGCACCTACACGGAGCGCGCCTACCTCGACTACTCGATGTACGTGATCAACGATCGCGCGCTGCCACACATCAGCGACGGCCTGAAGCCCGTGCAGCGGCGCATCATCTACGCCATGGGCGAGCTGGGGCTTAACAGCACGGCCAAGTTCATGAAGTCGACCCGTACCGTGGGTGATGTGCTCGGCAAGTTTCATCCGCACGGTGACTCGGCTTGTTATGAGGCCATGGTGTTGATGGCTCAGAACTTTTCTTTTCGCTATCCGCTCATCGACGGGCAGGGCAACTGGGGCTCACCGGATGATCCGAAGAGCTTCGCCGCCATGCGCTACACCGAAGCGCGCCTGTCCCGCTATGCCGACCTGCTCCTGGGCGAGGCGCGTCAGGGTACGGTAGACGAGGTGCCGAACTTCGATGCGTCGATGAATGAGCCGAAGCTGCTGCCGGCGCAGGTGCCGTTCGTTCTGCTCAACGGCGCCAGCGGAATAGCGGTGGGCATGGCCACTGACATTCCGCCGCACAACATCAACGAGGTGATCAGCGCCTGCGTGCACGTGCTGGAACGCCCGAAGGCGACAGTGGCGGACGTGATGACGCATATCAAAGCGCCGGACTTTCCGAGCGAGGCGACCATCGTCACGCCGCCGGAAGAGATTCGCCAGGCCTACGAAACCGGCCGGGGGTCTGTGAAAACCCGCGCCCGCTATGTCATCGAGAACGGCGAGATCGTGGTGACGGCGCTGCCCTATCAGTCGTCACCGGCGAAGGTGCTTGAGCAGATTGCCCAGCAGATGCACCAGAAAAAGCTGCCCATGCTTACGGACCTGCGGGACGAGTCGGATCACGAAAACCCGACCCGCCTGGTGCTCGTGCCCCGCTCCAACCGCGTGGACGTAGAGCGGCTCATGAGCCACCTCTTCGCCACCACGGATCTCGAACGCAACCACCGCATCAACCTGAACATGATCGGTCTCGATCAGCGCCCGCGCACCAAATCGCTGGTGGAGATCATCGGTGAGTGGCTGCAGTACCGGCAGGATACCGTCACCCGGCGTTTGGAATTTCGCCTGGAGAAAATAAACGACCGGCTGCATGTGCTCGAAGGCCTGTTGATCGCCTATCTCAACCTGGATGAGGTGATTCGCATCATCCGTGAGGAAGACCGCCCACGCGATGCGCTGATGAGCGCGTTCAACCTCACGGAGCGACAGGCCAACGCCATTCTCGATCTGCGCTTGCGGCAGCTCGCCAAGCTCGAAGAGATGAAGCTGCGCGGTGAGCGCGACGAGCTGAACAGCGAGAAGGCAGACATTGAGAAAATCCTGAACTCCAAGGCGCGGCTGAAGACCCTCGTAAAGAAAGAGTTGCTGGCCATCGCAGAAGAATACGGCGACGACCGGCGCACGCCGTTGGATGCCAGAATGGACGAGGCGCGTGCCTACACCGAGGAAGATCTGCTCACCAATGAACCGATCACGGTCGTGCTCTCGGAGAAAGGCTGGGTGCGTGCCGCCAAAGGCCATGAAATGAATCCGCGCGAGCTCAACTACCGCGGCGGTGACAAGTTTGCCTATGCCGCTCGCGGGCGCACCAGTGATGTACTGGTGTTTCTGGACACCTCGGGCCGCTCCTACAACCTGCCGGCACATTCGCTGCCGTCGGCGCGGGGCCAGGGAGAGCCGCTTACGGGTCGATTGAAACCGCCGGAAGGAGCGCGATTCGTCGGCGTCTCCCTTGGCAATAAAACGCAACGCGTGCTGGTGGCGTCCAGCGCCGGTTATGGCTTCGTGGGCAAAGTGGAGGACATGGTCACTAAGAACCGTGCAGGTAAAGCATTTCTGTCGGTTCCGGCTGGCGGTGTAGCATTGCCGATGATCTGCCTCACCGAAGATGCGGATCTACTGGTATGCGCCGTCACCGATCAGGGCCGCATGCTGGTGTTCCCGCTGCAGGAGGTTCCTGAGCTCAGCAAAGGCAAAGGTAACAAGCTGATCAATGTACCCACGGCCGCTTTCAAGGCCGGCGAGGAACGGGTGCTGGGCGTGCAGGTCGTGGGTGAACGCAATGATCTGCTGGTGTATGCGGGGCAGCGCCACCTGCGAATGAAGCGCAAGGACCTGGAAAGCTATATCGGTGAGCGGGCGCGACGTGGTCGCAAGCTACCCCGGGGTTTTCAGCGGGTCGATGCCCTCGAAGTCGAATAGTCACGGCGCTCGTCGTTCGACAAGCCTCCTTTCACGGCTACAGCCTGCTGGTCGATCAGCGCGCTGTGTTTCTCCGATAGTTCGGTGATGACGGTTGCCTGGTCATCGACGATATCCACATCGGAGAGCATGGGATGCGTGAAGAGATCGCTCTCCAGACGTTCGGTTTTTGCCAGCGACGCCGCGAACACGGGCGTGGCGAGAACGGTTCCCTCCCTGGCCAGGGCGGCCAGAAGCGCGACGTCTGCCGTCACCTCGGGGCTCAACTGCGGTGTATCCAGGCGATGCAGTGCAACGCGATACTCCGCGGCAGGCTCTTCGTGCTGCAACAACTTGAGGAGCAGAAAGCTCGCACAAACTGCCTTGAACGCAACGTCCTCCAGCTCATCGAACAGCAACACGACGCCGGTGCCGGTAACCGCCTGTGCTCTGCCCTGGTACAGGTGGGCAACCTGGTTGGCTTGCTCCAGCGTGCTTGCCAGGATGGCGCGGCGCTGGTCGCTTGGATAGGCGAGCTGGTTGTAGAGGTTCACCAGTGCCATCCACTGCGGCCCTTCCCGCGCTTTTTCTTCCTCGGGAAACTCTACCACCGGGAGTGGTCGGCGCCGCCGTTCCGGCCACTCACCGATCATCATGGCCAGCAGCGGCATCGAAAGCACCAGTAGCGCAGTTGCCAGAAGCTGCACGCCGCTGATTCGGGGCTCGAAGCTGCCTGGTCGCAGCGTGACCTGTGCATAGCCGGTGATGACGCCGCCGATGCGTACTGCATGCGTGTGCGTCAACCCGTCGTTCCTCGTGACTGGGCCGCTCTGCGCGATGGGACTGTCATTCGCATCTAAAAAGCGAGCAGCCGACACCGCAGGCATGGCTGCCATGCGATTGACCAACACCGACAGGTGCAGTGCATCGGGTTGCAGCATTGCTTCCATGCCTTGAGCTGCCAGAGTAGAGGCGAGGTTTGCCCCATAGCTCTGTGCGCGCGTCTCGTCTGCCACTGGGTCGTGCCATATGAACCCCAGGCCGGCAGTGACCAGCATCGCGACCGCGAGCGACAGCGCGGCGGCCCGTTTGTGCCGCCGGATCAGTTGCGTCAGGGGCATGGGCGGGAGATGATCAACGGCAGCATCGGCAATCAGCCGATCCCATCAAAAAGTTGTAAGCCGCGCACACTTCGAAAGTGTAAGCATCGAGAAGAAGTACGTTTAGCGCCAACGCCGTTCAGACTCCGAAGGGGGGATCTCTTGGCGAGCCCGATTTTGCTGATCAAAGTAGCTGGTAGCGACAAGCCGGGACTCATGGCCATGGTGACATCGACACTGTGCGAATTTCAAGTTGCAGTGCTCGACGTGGGCCAGGCCATCGTCCACGATCAGCTTGCGCTCGGCTACCTGGTTCGCACGGATGGTGAGCGCTTGGCCCCGCTCCGCGATGCGATCGCCCACATCGCTGTTGAAGTGGGATCAGTTATCCAGGTGGAGCGCGTAGACGAAGCGCGCTATGCCGGCTGGGTATCGAGTACGGGACAGCCTCGATTCATTCTCACGCTGCTGAGCGATGGACGGCTTGCACAGGCGCTCAAGGCTGTGAGTACCATTACCCACGCGCATGGTCTGAATATCGACACCGTGCGCCGCCTTTCAAACCGCATACCGCTGGAGCGCATCGAGCAGCAGAATCCGAGCTTCGTAGAGCTCAGGGTGCGGGGGCGGGTAGATGATGTCGGCTCGGTTCAGACCGATCTGCTCGAGGCCGCAAGTCGCGACGGTTTCGACTTCAGTATGCAGGAGGACAACGTCTACCGACGCAATCGGCGGGTGGTGGCATTCGACATGGATTCCACTCTCATCGATGCTGAAGTGATCGACGAGCTCGCCAAGCTGCATGGCGTGGGCAAACAGGTCGCAGAGGTAACGGAACAGGCGATGCGCGGTGAGATCGATTTCAAAGAGAGCTTCCGCGCGCGGGTTGGGCTGCTCAAGGGGCTTTCGGCGGATGCTTTCGAACAGGTAGCCAACAGCGTGCGCCTCAACCCGGGGGCTGAACGGCTCTTCTCCGTGCTACGGCACTTTGGCTACAAGACGGCAGTCATCTCCGGTGGCTTTCAGTACGTAGGCGATAGACTGCAGCAACGCCTGGGCATCGATTACGTGTTCGCAAACGACCTCGTGGTGCGAGATGGTCGCATCACGGGGGCGGTGCGAGGTGAGATCGTTGACGCTGCTCGCAAGGCGGAAAGGCTGCGCGAGATTGCCAGTCTCGAGCGTATCGATCTGCAGCAGACCATCGCTATCGGCGACGGCGCCAACGATCTGCCGATGCTGCGGGCCGCGGGTCTCGGCGTGGCCTACCATGCGAAGCCACTCGTGAGGGAATCGGCGAGCCACGCGATATCCAACTTCGGCCTGGATGCGGTGCTGTATCTAATGGGTTTTTCCGACTACGACCTGATCGGTGTATAGCCGGCGCCGAAACCGTAGCGTGTGAAAGCTGTTAGTCGTCTTCTGTGCTGAAGTCGTAGCTCATCTCGCCCGAGGGCTCCTGCAGGTAGTGGCCCTGCACGTAGTTGGCACCGGCCATCCACAAACCTGAGAGCTGCGCGGCGCTTTCCACCATCGGTACGATGGTGAATTTGCCGAGCCCCTGAATCTCCTTCAGCAGCGGCGTGATGGTGTCATTTTCCTGCTGCAGGGAGGCAACGTGGGAGCCGTCGATCTTCACCATATCCACTGGAATCTGCTGCAGCAGCTCGAATGGGTTCTCGATCAGGCCGAACCGGCCGATGGTGGATTGGCAATGCATCTCGCGTAGACCCTCGACGAACTCGCGGGTCTGGCGCACGTAGGTATTGGCGTCCTGTTCGGTGACCTGAAAGATTACTGCATCTGAAGGTAGCCGCGCGGCCTTGATGGCGACCGTCAGCCACTTGATGAATTCCGGGTCGGCAACGCTATTGCTCGTGACGTTAATGGTGAGCCGCGTGTTGTGACCTTTGGAACGGTGTACGCACAGAGCCTTGATGGCTTGGAGGATCACCCAGCGGTCGATCTTCGCAGCCACACCGTGCTCGATAGCGGTCTGCAGAAAATTGTTCGGCGTGTACTCCACCTCTTCGGAGTCCAGCATGCGCAGGAACACCTCATAGTGCTCATCTGAGTCGCCATGCAGACTGATGATAGGCTGGAACAGGAGCTTGAAGGATTGACGTTCGATTGCCTCGTTGATCTTCGCGAGGGTTCGCCCGGCTTCGTCGAGCGCCGGTATCTCCTCGGTTGATTCGGGCTCGAGTATGACCGTGTTGTTCACCCCTTTTGCAAGGTGCTCCTGCAGAAGCTGATAGGCGTCATCGAGTGCGTGCTCAACATCCGCGACGATGCGCGCACCGGCTGCAGTGAGCGAGGCATGCACCGTTCTTGCCTCGACCTCGATGGCAAGCTGGCTCGTTTTGGCGAGCAGCTCTTCGGCGATCGCCGCCACGGATTCTTTCGACTGGTTGAAGAAAGCAGCGACAAACTCGCCCGGTGACAGGCGTAGTACAGGCGTACCGTCGAGAGTTTCCGTCACGAGTTGGTACACGGGCTCGGCTGCCTGTTCCACGCCCAGGAGGCCGTGCTGGTTGCGCAGCTCGTCGAGGCCATCCATGGAAAACAGGAAAACGAACGACGTGTCGTCCTTGTCGTGCACGCCTTCGCACAGGCCAAGAAACGAACCCAGATCCAGGCCACCGTCGTCGCTGGACCGGTGCGCCTCGCGGGTGTTGCCTTCCAGCGCCTCCTGAGGCGTCAGCACGTTGACCTGCAGGCACGGTTCACCTTCGTAGCTGGCGTTTGCAAGCACGACAGTGCCGCGTACCGGCGAGCCGTCCAGCGTGCGGCCACTGAACGCAAAGCGATGTTCGCTGCCGTCTTCGGCGTGACGCATGGCTTTCAGGTGCGTCTTGAATTCGGCGCCGCTCTCCTCGCTCAGCAGATCCATGATCGACGCTCCGAGCATCTCGTCTCCGTTTGCGTAGCCGAAACGATCGACGTAGGCGTCGTTGGCGTAGATGTGCATGCCTTCGTGGATGTAGGCAATCGGATCCTTGGCACTCTTTAACAGCAGCATGCAGCGGTCTTCGGCTTCCCGCAGCGCGCGTACGAGCACCAGATTACGCATGCGTTGGCACACGTGCTCGATCTCGCGCATCGACACATGGGTCAGGTGCTCGCGATCCATCAGACAGACAAGGTCGGAGGCGCCCATGGACATGACATCGGCGTTCGTCCAGCGGGGATGCTCCAGGGAGATGGCGACCAGCGGCATGTGTGGGTTGGCGCTGCGCAGCTTGGGCATGAGCTCGGTGAAGTCAGGTAGCGACGTTGCGATGTAAGCCAGGTCGACGGCGTTGCTGCCGATCAACTCATTGATCTGCAGGATGTCGTCGGTCTGCTCGATACGCGTGGCAACACCAGCATCCCGCAGCACGGAGTCGATGTTGGCTGCGGTGCTCTCAGAGCTTTCAGCAACCAGTATGCGCACCGGCGCCTTCGAAGAGGGTGCAGAAGTAGGGGTTGAAGAGGGCTGTGCCGACATGTCCTTTTTCCAGCCACGAGCGTCCTTGCCATTCGGTCGTGGTCAGAACTGCTCCAAGAGTGTATTCCTAGAGCGGCATGGTGCGGCGGGATGCCGGCTTTTCCAAGTAACTACCCAACACTCGAAATGTGAACTGGTTAAAGTTCTCAGTGCTGCGCAGGCAGCCATCCAAGTGTGCGGTGAATTGCCGCTGTTCGTGCTGTATCTGTACCTTCTGGTGTGCCTGGAACGGCAGCCTTGGTGTGATCAGCGTCTCGGGCTGGTCGATGGCCGGTATCGCCGGCAGAAGCAGGGCGCGGGAGTACTCCGTGGCGCCTGCTTTGGTGCGAATGACTCGCGCGGCCACTGGATAGGCTTTGGGGCTCAGCAGTTCGATTCCGGTGCGCAGCCCGCCACGACGGTCGGTCATCAGCCAGCGCAGGGTGGCAACCGCCCAGGGAGCGTCTTCGGATTCCTGCACTGCCAATAGCTCGCCGACCTGTAGGCCTGCAGGTGCCGTCTCCTTCCAGCGCAGACAGTATCCCGTGGGAGAAGTGTCTACGGCTGTGGTGCTGTAGCGCAGATAGTGCTGGGCGCGTTTGGCCTTCTGCTCCCGCTGCTGAGCGGGGTTGTGTTCCTGCTTGCCGAGCAGAATGGAGTCGCCGGAAAGGTAGGGGTTGACGGGGATTTTCGTGGTCAGAGCCTCAGCCCAGATGTCCCGTTCCGTGTTCTTTGCCGGCTTGCCAGGTTCGCGCTCTTCGAGGCGGGCGAGAAACGGATTGACCTTGGCTCGCACCTGAGTTGCCTGGTCGTCGACCTGGTCTGGCAGTTCGCGCCCCTCGGATACGTAGTAGTGAGAAGTACGCAGCCCGAGACAAACAGCAATGTTGCCGCGCGCCGGGCGGCGGGTGAACGCTCTGGTATGGACGGTGCCCCAGGAGTTGGCGACGTGGCGGAGCAGCTTGGGCGTCACGTAGTCCGGCACCGGTACGGCACTGTCGATCTCGCGCAGATAGGCCTCGATCTCGTAGGCGAGCACCTCCGTGTGTATGCCACGTTGCTGGCTCGCCTGCTCGGCGACCTTTGTGTAGCGCGGACCTGCATCGGCGGCGAGGTCCACGTGCAGCAGCGCGGTGTCTCCGGGGTAGGAAACGTGTACGCGCTCGCACCAGTCCTCGAGCGCGTTGAATATCTGGTTCATGTCCTGCTGGCGCAGCTGGTTGGGCTGCGCCGCCCACAGGAGCGCTGGCCGCAGAAACGCATCCTTGATAGATGTGCTGCGCTCCCCGTGATTTTCCCGGTCCTCCACTTTGTGACCTGCAAGGTGCAGCTGCTCCGCGAGCGAGTAGAGCTGATTGATGTCGAGCCACAGGCCCTGCGGCGGTGTCTGGTACAGACGAAGACTCCGTAGCAGCACCCGCGATAAGTCCGACAGCGCGCGGTGCGTGGCCCGTTGCATGACATCTCTGGCGCTCTTGTCCTCGTCGATGACGGCATGGCTTGCGAGAACGACAGCCTTATAACCCTCGCACAGGCTGCGTTGCAGCTCCTGGGCGTGTTGTGCCAGCGATTCCGCGTTGTTCGGGTGCGTCATCATGCTGCGGTCGATGCGCGCGCAGATGTAGTGCAGTGTTGGACGCAGCGTTTCGAGCAGCTCGAATCGAGTGAGGTAGTTCGTGCGCACGCGGGCAAGCTCCGGGCTCGCCTTGAGCAGGCGTGCCGCGGTTTCTCCTGTGTTGGCCATGGGCAGATCCGTTACCCACTCCTGGAGCGCTGCGGCACTGGCGTCGCAGAACGAGAGGTGGCTGAGGTCGGCTTCAGGCGCGACGAGCAGGTGCTCGGGGGTTTTCGCGTCGTCCATTGCGGGCGATATTATAGAGCTTCGGCGCCTTCTGTCGCCCAGTAAATGGGCCGCTTACCCTGGTCTCCCGGAATCTCCCGCACGAGTTGCGGCACGAGGTAGCCTGGCAGCCGTGCATGCAGTTGGCGCATGAGCGCTGCTGCCATTGGCTGCGGCACATCGAAGTGGTGCGTGCCGGTTACCCGATCGGGCATGTGCAGGTAGTAGGGCAACACACCTTGTTCGAACAGGCCTTCGCTGAGGTTGGCCAGCGCGTCCACGTTGTCGTTCACTCCGTGCAGTAAGACGGCCTGGTTCAGTAGGGTGGTGCCTGCGCCCGCCAGACAGGCGAATGCTCGCTGGGTTGCGGCATCCAGCTCGTTGGCGTGATTGACGTGCACTACCATCACCGCTTTCGCCTGCAAGGTGCCGAGCGCCTGCACAAGAGCGCTCGTGACCCGCTCGGGAATGACCACCGGCAGCCTTGTGTGGATACGGATGCGGCGGACATGCGGGACGGCATCAAGTCGTTCCAAAAGGCGCCCGAGGGCACCGTCATCGGCGATCAGCGGATCGCCGCCGGAGAGAATGACCTCTTCCAGGCTCGGATCTGCTGCGATGAGTGACAGCGCCCGCTCATGGTTTGCCGGGCCGTGCTCCTCATAGGGGAAGTGCCGGCGAAAGCAGTAGCGGCAGTGCACTGCACAAGCCGGTGTCGTAATCAGCAGGCAGCGACCGTTGTACTTCTGGAGCAGCCCGGGGACGCGCAGGGCATTACCCTCATCCAGCGCATCTGTTACGTACCCGGGCATGGCGTCGTTCTCCAGCATCTGCGGCAGCACCTGCAGCAGCAGCGGATCGGCGGCGTCACCCGGCCGCATACGCGACAGATAAGGCGCCGGCACACGCACGGGAAAGGTCGGATCGACGTCGGCACTGCAGGCAGGTAGCTCCAGATGGGCGAGCAGCTGCTCCGTGGTTCTCACGGCTTCACGCAGCAAAGTCTTCCATCGCGCAGGCTCCCAAGGGACTTGAAACGCGGGTATCATGCGCGGCTTTCTCACAGGCGGGACGTCAGGCATGGCGAGCTATTCTACCAACGAATTCAAGAGCGGATTGAAAGTACTGCTGGAGGGCGAACCCTGCAGCATCCTCGAGAACGAGTTCGTTAAGCCCGGCAAAGGGCAGGCTTTCAACCGCGTAAAGCTGCGCAACTTGAAGACCGGCCGTGTGTGGGAACGCACCTTCAAGTCCGGTGACAGCCTGGAAGGCGCCGACGTGCTCGAGATCGACATGGAGTTTCTCTACAGCGATGGCGAGTTCTATCACTTCATGAAGACCGACGGCAGCTTCGAGCAGGTGCAGGCGACGGTGGCTGTAGTGGGCGACACGAAAGACTGGATGAAAGAGCAGGAGGTGTTTCAGCTCACCCTCTGGAATGACGACCCCATCGCCATCACCGCGCCAAACTTCGTTGAGCTGGAAGTCACGGAAACAGACCCGGGCCTCAAAGGGGACACAGCACAGGGCGCCACCAAGCCGGCCACGGTATCCACCGGCGCCATCGTCCGGGTGCCTTTGTTCGTCAACCGCGGCGACGTGCTCAAGATCGACACGCGTACCGGCGAATACGTCAGCCGCGTGTGATCCGCGCAAGGGCGGAAGTGCTTGCCACTATCCGCGCATTCTTTGCCGACCGCGGGGTGCTGGAGGTGGCCACGCCCGTCCTCGCGCCCCGCACGGTTACCGAGCCGCACATCGACTCCATCGCGGTGCCGGGCTACGGCTACCTGCAGACTTCGCCCGAGTATCAGATGAAACGTCTGCTGGCCGAGGGCGCTGGCGACATGTATCAGCTCGGCCCGGTGTTCCGCAGCGGAGAATTCGGCCGGCTGCACAACCCGGAGTTTCTCATGCTCGAGTGGTACCGGCTGGGCTGGAACGACTCCATGCTCATGGCCGAGGTAGCCGATCTGGTGGATGTGGTGCTTGGCGGTGCCGAGGCGTCCTTCGTGCGCTACGGTGCGCTGGTAGATACGCCGGATGACTTTGCCTACGCGCAGGCCTGCGAAGGCCTTTCCGGGCGCTGGTTCGTCACCCACTTTCCGAAGTCTCAGGCGGCACTGGCGCGCCTGCATGACGATGGACAAACGGCGGCGCGCTTTGAGCTGGTGATCGACGGTGTGGAGATCGCCAACGGCTACCACGAGCTCGCCGATGCTGAGGAACTGGCCGCAAGATTTGATGCAGACAACATCAAACGCACCAGCCTCGGCAAACCACAGATGGAAGTCGACCTGCCGTTTCTAGCGGCCATGCGCGCAGGGATGCCTGAGTGTGCAGGCGTCGCGCTCGGTGTTGACCGCCTTGTCATGCTGAAGGCAGGAGGAACGAGCCTCGATGAGGTCATTCCGTTTCGGTGAAGGTGCCCAGTGCCTGCCCCATGCGTACCTTGGTGCCCGGCTGGAGATCATCGCGGAGGTTCGCGCGATCTCGTTCGAAGCAAAGGATGACGGTTGAGCCGAGCAGAAAGCGTCCCATCTCCGCACCGCGATCAAGCTCAAGGTCGTGTGCACTCACTTCGTGGCGCTGGTATGGCGATGCAGGACCTTTCCAGACCGTTTCGATGCTGGCGACAATCATGGCACCGACCATGATCGACAGCACCCGACCGTAGGGCGTGTCGAACTCGCACACCAGACGCTCGTTGCGCGCGAACAGTCCCGGCACCTCGGCCTCGGTATGGCTGTTTACAGAGTACAAGGCACCCGGCACCGCGATGGAGCGTCGTAGTCGCCCTCCCACAGGCATATGCACGCGATGGTAGTCGCTGGGCGCGAGGTAGACGGTAATGAAACTGCCACCCTCGAAACGGCGCCCTGCGGCTTCTGCCGCCAATGCATCGAACCGATAGCGGATACCTTTAGCCTGTAGTACCTGACCGTCCTCGATGCGCCCCAACTGGCTCACCGCACCGTCCGCTGGGCAGAGGATCGTCTGCTCGCCCGCAGCCAGCGGGCGTGCATCGTCCTTCAGCTCTCGGGTGAAAAAATCGTTGAACGACTTGTAGTCGTCCAGGTTACTGCGCGCCGCTTCGGCCATGTTCACTTTGTAGGCGTTGGCGAACATGCGCACGAATGGCGTCTTGACGATATTGCTTTCGCTCGCGGCCAACCTGCCGACAAACCGCGATAGCGCATGCTGCGGCAGCAGCCGTTGCAGGGCGACGAACGCGCTCATGTCTGCACCGGCAGGTCGTCGCGATTGCCCCATTCCGACCACGAGCCGTGATAAGCGCGTACTCGCGGAAAGCCGAGCAGCCGCGCCGCCATGTAGGACAGGCCGCTGCGGTGGTGGCTCTGACAATGGGTGATCACCTGTTTATCCGGTGTGACACCGTGCGCCGCCATGAACTGCGCAAGGTTACCGATAAGGCGCGTTGCGTTGGCGTGGTCCTGCAGCAGGAGCCAGTCGGTATTGATCGCGCCCGGGATGTGCCCAGCGCGCGCCGAACCTGAGCGCAGACCCTCATATTCTTCGCGCGAACGCACGTCCCAGATCACGGCGTCGGGGGAGTCGATTGCCTGCAGCACATCCTCAATCTCGGCGATCGGCTCCTGACTGATGCGCACCTGCACGGGGTTGCCTGCCGAGGCGCCGTCAGGCCCCGCCACCAAGGGCAGGCCTTCGGCGTGCCAGGCATGCAGCCCGCCGTTGAGATAGGTCCAACGTTCGTGGCCGATGACGTCCAGCGTCCATGCCATGCGCCCGGCCCAACCGCCACCCTCATCGTCATACACCACGATCTCGGCATCGGGCTGGTAGCCGATGCGGCTGAGCATCATTTCGATCTGAGCCTGCTCCGGCAGGCGGCCGCTGGCCGGAGGGATTCCGCATACCAGTTTGGCGGGCGTGACGAGCCTCGCGCCGTCGATGTGCGCCGCGGCGTAGTGGTCGGCCTGCGCCACGTGCACCAGCAGCACGTCATCTATCACGCCGGCCAGCGCGGATGCTTCGATGAGCTTCGGATGGTCAGCATCTGCCGTCATGTCATGCGCGCTCGTGGTTGCTCGGAGGATCTCTCGAACGCAACATTCTAATCCAACGTCAATCGCCGGAGCGATGCGAATGGATCGAATTAATGCGGGTTTCTCGCTGGCAAACGCGCAAGCAGCAGTGGGCAAGGTCATCGGCACCAGCGATTGGGTATTCATCGATCAGGTGCAGGTAAATGTGTTCGGGGAGGTCAGCCGGTGGCACAACGCCGGTCACTGCGACCCGGTCGCGGCGCGCTCTGGTCCCTTCGGCGGCACGCTGGTGCATGGCTTCCATATGCTATCCCTGCTGTCGTACTTCGTGGAGAACGTCGGCCTCCGGCCGGTGGATGGTGCGCATTCTCTCAACTACGGACTGGACAAAGCGCGAGTGTTGCAGCCGGTGCTGATCGGTGACGGGGTGCGTGTGCGATCACGAGTGAGTCTGCTCGATGCGGTGGAAAAAGGCCGCGGCGAGATGCTGCTGAAGACCGGCCACGAGATGGAAGCGGACAACGCAGATGGCACGGTTCTGTACGCCGAGTACCTCAACTACTGGTATCCCAAAGCACCGCAATGAGCGCTGGCGCGGCGTTGCAGCGGCTTGAGGTGCTATCGTTAGCGTGAGCAGTCACCGGTAGAGGACTTATGTCGGCAACATTGGTGTGGATGGATCTGGAGATGACGGGCCTGGATCCTGAGCAGGACACCATCATCGAGATCGCAACCATCGTCACCGACGACAACCTCAATATTGTCGAAGAAGGTCCGGTATTTGCCGTGTTCCAGCCGGACTCCGTGCTTGACGGGATGGATGAGTGGAACCAGAAGACCCACGGTGAGTCGGGCCTCGTGCAACGCATTCGCGAGGAAGGTGTTTCCATGGCTCAGGCCGAGATGGAAACCCTCGACTTCGTGCGCCGGCATGTCGGGGAGCGCGTCTCACCACTGTGCGGTAACACGATCTGGCAGGACCGTCGATTTCTTGTCCGCTACATGCCCCAGCTCGAGGCTTACCTGCACTATCGAAATATCGACGTCAGCACCATCAAGGAACTGGCCCGTCGCTGGCGGCCGGCGATTGCCGACGGTCACACCAAGCGCAATGCGCACACGGCGCTGTCGGATATCCGTGAGTCCATTGACGAGTTGCGTTACTACCGCGAGGCATTCTTCAGACCGAGCTGATCCAGCGCCCAGCGAATATGTTCTGCCACCAGCGGGCTTGCCGATAGCAGACGCTCCCGCAACGCATCGATCACTGCGACATGCGGCGGGCCGTTGCCCAGTGCCACCGCCAGGTTGCGCTGCCATTGATCGTAGTTCAGCCGTCGCAATGGCGTACCCTCCGTACGGTCCAGAAACTGCGCCTCGCTCAGCTTGAACAGATCCAGCAGCGTCGCCTCTGCGAGGTGATCCCGCGGCCGGAAGTCGGGTTCCTCTGAGGCCGGTGCGGAGCGGTTCCAGGGGCAGTAGAGCTGGCAGTCGTCGCAGCCGAAGATGCGGTTACCCAGCGCTTGCCGCAGCGCTTCCGGGATGGGGTCACGGCTCTCGATCGTCAGATAGGAAATGCAGCGCCGCGCATCGATGGTTCGGCCCTCGATGATGGCGTTGGTGGGGCAGACCTGCACGCAGGCGCGACAAGCGCCACAACGATCATCCCCGTCGGCGGCGTCCACTGGCAGGGGGACATTGGTGTACACCTCGCCGAGGAAAAACCAGGAGCCGGACGCTTCGTTCAGCACCAGGCTGTGCCTGCCTACCCACCCGTGCCCGGCTTTGACCGCCATGGCTTTCTCCAGCACAGGGGCTGAATCGGTGAAAGCCCGATAGCGGTGGTCGAATGGCTGCACTGCCGCGTTCAGGCGATCCGCAACCCGCGCCAGGCGCCGGCGCAGCACCTTGTGATAATCCCGGCCCAGTGCGTAGCGAGAAATGTAGGCACGATTCGCGTCCTGCAGCACCTGCAACGGCTCCGTGCCACCATGCAGATACGGCATGCGTGCGACGATCACTCGGCACGCGCCTTCGAGCAGAAGCTCGGGGTGCAGGCGCTTGTCCACGTTCTCCGCGAGATACGACATGCTGCCATGATGGCCCGCGTCGAGCCACGCATGGTAACGCTGCGCATGCGCGCTCAGATCTATGTCCGTCACGCGTATCGCGTCGAAGCCGAGCTCTGCGGCGGCGTCTGCAACCAGCATCTTGAGCTGTTGCAGCATTGCGGGTTCGAAGGCGGGGATTTCGGCCATGCGTGTGTTTCTCAATCTGCGTCTGCCAGCTTCTGCCGGAGACCTTTCGCCGCTTTCCATCCCATTGGCAACAACCGCAGCAGGTTGGCGCTGCGATACTGATCATCCAGAGTCAGCACCTCTCGGCGCAGCTCTGCGCGCTGTTGAGCCACCAGTGCTGTCTGCACGGGGTCGTTCGCATCGAGTGCGGCCAGGCCTTCGGCTTTGGCCAGCAGCGTCTGGACGTGGCGCATGTCGTCGTCGAAAGAAGCGGTTCCCGCCTCATCCCCAATCAGGTTTTCAAGAAGATTTCCTTCAGGTGCGATTGCCAGCTCGTGCGCGCAACGATGCACGATGTTTGCTTTTTCCGCCGGTGTGCAGGGCGGCTCTGGCACATCGTCTATCCGAAAAGCGTTGGCGACGGTCTGCGATGTAATCACCATCGACGTTCGCGGCATCGGTTCTTTTCGAGCCGCTGATGCATGGGCCGGCCGGGCGGGGATTGCCTCATGCAATACTGCGGACCCTGTCGGCTCTGCCCGTTCTGCGAGCGGTGGTGGCTCGTCGGGGGCCTGCATGGGTGGTTGTGCGCGTGGCGTGAGGGCGACATTCAAAGTGCGTTCCAGCGGGTCATCGGTCGCCTGCGATGGCTGCCAGTACACAGCCAGCACCGCGTGCAGCGCAACGCTGACCGCGACGGCGAATGCGATCGGTGCTCGGCGGTACATACGCTATCCGCTTCGCTGGAGGAGGTTGGCCATCAAATCACACTATCGCTGGGCAAGGCGAGACTCCCTCATCCGGTTTTCAGCAGGCTGAGTGATTCAGATACGTATAATGCGGCTGTGGAAAGACTTTATACCGCCGCTGAAAGCCGGGAGGTGGACCGCCGCGCAATCGAGGATTGCGGCGTGGCGGGATTCGATCTCATGTGTCGGGCGGCTCGCTTCGCGTGCGATGTGTTCACGGCCCGGTGGCCGGATGCGGTGTCTGCCTGCGTTCTAGCCGGGCGGGGCAACAATGCCGGCGACGGCTACGTTCTCGCAGCCATGCTCCAGGCAATCGGCGTACATGTGACCCTGTTGCAGGTGGGGCCGGCACCGGACCGCGGCGATGGCGCCCTGGCGGTTGCTTATGCACGCGAGCGCGGTGTTGAAGCGGCGTCCTTTGTGGGCGCGGTGGTCGGTGATGTGATCGTCGATGCGCTGCTTGGCACCGGTGTCTCCGGGGCGTTGAGGGCGCCTTACGCGCAGGCTGTACACAGCATCAACAGTGCATCGCGCCCGGTGCTCGCTATCGACCTGCCAACCGGATTGAGCGCAGACAGCGGCGGAGCCGTGGGTGATGTGGAGGAAGTGGTGCGTGCCGATGTGACGGCAACGTTCATCACCCGCAAGATCGGCCAGCACACGGGCCTGGGGCTCGAGGTCTGCGGGGCGCTGCATTATCACGACCTCAACACGCCCAGGGCAGCGTTTCAGGGCGGTATTCCCTGGTTGCGGGAGGTGCGATCGCAAGAACCCCTGCCGGTTAACAGCTACAAGCATGCCCGTGGCCACGTCGTCGTTGTGGGAGGCGACACGTCCATGGGTGGTGCGGTAATTCTGGCTGGAGAGGCGGCGCTGCGCAGCGGCGCCGGCATGGTAACGCTCGCCACGCGTGCTCAGCATCGTGCCGCGGCGCTCGCCAGGCGACCCGAACTGATGGTCATGGAGGCCGATGACCGGGCAGCCCTCGAGCAGCTGCTTGGGCGTGCCTCCGCGGTGGTGCTCGGCCCCGGTCTTGGACGCAGCATGTGGGGGCGGTCGTTGTTTGAGTTCGTCATGGGGCATGCGCCGAAGCGGCTGCTCGTGGACGCTGACGGTCTGTTTCACCTCGCCGATACCCGACAGCAAGGGGCGGCGGTGATCACTCCGCATGTGGCCGAGGCGGCGCGACTGCTCGGTATGCGTGCGGCCGACGTGCAGGCCGATCGGCCAGAGGCAGCGCGTTTGCTCAACGAGCGCTATGGCGCCTGCGTGGTGCTCAAGGGTGCTGGCAGCGTGATTGCCGGTGCCGCGACGTTGGCGATATGCGGCAGAGGCACGCCTGCCATGGCCACCGCCGGCATGGGCGATGTGTTGTGCGGGGTGGTGGCTGCAGGGCTTCGCCCGGAAGATGAACGCGTGTTCGATGCGTTGTGCAATGCCGTGCTCAACCACGCCGTAGCGGGGGAGCTGGCAGAGCGTCGCTTGGGGCATCACATTGTCGCCAGCGACCTGTTTATGGAACTGGCCCGACTTTGACCACGGTATATCTGGAGGACGAGGCGGCGACCATCGCCTGGGGCGAGGCGTTTGCGTCGCGGCTGCAGCGTCAGTATCGAGGCGATGCCTGCATTTATCTGCAGGGCGACCTGGGTGCTGGTAAGACGACGCTGGTGCGCGGCGTGCTGCGCGCCTTTGGCTATGCAGGGGCTGTGAAGAGCCCTACCTATACGCTGCTTGAGCCCTACACCCTTGCAGGGTGTTTGGTCTACCATCTGGACCTCTATCGAATCGGTCACGGCGAAGAGCTCACCTTCGTTGGTCTGGATGAGCTGCTGCAGGAAGCGGCTGTTAAACTCATCGAGTGGCCCGATCGGGGTGCAGGTTACCTGCCTCCAGCGGACATCGTGTTGACGCTCACGGTGGCCGGATCAGGCCGACAACTCGAAGAACGGATACTCTGAGGTTATGTCGAAAGCGTTCGTATATTTGTTTTTTCTGCTGGTAGTACCGGTACTCACCCACGCTAACACCCTACAGGGTGTGCGCATGCACGAGGCGCCGGATCACACGCGCGTTGTGGTCGATACGTCTGCGCGTGCGGACTATCAGGTATTTACCTTGGATGGGCCGCCCCGGGTCGTCATCGATCTGCAGGGTACCCAGGCACGCAGCGGCTTTGACCCGTCAGTCGTTGGTGTGGGCCGTAAGCGTATCGACGCCGTACGTGGGGCTGCGCGTGCCGGAGATTACCGGCTGGTGCTTGAGCTGAAGCACCCGCTTCGACCCAACGCTTTTTCGCTGGCACCGGTGGCGCCGCATGGCCATCGGTTGGTCATCGATCTGTACGGCGCGGCCAAGAGCAAGCCCGCAGTACGCAAGGCACCCAAGGCCGATCGAGACATCATCGTGGCAGTGGATGCAGGGCATGGTGGTGATGACCCCGGTGCCATTGCGGCCAACAAGAAGCGTGAGAAAGATGTGGTGCTGCAGATCGCTCGCAGGATCGCCGATGGCCTGAATGAGCTCGAAGGCTTCAGCGCTATTCTCGTGCGTCGCGGCGACTACTACATCTCACTGCGAAAGCGTATGGAGATCGCTCGTGAGGCACGCGCTGACCTGTTCGTCTCCGTGCACGCGGATGCTTTCAAGAGTGCAAGCGTGGATGGCGCCTCTGTGTATACGCTGTCGGATCGCGGCGCGAGCTCGGAAACCGCCCGGTGGCTTGCGGCAAAAGAAAACCAGGCAGACCTGATTGGCGGTGTGGGTGATGTCAGCCTGGACGACAAAGACCCCGTGCTGCGGTCGGTCCTGCTGGACCTGTCTATGGATGCCAACCGTTCTGCGAGCATAGAAGCCGGCAAGGCCATCCTTTCGGCGCTGGGAGACGTGACAAAGCTGCACAAACATCGTGTGGAGCAAGCCGGCTTCGTGGTGCTGAAATCGCCGGATGTTCCGTCGGTGCTGGTCGAAACGGGTTATCTGTCGAACCCTGCTGAGGCACGCCGACTATCCCAGCGGGAGCACCAGACGAAAATCTCCGGTGCGGTGGTGCGGGGTATCGCCAACTACATGCGCGCGACGCCGCCACCCGGCACGCTTCTGGCGAATCGAATGACCGGTCGACGTGATGGCACGGTGCGTTACACCATCACGCGTGGCGATACAGTCTCCCAGATCGCGGAGCGCTTCGGCATTTCAGCAGGGAGCCTGCGCAAGGCCAACGATCTGAAGAACGACCGTATCCGTATCGGTCAGGTGTTGAAGATCCCACCGGGTTAGTGGGCCCGCCCGCATGGGCTGCTAGCGCTCCCCGACACGGACGGGTAGGCCCGCATATCGATGCCAGCCGGGCATAGGCTGCAACTGCAGTTTCTCCGGTTCTGCCAGCATCAGGTGGGGTAGCCGCTCGAACAGATTGCCGATTGCCAATCGCGTTTCTGCGCGCGCCAGATGCGCCCCGAGACAGAAGTGCACGCCATGGCCGAACCCCAGATGACGGTTGGGCTGACGGGCGATGTCGAATTCAAGTGGTCGATCGAATGCGCGTGGATCGTAATTGGCAGCGGCCAGCAGCGGCATGATCGCGCTGCCCTTGGGAATGATCTCGCCGTGCAGCGATATGTCCTGTGTGGCGTATCCGGGTTTGGTTCCATGGATCGGCCCTCGGTGGCGGAGAATCTCCTCCACAGCCGAGTGCATGAATGCGGGCTTGGCGCGGATGCGCTCAAGCTGTTCGCGGTGAGGATGTCGTCGCCAGGGTGCAGGCGCTTGCGGTGGATCAGGTCCTGCACGAACCGCGCCGTGTCGCGTAGGTCCCACAGGAGGCTTTTGAGGATGCGCCAGCCTCCGAACCCGGAGGTGAGCACGTTCATACGCCGCTGAATCTCCGGCATGTCCTTGTAGTCGATGCCCATGATGTCGCTGATCATGCGCACGGGGATGGGCAGTGCGAACTCCCGCAGACGCCGGTGGTTCGGGTCGTCCTCGACGATCATGCTTTCCATCAGCGCTCGCAATGCGGCGGGCACTGGAAACGGCGCCCTGCCGCCACCGGTGGCTGTGGTGCGGTTGCGTACCACGCGCGGATCTTTGAGCACGGTTTCGCAATCCTCGTATCGAGACACGGCATGCAATGTCATGACGCTGATGCGAATGCGATGCACCGGCCGCTCCTCGCGGATGCGCTCGTACCACGCGTACTTGTCTGCGACGAACGCTTTCAAGGCCAGGTTCGTAGGGCGCGTTAGATCAACCATGTCACGCAGAGTAAACTCCGCTGCATGACCGCGCCAATTCGAGTACTACCGCCTGTCGTTGCCAACCAGATTGCGGCTGGCGAAGTCGTCGAGCGGCCGGCGTCCATCGTCAAAGAGCTGGTGGAGAACAGCCTCGATGCAGGCGCGGGCCGGATCGAAGTGTCCACCGAGCAGGGCGGGGTCAAGCGCATCCTGGTTCGCGATGATGGTCATGGCCTGCCCGCGGATCAGATTCCGCTGGCGTTCGCTCGCCATGCCACGAGCAAGATTGTCGATGCGGCGGATCTGCTCACCATCGGCAGCCTCGGCTTTCGTGGAGAGGCACTTGCCAGCATCGCTAGTGTCGCGCGTGTGACGATCACCTCACGCATCGCAGCCGAGCCGGTGGGCTACAGCATCACCGTGGAAGGGGGTGAACTGGTCGATGAGCGACCGGTCGCGCATCCTGTCGGCACGACCGTTGAGGTGGAAGACCTGTTCTTCAACACGCCTGCCCGTCGCAAGTTTCTGAAGACCGAACGCACCGAAGTGCAGGCGGTGGACCAGGTAGTGCGGCGACTGCTGCTCGCTCGGATGGACGTTGCCTTTGAACTGCGCCAGGGGCAGAGCGTTCTCACCGTGCCACGCGGCGAATCCTGGCAACGCCTGCAACGTGTGCTCGGGGAAGGCTTCATCGAGGCAAGCGTGGCGGTGGACGAACGCCGTGGTGATCTGGCGCTGAAAGGCTGGGTGGGCCTGCCCACGCACAATCGGCGCCAGGCAGACCAGCAGTACTTCTTCGTCAATGGCCGTGTGGTGCGCGATAAGCTGGTTGCGCACGCCATTCGCCAGGCGTATCGCGATGTGCTGTTTCACGGCCGTCATCCCGTGTTCGTGCTGTACCTCGACCTGCCGGCGGAAGGTGTGGACGTAAACGTGCACCCCACAAAACATGAGGTGCGCTTTCGCGACTCGCGGCTGGTACACGATTTCATTTTCGGCACGCTGAACCGCACGCTGCGGGAGGTGCGTCCGGAAGAGCAGAGGCCGGAACAGGCCCGAACCCTGGCGGTAGCGGAGCCGCTGCCGGAGACGCCGATGCTGCCGGGATTACAGAGCCGCCCCCGAATCGCTTCTTTTTCGCCTTCGATTTCCTTCCAGGCAGCTGTCCGGGATGCCGCGCCTCTGCCAGCAGCGGCGCCGCAGGCGTCTGAGCAAACAGTGCACGCACCGTTGGGCTACGCCCTTGCGCAGTTGCATGGTGTGTACATTCTCGCGCAGAACGCTCAAGGCCTCGTGCTGGTGGACATGCATGCAGCACACGAACGGTTGACCTACGAGCGTCTCAAGCTGCAGATCGCTGCCGATGGGCTTGCGGTCCAGCGGCTGCTGGTGCCGGTGCGTGTCGCGGTGGGCGAGGCGGAAGCGGATCTCGCGGAGCAACACGCCCAGGCCATTGGCGAGATGGGCCTGGTGCTGCAGCGCACGGGGCCGCAGAGCATCAGCGTGCGGGAGGTACCGCAGGCGTTGGCAGATGGTGATGTGGAAGCCCTGGCGCGGGATGTCTTGAGTGAGCTTTCGACCTTCGGTGTGAGCACCCTGCTCAAGGATCGCCAGGATGATCTGCTGGCTACCATGGCGTGCCATGGCTCTGTGCGCGCCAACCGCAGGTTGAGCGTTGATGAGATGAACGCTCTGCTGCGCGAAATGGAGGTCACCGAAAACGCCGGCCAGTGCAACCACGGTCGACCGACCTACACGCAGTTGTCGATGACGGAGCTGGACCGGCTCTTTCTGCGCGGCCAGTGAGCATTCTCGTCATCACGGGCCCCACCGCCGCGGGCAAGACGGCTGTGGCGCTGCGCCTTGCCGAGCAGCGGCCGGTGCAATTGATCAGCGTCGACTCGGCGATGGTCTATCGGGGTATGAACATTGGCACTGCCAAACCTGAACCCGACACCCTCCAGCGGTATCCACACGCACTGGTGGACATCTGTGATCCGGCGGAGCCCTACACCGTGTCCGACTTCGTTGCTGATGCAGATCGTGAGGTTGCCGGTGCGTTGGAGCGGGGAGAGCTGCCGGTGCTGGTGGGAGGCACAATGATGTATCTCAAGGCGTTTCGTGAGGGGCTTGATGCCGTGCCGCGGACCACGGACGCGGTGCGCGAGCACGTCGCCCGCAAGGCCGTGCGGCACGGCTGGCAGGCATTGCATGAGGAGCTCGCCCGCGTAGATCCTGTGGCCGCCGCCGCCATTCACCCCAACAACCCGCAGCGGCTGGCCAGAGCGTTGGAAGTCTACGAGCTTTGCGGCAAGCCGATCTCCAGCTTCTGGGGCAAAGCGCAGGGGGCCTCAGCACGGCACGGGGTGCCCCTGGTAGAGGTGATGATCGACGTGGAGCCACGCCAGGTGCTGCACCAGCGCATTTCTGAGCGGCTCGATCACATGCTGGAGGCAGGCTTCGTGGAGGAGGTGACGGCTTTGCGGGCGCGCAGCGATCTGCATGCGGACCTGCCTTCCATGCGGGCGGTGGGATATCGTCAGGTGTGGGATTTTCTCGACGGGGTGAGCGGGTTTGATCTCATGTGCGAAAAGGTGCTCGCTGCCACGCGTGGGCTGGCTCGGCGACAGTACACCTGGTTGCGCCGCTGGGCGCATCTGCGGCGTTTTTCCGGGGGCGCTGCGAACGAACTTGCCGGCCACGTGTCGAAGCTCGTAGGTGATTGATTTCGGGGTGGCTTCTCGCCACACTGAGGCGCAAACAATACGAATTCGCGCGTCCTCGAACGGCTGACAGGCAGCGGCTGTAAAGTGGCTTTGAGCTGGGCTGAAAGAGCTGAACTGGAAGAGCTGAACTGAAAGAGCTGGACTGGAGGCGCCGGACAAGGAGCACGTCATGTCGAAAGGGCACACGTTACAAGACCCTTACCTGAACACCCTGCGCAAGGAACGCATTCCGGTCTCTATTTATCTGGTCAACGGCATCAAGCTGCAGGGCCAGATCGAGTCGTTCGACCAGTTCGTCGTGCTCCTGCGTAACTCGGTCAGCCAGATGGTTTACAAGCACGCCATTTCTACCGTCGTGCCTTCTCGCAACGTCAAGATCGCAAGCCCGAGCGGCGGCGGTGGCGATGGCGCCAAAGCAGACTGACGGTTCCCAATTCAATGTGAGGTAGCGCCAGATGTTTTTTGATCGCCCGGATGCGGGTAAGCGCGCGCTGCTTCTGCAGATGGTGTTCACGCAATCCAACGACATGGCCTCTGCCGAAGCCAGCCTGGCGGAGCTGGCAGAGCTGTGTGCCGCCATTGAGCTCGAGGTGTGCGGTACCGTTACGGGCAAGCGCCCTGCACCGCACCCCCGTTGGTTCGCTGGCGAAGGCAAGGTGGACGAGATTCGAGAGGCGGTGAGGACTACCGCCGCCGACATGCTGCTGGTAAACCACGAGCTCAGCGCCGGTCAGCAGCGTAACCTGGAGCGGGAGCTCGACGTTCGCGTGTTGACGCGCACCGAGCTGATCCTGCATATCTTCAGCGCACGTGCACAAACCCACGAAGGCCAGCTTCAGGTTGAGCTGGCGCAGCTCGAGCACGCGCGCACGCGGCTCGTGCGTGGCTGGACACACCTCGATCGTCAAAAGGGTGGTATCGGCCTGAAAGGTGCCGGTGAAACGCAGATCGAGCTCGACCAGCGGATGCTGGGAGAGCGCATCAAGATGACGCGCAAGCGGCTGGAGGAGGTGGCGCGCCGGCGGGCGCTGTCACGGAAGCGCCGGCAGCGCAACGAAACGCCGGTGATATCGTTGGTGGGTTACACCAACGCTGGAAAATCGACGTTGTTCAACCGCCTCACCGCGGGCGATGTGCTGGTTGCAGATCAGCTGTTCGCGACGCTCGATCCTACCATGCGCCGCATCGCCATCGAAGGTGTGGGTGAGTGTGTGATTGCTGATACGGTGGGCTTCATCAGCGACTTACCGCACACGTTGGTGGAGGCTTTCAAAGCGACGCTGGAAGAGGTTGCTGAGGCGGATCTGCTGCTGCACGTAGTGGATGCGAGCGATCCGCGCGCGGCGGAGAAGGTCGCTGATGTACAGGCGGTGCTGGAGGAAATCGGCGCGCACGAAAACTTGAGCCTGCTGGTGTTGAACAAGACCGACCGCGCCGAGCGGCTGCCGGACGGCCTCGAAGGTGTGGCGGTGAGTGCCTTGACGGGTGCTGGCCTAGACGATTTGAAGCGCGCAATTGGCGACGCTTTCGGCGTGGCGCGGCCGGCAATGAAGGTGCTGCTGCGCGCCGGAGATGGCCGTACCCGCGCTTGGTTGTACAACGCTGGTGCGGTTATGGACGAAACCGTGCGCGAGGATGGGTCGCTGGAACTCACCGTGCGGGCAGACGAACAGCTCGCTGGACAGCTTGCCCGGCGCCAAGAGGTGTTACTGCGCCACGCTTGACTGATAAACTTTCCCCCCCAAACAGCTAGTGAATCGATATGGCGTGGAACGAGCCGGGTGGCGGTGATAAAGACCCATGGGGCAACCGGGGTGATCAGGGCCCGCCGGATCTGGACGAGGCGTTCCGAAAACTGCAGGACCAGCTCGCCGGAATCTTCGGTGGCGGTGGTGGTGGCGGACGTTCCGGGGGAGGCTTTAACAGCTCCGCGATAGCCGGCGTGCTGGTGGTACTGGCGCTCATCTACGGCGGCCTTGGCCTGTATCAGATCGACGAGCAGGAGCGCGGCGTGGTGTTGCGCTTCGGTGCGGTGCAGGATGAAGTCGTCATGCCGGGCCTGCACTGGAACCCGCCAATCGTTGATCGGGTGATCAAGGTTAACGTCACCAAGGTGCAATCCCATGAGCACAAGGCGCTGATGCTTACTGAAGACGAGAATATCGTCGATGTCAGTCTCACGGTGCAGTGGGTTGCGCGTGACGCCAAGGATTTCGTGCTGCAGGTCCGTAACCCGGAGGTCAGCCTGGAACATGCGACCGAGAGCGCCCTGCGGCACGTGGTAGGTAGCTCTGGCATGGATCAGGTGATCACCGACGGTCGGGAAGCGGTGGCGCTGGAAGTCCAGGAACGGCTGCAGTCCTATCTGGAGCGCTACCAGACCGGCATTCTCGTTTCCAAGGTCAACATCGATGAGAGCGCGCCACCGAATCAGGTGCGCGATGCTTTTGACGACGTGCAGAAAGCGAAAGAGGACGAACAACGCGTGATCAACGAGGCGAACGCGGTAGCCGAGAGCGTTGTTCCCAGGGCCCGCGGTGAAGCGCAGAAACAGATCGAACGGGCCAACGCCTACCGCGATCAGGTGATTGCCCGCTCCGAAGGTGAGGCGGAGCGGTTTGAAAAGCTGCTGGCGGAGTATCAGGCCGCTGAACAGGTCACCCGTGATCGCCTGTACATCGATGCCATGGAGTCCGTGCTGGGCGCGACCTCCAAGGTGCTGGTCGACGTACCGGGCGGCAACAACCTGTTGTACTTGCCGCTTGATCGATTGGCGCAAGGGTCGACGAGTGGCGATGTGCGGCGTGCCGACCCTTCTCCCAGCCAGATCACCGAAGAAGCCATGCTCGAAATTGAACGGCGGCAGAACGCTTCCCGCACGCGGGATAGCCGGTAGGAGCTTGATATGACACCGAGAAACTTTCTTCTGCTCATCATTGGCGTCGTCGTGCTGTTGGCGGCGGCGAACTCCGTGTTCGTCGTTCAGCAAACCGAGCGTGCACTTGTGTTGCGCTTCGGTGCGGTGATCGAAAACGACGTTGAGCCAGGCCTGCATTTCAAACTTCCATTCGCCGACGTGGTGAAGAAGTTCGACAGCCGGGTGCTCACACTCGACACTTCTCCGCAGCGTTACTACACGCTCGAGAAGAAGCCACTGATCGTCGATTCTTTTGCCAAGTGGAAAGTGGCCGATGTGGGTAAGTACTACACTGCGACGTCCGGCGATGAGATCAACGCTACTCGAATCCTGGCCGAGCGGGTGAACGAAGGCCTGCGTAACCAGATCTCGCGGCGCGACATGCACGAGGTGGTGTCCGGCGAGCGCGATCAGCTCATGGAGGAACTGACCACGTCTCTGGATCGTGTGATGCGCGAGGCGGCTGGCGTTCAGGTGATCGACGTGCGCGTCAAACGCATCGATCTGCCCACAGAAGTGTCGTCCGAGGTGTACGCCCGTATGCGTTCCGAGCGGCAGATCGAAGCCCAGCGCTATCGCGCGCAGGGGCAGGAGCTTGCTGCTGGCATTCGTGCCGATGCGGAGCGTCAGACGATCATCATCGAGGCGGAAGCCTATCGCGACAGCGAACGCATTCGCGGCGACGGCGATGCCCGTTCCGCGGCAATTTATGCATCGGCGTTCAGCAAGGACCCTGAGTTTTACGAGTTTTACCGCAGCATCAACGCCTACGCCCGGGTGTTCGCCAACAAAGGCGACATGATGGTTATCGATCCGTCCAGTGAGTTCTTCAAGTATCTGAAGAAAGACGACGGCTGACGACAGGCCGATGAACGACGGAAAGTGGCGCCTGCCCCACGGGGTGGAGGAATTGCTGCCGCCTGCGGCGGCGGCGCTGGAAAAACTGCGGCGCGAGGTGCTGGATCTGTTCGCGTCGTGGGGCTATGAGCACGTCGAGCCGCCGTTGGTGGAGTATCTCGATTCGCTGCTCGTGGGCAGCGGCGCAGACTTGGACCTGCAGACCCTCAAGGTGGTGGACCAGCGCTCCGGGCGTATGCTTGGGGTGCGTGCCGACCTCACCTCCCAGGCTGTGCGTATCGATGCGCACAGCCGCCCGAAAGCAGGTGTTCAGCGCCTGTGTTATGCCGGGCCGGTAGTGTTCGCCAATCCTCGCGGAGCGCTTGATTCCCGCAACCCCTACAAGGCGGGCGCGGAGGTGTTTGGCAGCGATGATTTGGAAGCCGATGCTGAAGTCGTTGAGCTGATGCTTGCCGCCCTGGACGTAGCAGGAGTTAGCGAGCCGGTGCTACTGCTGGGGCACATGGGGGTTTACAGGGCGCTCACAGCCGATCTCGGCCTGGACGCAGATGCGGAACGTAAACTGTTTGACGCCGTGCAGCGCAAAGCGGAGTCGGATATTGCTGCGTTGCTGCCAGCGGGCAATGCACGTGATTTCCTGGTGGCATTGCCGACGATGATGGGTCGGGCGGACGACCTGGCGGTTGCGGCGGGTAGTTTTGCCGGGGCGCCTGAGGCCGCACGGCGAGCCATCAACGATCTTCTGCGGTTGATCGAGCGGCTGCAAGGTAACGGGGTGCAAATGCGCTTCGACCTCTCGGAGCTTGCGGGCTACGGTTATCACAACGGGCCGGTGTTTGCGGCCTATCAGTCCGACCAGGGAGCCTCGCTGGCCCAGGGTGGGCGCTACGACAACATTGGCAGCAACTTCGGCCGCGGTCGGCCAGCGACAGGTTTTGACATGCGCCTTGAGCGCTTGATCGCGCCTATCGGCGAGCCCTGCCGTGCTATCTGGGCGCCGCTGAACGCTTCCGACAGGACATTGGGCGCGGCGGTGGCCGCACGGCGGGCAGCAGGAGACGTCGTTATTTGCGCTCTGGCCGACGGTGAAGCCGCTGACGGGCGTTGCAACAGAGAGTTTGTGCTTGTGAACGGAAAGTGGATCGTGAAAGAGCTGGAGAACTGACGTGGGTCGTAACGTAGTCGTCATCGGCACCCAATGGGGAGACGAGGGCAAAGGCAAGATCGTCGACCTGCTGACCGACCAGGTGGCAGCTGTCGTACGTTTTCAGGGCGGACACAACGCCGGGCACACGTTGGTCATCGACGGCAAAAAAACCGTTCTGCACGTGGTGCCGAGCGGCATCCTGCGCCAGGGCGTGGCCTGCTTCATCGGCAATGGTGTGGTACTGGAACCGCATGCGCTGCTTAAGGAGGTTACTGAGCTCGAAGACAATGGCGTGCCAGTGCGTGAGCGGTTGAAGATATCTGCGGCCTGCCCGCTGATCCTGCCCTATCACGTCGAACTCGATCTCGCTCGCGAGAAAGCCCGGGGTGCCATGAAAATCGGCACCACCGGTCGCGGCATCGGCCCGGCTTACGAAGACAAGGTCGCGCGCCGTGGCGTGCGTCTGGGCGATCTCTTCTACTGGCAGGGCTTTGCAGCGAAGCTGGCGGAGGTCATGGAGTACCACAACTTCATGCTCAAGCAGTACTACAAAACCTCGCCTGTGGACTTTAACAAGACCCTCGACGATTGCGCCGAAGTGGCGGAGCAGATCAAGCCGATGGTGGCGGACGTGGTGGCCTTGCTGCATGGCCTGCGGGAGGAAGGCGAAAATATCCTTTTCGAAGGCGCGCAAGGGGCGTTGCTGGACATCGACCTGGGCACCTACCCTTATGTGACGTCTTCGAACACAACCGCAGGTGGCACCGCGGTCGGCAGCGGATTCGGTCCCACCTACCTCGACTATGTGCTGGGGATCACCAAAGCCTATGCCACGCGGGTAGGCTCCGGCCCGTTTCCCACGGAGCTTTTCGACGACGACGGTAAGCGGCTGGGAGAGCGTGGGCACGAGTTCGGCGCCACCACCGGACGGCCGCGACGTTGTGGCTGGTTCGATGCGGTGGCACTGCGCCAGGCCGTGCAGATCAACGGTATCTCGGGGCTGTGCCTCACGAAGCTGGATGTGCTGGACGGGTTCGAACGCATCCGTATCTGCACCGGCTACGAACGATCAGGTGACACGGCAGCGCCGAATTTCGGCAGCGAATACTACGAGGCGATCACACCGATATACGAGGAAGTGCCCGGCTGGAGCGAGTCGACTGTAGGCGCTCGTTCGGTGGATGCGCTGCCTGAGAACGCGCGCCGTTACATCGCCCGGGTGGAAGAAGCGGTGGGTGCGCCCATCGACATCATTTCCACCGGTGCGGACCGCGCCGACACCATCGTTCTGAAGAACCCGTTCGCCTGATGGACAGCCGGCTCCTGGAAATACTCGTCTGCCCTGTAAGCAAAGCCAGGCTCACGTATCGGCGTGACGTTGAAGAGTTGTGGTGCCGCGCGAGTGCCCTTGCGTATCCGATCCGCGACGACATCCCGGTGATGCTCGAAGAGGAAGCGCGAGAACTCACCAACGAAGAACTGGCACTTCTGGAGGAGGAAGCGTGACACACCCGGTCGCCATCAGCGGCGTCGGCCTCTGGCACCCCGAACATGTCATCACCAATGATGAGCTGGTGGATGCATACAATGCCTACGTCGAGCGCTACAACGCCGAGCACGACGACCAGCTGCCGTTCTCGAGCAGCGAGTTCATCGAAAAAGCCTCTGGTATCCGGCAGCGCTACGCCTACGTGAAAGACGGCATCCTCGACCCCGAGCGGATGCGTCCCAAGCTGCCCGTGCGGGCGGACGATGTGTTGTCCCACCAGGCGGAGATCGCCTTGAACGCGGCGAAACCGGCCCTGGCTTCTGCCGGCCGCACGGCGGCCGATATCGACATGGTCATCGTATCCTGTGCATACACGCAGCGTTCGTACCCGGCGATCGCCATCGAAGTACAGGCGGCGCTGGGCATCGACGGCTCGGGGTTCGACATGCTGGTGGCCTGCTCGGCGGCGACGTTTGCCCTGCAGCGTGCCCATGACGCCGTGGCTGCGGGTTCGGCGCGGTCGGTGCTGGTGATCAATCCGGAGCTCACCTCGCCGCAGGTGAACTACAAGGACCGCGACGGCCATTTCATCTTTGGCGATGTGGCTACGGCCATGGTGCTGGAACGGGCTGATGCCTGCCGCTCCGCGCACAGCTACGAAATTCTCGGCCTGCGGGCGAAGACGGTGTATTCCAACAACATCCGTTCCAACTTCGGCTACACCTCGTTTGCGGACGACTCCGACCCTTACGCCGCAGACAAGCTGTTCCATCAGAATGGCCGCAAGGTATTCAAAGAGGTCTGCCCGATGGCAGCGGAGCACCTTGAGACGCAGGTGTCCGACCATGGTGTGGCGGTAGGCGACGTGCGACGCTGGTGGTTGCATCAGGCCAACATCAACATGAACCAGCTCATCATCAAACGTCTGTTGGGCGACGTTCCGAGTCAGGATGTTGCCCCGACGGTGCTGGACGAGTTTGCCAACACGGCATCGGCGGGATCGATCATCGCCTTTGCGCGCCACAATGAAGATCTGGCGTCTGGCGACTACGGCGTCATCTGTTCCTTCGGCGCGGGTTACTCCATCGGTTCACTGCTCCTTCGTAAGCAGTAGTGGCTGGTTCATCGCGTAAAGCGATCTATGCCGCGCTGATCGGTAACTCCGCCATTGCGGCCACCAAATTCGCCGCAGCGTTCACCAGCGGCAGCTCGGCGATGTTCTCCGAAGGCGTGCATTCCCTTGTGGATACAGGCAACCAGGTGTTGCTGCTGTACGGGCTGAAGCGAGCTCAGATCCCGGCCGATGCGCACTATCCCCTGGGCCACGGCAAAGAGGTGTATTTCTGGAGCTTCATGGTGGCGATGCTCGTGTTTGCTCTGGGCGGCGTCGTGTCGATGTATCAGGGCGTGCAGCACATTCTGCACCCCGAGCCACTCACCGACCTGCGGCTGAGCTACATCGTGCTCAGCCTCGCCATCGTCTTTGAAGCGTGGGTATTGTGGGTGGCTGCTCGGGAGTTCGGCAAGAGCAAAGGTGACAAGGGCGTGATCGAGGCGGTCAAAACCAGCAAGGATCCGAGCCTGTTCGTCGTGGTGTTCGAAGACACTGCCGCACTCGTGGGCCTCGCCATTGCGTTGGCTGGGCTCATTGCCTACGAGGTTACCGGCAACATGCTGTTCGACGGCATTGCCTCGGTGCTGATCGGCCTCGTGCTGATGGTGGTGGCGTATTGGCTGGCCTATGAAAGCAAGGGTCTGCTCATCGGCGAGTCGGCGTCACCCGAAGTGCATGCGGCCATCGAGCGTGTGCTGCGCGTGGATGAGCGCATAGGTTACGTCAACGAGGTGACCACGCTGCACATGGGGCCGAACGCAATCGTTGCCATGATCAGCGTGGATTTCAAAGACGGCATTCCATCCGAGGAGGTGGAAGCTGCCGTGACCGAGGTGAACCGTGTCATCAAGGCACAGGACCCAGCCATCAAGCGTGTGTTCATCGAGGTGGAGCAGGTGCACGACCACGCCCGACAAACGTCAGCAGCGGGCTGAGTTCATGTCACCGGGTTTTTCTGCCCTCGCGGCGCGCCGCACGTTGCTGGCATCCCTTGTCATCATCGGCATGGGCTTCACTGTGTTGTTCCCCGTTCTGTCACCCCTTGGGCGAGAGCTGGGCCTCAACGAGATGCAGATCACCTTCATCATCTCCATGTCCTCCGCTATCGTTTTCCTGTCCACGCCGGTGTGGGGGCGGATGAGTGATGTCTGGGGGCGCAAACGCGTCATGCTGATCGGAATCTTCGGGTTTGCTCTCGGCACGGTTCTTTTCAACAGCGTGCTGCAGGCTGGACTCGCCGGCTGGATCATGGGCCTGCCCTTGTTCTTTGGCCTTGTGCTCGCGCGCATGGTGCACGCGTCGATCATGTCTGCCGCCATGCCGGCGGCCAGCGCCTACATGGCGGACATCACCAGCGTTGCCGAACGCACGAAAGGGATGGGTGCGGCGGGCGCGGCCAACAACATCGGTGCCATACTCGGCCCGGCGCTGGCCGGACTGGCGATGATTTCACTGATGACGCCGCTATGGTTCATCGCCGGGCTCGCGTTTCTCAACGGGTTTTTCGTGCTGTTCTTTCTCCGCGAACCGCCGCGTGAGAGGGCCGCCGTGCGGCCGCCGCGCATGAAGTACACCGACCCTCGTATCCTGCCGTTCATCGTAGTCGGTGTGATCATGTTCATGGGATTTGGCCTGGTGCAGCAGACTATGGGTTTTCGCTTTCAGGACGCGCTGCAACTCGATGCGGCCGCCACTGCGGGCACCTTTGGAACGGCCATGATGTTCTCCGCCGGCTGCTCGCTGTTTTCACAGATGGTGATCGTGCAGCGTCTGGATGTGGCCCCGTTCACCTTGCTCAAACTCGCTCTGCCGTTGCTCATCCTCGCCTTCGCGCTCATGGCCACGCAGGAGACACAGCTGTGGTTGACGATTGCTCTGAGTATCCAGGGTCTCGGCATGGGCCTCGCCGGCCCGGGCTTCATGGCCGGGGCGTCGCTTGCCGTATCGGCCCAAGAGCAGGGCTCCGTGGCGGGTGTTGCAGGCTCTTGTGGTCCGCTCGGGTGGACTATCGGACCGCTGTTCGGCGGCGCGCTTTATCAGGTCGAACCGTGGCTTCCCTATGCCTTTGCGGGTGTGGTGTATGCCCTCCTGCTGGCGATCATGCCCTGGCTCGGCCGCCGGGTGCGGGTCACCAGATGATTTCGGGGTTCTGGGTGCTGGTCATCGGCGCGCCGGCTTGCAGCGCATCGTTGAGGATCGGTTGGCTCACGCCCGGCCGCGGGTCGTAGACCACATCGTCGCCGATATAGCGCACGGTGTAGCCTCGCCGCCGTCGGTCGCGCCGGCTGTTGCCCGGTGCGCCGTGCACGGTCATGCCGTGAAACACGTAGATGTCACCGGGTTCGATGTCCCACGTAACGATGTCGTAGTCGCTGCGTGCCGCTTCGATATCCGGCATGGGCTCGTAGTCCGGGTTGCGTTCGTAGGCGTCGATGTTCTCGGTGATGCCGAACGTTTCCGGCTGAAACCAGCGATCCCAGCGGTGTGAACCGCGCACGAACTCCAGTGCGCCGGTTTCCGCTGTGACCGTATCGAGGCCCACCCACACCGACACCACCTGCCAGCCGCGTATGGGCCAGTAGGGCTGATCGTTGTGCCAACGCGTTCGGTTGCTTGTTGCAGCCTCTTTCACGAAAAGCTGGTCGTAGAGTAGGTTTACGCGCTCGCTGCGCAGGAACTGCCGCGCTATCTGCGGCATGTTGGATTGCAGACAGAACGCTTTGAAGTCGTCGTCGTTCTGCCAGATGCGCAGGTTGCCGTGGAAGCGTCCGCCGTCGGGCGCGTCGTAACCATGAAAAAATGGCCCGGGGCGCTCGATGTCGCGCTCGATAGCACCCGCCAGGCGGTCGAGCCAGGCCTCATCCACCACGCCGCGCAGCACCGTGGCACCATCCCGATCGTAGGCTTCGATTGCCTGCGCAGGCACTTGCATGGCTCAGACCTCGCGGCAGAACTGGGCGATGGCGGCGGCGCTATCGCGGCTGATGTCCGGGCTCGCCACGGCCATGATCTCAGAACCGTGGATGGTGCCCATCATCTGTCGGCATCGTGCAGGTACCCCGGCCTTGAGCAGCTTGCGGTAGAACTCGATGCCTTCGTCGCGCAGCGGATCGCACTCGTTTACCGAGATAACCGTGGGCACCAGGCCCTGCAGATCTTCCTCGGTGGCGAAGTCCGGCCAGGCGAGCGGGTTCTTCGCATCGAGCTGCTCCATCCCGTAGGCCATCGCCCCGCGATTGTTGTGCAGATCCAGGAGGATGCCGTTGTTTTCAATGGAGGAGGGCAGGCGGTCCTGCGGCCAGAAGCCCGCGATGTAGGGGCACAAAGCGTACAGGCCGCGGATCAGGCCCAGGTCGCCATCTGCCTTCAGCTTCAGACCGGTGGCCAGCGTCAGATTGCCGCCGCCGCTCTCGCCGGCAACGATGATGTGTGCCGGGTCGATGCCCAGGACGTCGGCGTGCGCGTGTACCCACTTCACGCCGGCTACACAGTCGTTCAACCCAGCAGGAAAGGGAGCCACTTCCGGTGCGGAGCTTGGTGTGAGGCAGTTGCGAAAGTCCACCATGGCCACGGCAACGCCTTGCGCGGCGATGATCTTGCCCCACGCCCGGTACATTCCATCGAAGCAGGACATGCTCATCATGCCGCCGCCGTGCAGGTACACCACGCAAGCCTTGGCATCCTCCCCTTGCGGCCGGATGAGCTGTACCTGGATCGTATTGCCGTCCGGCGTGGAGATGAATTCGTGCACGGAGATGTCCAGGCCGTCGCTCGGCGCCACCTCCTCGTTGTCAAACATGTCCATCATCGCCTTCATCTGCTCGCGGCCGGCGATGGCCTGCTTCGTGTTTGCTTCCGCGAGCATGGCCTCGCGGCTTTCGGCATCGGGCTGGCTCATGGTCGGCATCATGGCCATCGCGGCTTTGATGCGCGGGTCGATGCGTGGGTCATCCTGCAGTTTGGACATGCGAGGCTCCTGATGAGTGTTGATGAAAGATCACCACACGATACCGCCGCGCGCAACCCGCGGCAGCCGGGGACTGTGGCGGTCAGGGGGGTTCTGCTACCGTTGCACAACGCTGGGGTGGAGGCCGGTCATCGAACTTTCTGATGTGGCGGGGCGCACATGAACGTGCGCGGTTTCTATCGCGTGCTCGGCCCGGGCATTCTTTTTGCCGCGGCGGCGATCGGCGTATCGCATCTGGTGCAATCCACACGCGCCGGCGCTGAGTACGGTCTGGCCATGGCGAGCGTTCTTCTCGTGAGTTGCCTGGTCAAATATCCCGTGCTGTATCTCGGGGCGGTCTATCCGGCGGCCACCGGCAAAAGCCTGTTGGACTACTACGCGCGCGTCGGCCTCTGGGCGATCGTGCCGTACACGGTGCTGCTGCTGTATGCCATGTGGTTCGTGCTGGCAGCAATCACCGTGACTACCGCGGGAATCGTTCAAGCGGTAGGCGGCTTGCAGGGTTCGCCGCTGCCGGTAGCTGCCGCGCTGCTCGCGGGTACAGCCCTGTTGCTGGTGATCGGCCGTTATGCCTGGCTCGAACACGTGAGTAAATGGCTCGTGGGGCTGCTTGCCGTAATGGTGCTGGCGGCGACGCTGCTTGCGTTACCAGGCATTGAATGGCAGCAGGAAAGTCTGGCGCTGCCGCCGCTTTCCGTGCCGCTGGCGCTGTTCATCATTGCCGTGGCCGGCTGGATGCCCATCCCCGTGGATGCATCTGTTACTACCTCGGTGTGGGGTGCGCAGCGTGCGCGCGAACGGGGCGCTCCGTCGCCGCGAGAGGTGCGCATGGATTTCATGACCGGGTATGTGGGCGCGACGGTGCTGGCGTTGTGCTTTCTGTTGTTGGGCACCAGCGTTATGCACAGCCAGGCGATCGCGCCTGCCGACTCCGCCGGCGCCTTTGCCGGCCAGGTGCTGGGCCTGTTTACTGCGCAGTTCGGCGACTGGGCGTTCTACCTGATTGGCGTGGCGGCGCTCGCTACCATGCTGTCCACGCAGCTTACTGCGCTGGACGGTGGACCCCGCCAGCTGGAGCAGCTCCTGGAAGTAGCCGGTGTTGCCCGCAAGCGGTGGATATATCCGGTGCTCGTCATCGTCTACGCGGCGGGTGGGTACGCGGTTCTCGCTTTTGCCATGTCGTCGTTCGCCACGTTCATCGACTACGCCACGCGGCTCGGCTTTCTGCTGGCGCCCATGGTTGTGGTGCTCAACCATCGCGCGGTGTTTGCGCAGGAATTCGCGGCACAGTACCGGCCAGGCAAGTGGCTCGAGCGCTGGAGCATCGCCGGTGGGGTGGTGATCTGTGCGACGAGCGCCGGCTACTTCTACTGGTTGCTGGGCTGAGAGGCGAGGAACAGAAGATATGGTGCCGAGGAGAGGACTTGAACCTCCACGGGGTTACCCCCACTAGCACCTGAAGCTAGCGTGTCTACCAATTTCACCACCTCGGCTCCGGGGTGAAGCCCGCAATCAAGCGGGGCGCGCAATTTACTCAAAGCACCGTTAAAGTGTCAAACATGCCATCCGAAAAATCTGGGCGTATCACTGCCCGCTCGGTCCTCTCCCTACTCGAACACGCCGAAACGCCGCCCGATTGGCACGCCCTCAAGACGGAGCTGTGCCGCGGCCGCCATGGTGCGGTGCGCGAACTGCGCCTGGTGCTCAAGGGCCTGCAGCGCAATGGCGAGGTGGAGCTGGACCATGCCGGTTTCTACCACCTGCCGGCGGCGGGGGAGATGGTGGAGAGTGTGGTCACCCAGCAGGGCAAGTCGCTGCTGATCGAGGGTGTGGAGGTCGAACAGGGTAGGCGCGGACGGCTTCGGGCGGGCGATCTGGTGCGGGCGCGAATCCACCAGGGCAGGGCTACTGTCGTGGAAGTGCTGTCGCCGTCAGACCGGGTGCTGGTGGGCGAGCTCAACTGGCTCGGCCGGTACCCCTATGTGGAAGCCCTGGGATCCGACTATCGCGGCCGCGTGAGTCTGGTGGACATGCCCGACAGCGGCCGGCACGGCGATATCGTGCGCGTGGAGATCATCGGCGAGGAGCACCGCGGGCTCACCGGGCGGGTGATTGACGTGCTGGAAGGCGAGACGGTGCTGGCCCGGGCGGTGGATACCACGCTCGCGGCCTACCACATCCCGCAAGTGTGGCCGGATGAGGTGCGTGATGCTGTTGCCGGGCTGCCCGAGCAGGTGCCGAACCGACTGCCGCGGGGCCGCACAGACCTACGCAAGCTGCCGCTCGTGACCATTGACGGAGAAACCGCCAAGGACTTCGACGACGCCGTGTATGCCGAGCGGCTGGCGGATGGTTGGCGTCTGGTGGTGGCCATCGCCGATGTGGCGCACTACGTGAAAAAAGGCGGTGCGCTGGATACGCAGGCCCGCGAGCGCGGCAACTCGGTGTACCTGCCGAAGACGGTGGTGCCCATGCTGCCCGAGGCCTTGTCCAACGACCTGTGCTCGCTGCGACCGCGGGAGCCGCGGCTGGCCATGGTCTGCGAGATGCGCGTTGATCGCGAAGGGCGGGTACGCGAGCACACGTTCGCCAACGCGCTGATCCGTTCCTGGCAGCGCCTCACCTACACAGAGGTTGCTGGTTTCCTGGCCGGCGGTACGCTCGACGTGGAGCCGGAGGTGGCGTCGTCGCTGCGCGAGCTGCATGCCTGTTATGAAGCCATGCGCCAGGCGCGCGAGGCACGTGGGGCGCTCGATTTCGACGCCCACGAGGCAGAGCTGGAGCTGGAAGGTGGGCGGGTCAAAGCCATCGTGCCGGTGCAGCGCAACGATGCGCACCGACTCATCGAAGAGGCCATGATCGCCGCTAACGTGTGTGCCGCGGAGTTTCTGGAAGCGCATGATGTGGCCGCGCTCTACCGAGCCCACGAAGGGCCGGATGTCACGGCCCAGGGCGCGCTGAAGAGTGCTTTTGCCATGGCGGGCGTACGGCTGTCCGGCGGTTTCGATCCGCGCTCGGTGCAGCACGCGCTGGAGCAGATCGCCGAGCGGCCTGACGCCTGGGTGTTTCAGATGCTGGTGCTGCGCTCCATGCAGCAGGCGGTATATCAGCCGGCGCACCAGGGCCACTTTGGCCTGGCGCTCGATCGTTACATGCACTTCACATCGCCCATCCGCCGTTATGCGGATCTCGTTGTGCATCGCGCCATCAAGTCCGTTCTGGCTGGCAAGAAGCCGCCATATACCCACGATGCGCTGGAGGCGACCGGCTCGCATATTTCCTTCACCGAGCGGCGGGCGGAGCAGGCGGAGTGGGCGGTGCAGGGCTGGCTCAAGTGCGATTTTGTGGCCGACAAGGTGGGTGAAGTGCTGCCCGGCAAGATTGCCGGGGTGACGGAGTTTGGCCTGTTCGTGGAGCTCACGGGTTATTACGTGCAGGGCCTGGTGCACATTTCCGAGCTCGGCGATGACTACTACCGGTTTCAGCCGCAGAATCTTTCGCTGGTGGGCGAGCGCTCGGGCGAGGTGTTTCGTCTGGGCGACACGCTCGATGTGCGCATCCGCGAGGTGCGCCCGCCCCTCGGCCGCATTGACCTGGAGATCAACCGTGGCGCTCGCGGGGCTGGCAAAGGAAAGAGCAAAGGCCAGGGGAAAGGCAGGGGCAAGGAGAAAAAGGGGCGGCGCCGATGAGCTACACGCTCGGCTTTCACGCCGTGCGCCTGGCGCTCAGCAGCCATCCCGAGCGGGTGCGCACCGTCTACTACGCGCGCGGCCGGCGCGACGCGCGGGTGCAGGAGATCATCGCCCTGGCCAAGGAAGCGGCTGTGCGTTTCGAGGCGGTGGACCGCAGTTGGCTCGATGGCCGGGTCGAAGGCAACCACCAGGGTGTGGCCGCACTCTGCCATGCGTTGTCGGTGGCAGATGAGGCGGCGTTTGAGGCGGAGTTCGCCGGATTGCCATCGCCGCGCCTGCTGCTGGTGCTCGACGGGGTGTCTGATCCGCGCAATCTCGGTGCCTGTCTGCGCAGCGCCAACGCTGCCGGCGTGCAGGCGGTGCTCTGGCCCGAGCGCAACAGCGCGCCGGTGAACGATCTGGCATTGAAGACTGCCGCCGGCGGTGCCGAAGACCTGCTGCTGGTGCGGGTGAAGAACCTGGCGCGGCGGTTGAACTGGCTCAAGGATCAGGGCGTGTGGCTTGTGGGGGCCGACGAGCGCGGCGAGATCGCCTGGTGCGATGTCGACCTCACCGGCGATGTCGCCCTGGTGATGGGCGGTGAAGGCAAAGGACTGCGGCGGCTCACTCGCGAGGCCTGCGACACGGTGTGCAACATTCCCATGCAGGGTGCGGTGTCGAGCCTCAACGTGTCAGTGGCTACCGGCGTTCTGCTCTTTGAAGCGGTAAGGCAAAGAAAGTGAGCGCTTACTTCTTCTTTAGAAGCGGTCTCAGCAGAGGCTCCAGACCGTTGACCTTGATCTCGTAGATAACCGCCAGCCGCTCACCGAGCTTACCCGGCGGAAATCCCTGGTTCTTGAACCACACGACATAGGGCTCCGGCAGCTCCAGAAGCCGAAGACCCTTGAAGCGGCCGAACGGCATCTCCTGGTTCACCAGCCGCACCAGTTCGTCCGCCGGCATGTCCTCGATGGCCATCATCCGCTGCAGCATACCCGCCCTTGCATGCCGCTGCTGCCATCCCTAGAATCGCGCCTCCCTGAAACCTTGCTCCACGCAGCCACGAGTTGCTGCGGGGGCGCGAAGCGGCGCGGGCTACAGCTCGAACCGCGGGCACACCGAAAGGAGTTGCGAATGCGACACTACGAAGTCGTGTTCCTGGTGCACCCTGATCAGTCGGATCAGGTACCGGGAATGGTCGAAAGATACGTCGCGCTGATCGAGCGCGGCGAAGGCAAGGTGCATCGCACCGAGGACTGGGGGCGGCGTCAGCTCGCTTTCACCATTGCCAAGATCCACAAAGCCCACTACGTGATGATGAACATCGAGTGCGATCAGCCCACGCTCGAGGAGCTGGAAAGCTCGTTCCGCTTCAACGATGCGGTGATTCGCAACCTCGTCATCCGTCGCAAGGGGCCGCCCACCGGTGGCAACTCGAAGATCTACGAGGAAGAGCTGCGCGAGCAGGAGAAGGATCGCGAGCGCGATCGCCGTCGTGAGGAAGAGCTGGCGGCCCGCCGGGCAGCCGCGGCGTCTCAGGATGACGACGCGGAAGCCGAATCGCCAGCCACTGCCGAAGAAGGAGAGGATGAATGAGCCGTTTCCGACGCAGACGTCATGGTGAGGTGAAAGCCAATCTCGACGAGGTGGACTACAAAGATCTCGATATGCTCAAGCAGTTCATCGGCGAGACGGGCAAGATCGTCCCCAGCCGTATCACCGGCACATCGCAGAAGTTTCAGCGCAAAGTCGCGGCAGAGGTCAAGCGCGCCCGTTACCTGGCGCTGCTGCCGTACTCTGACCAGCACAAGTAGCGGAGGCATTATGAACGTTATTCTGCTGGAGCCCGTCGCCAACCTCGGCGGTCTCGGTGAAGAAGTCACGGTGAAGGCCGGCTACGCGCGCAACTATCTGTTGCCGAAAGGTGTGGCCGTGCGCGCATCGGAGGAAAACCGCAAGGTGTTCGAAGAGCGCCGCGCTGACCTGGAACGTGCCGCCAATGACAAGCTGGCCATCGCCAACACCCGTGCAGCCGGGCTGCAGGACGTGGTGGTAACCGTACTTGCGCGCGTAGGCGAGGAAGGCAAGCTCTACGGCTCCGTTGGCACCCAGGAAGTGGCGGATGCGCTCACCGCCCTTGGCCACGATGTGCAGAAGTCCGAAGTGCGCATGCCGGAAGGCGTGATCCGCACGGCGGGTGAGCACGAGGTGGATCTGCAGTTCCACACGGATGTGACCGCAACGGTCAAGGTGATCGTCGCTTCCGAGTAAAACGGCTGCCCGCTGCGCCGAAACTGCGCAGCGGGCACTTTCCCACGGTTATCCACACGTTGTTCTCTTGCGTTGCACGATAGATCAGGCGACTCTGTGACGCCGTAGAGTCTTTGCCCAGATGTCCGAGTACGCAGCCTCCCCACCCTTGGATCACGACACTGCCCGATTGAAAGTGCCGCCGCACTCCATCGAGGCGGAGATGAGCGTGCTGGGCGGGCTCATGCTCAGCAACGAGCGCTGGTTCGAGGTGGCCGAGGTGGTGCAGCCTGGCGATTTCTACCGCACCCAGCACCAGATCATCTTCGAGGCGATGGCGGCGTTGTCCGAGGACGACCAGCCGCTCGACGCCGTGACGGTCTCTGAACGGTTGCAGTCGAAGGGTCTGTTGGAGCGTGCGGGTGGGCTCGCCTATCTCGGCGAGATCGTCGACAGCACCCCAGGTGCCAGCAATGTGGTGGCCTACGCAAAGATCGTGCGGGAACGTTCCACGCTGCGGCAGATGGTCGCTGCGGCCAACCGCATTGCCGATATGGCTTATGTGACGGAGGGGCGCGACAGCGGTGAGCTCCTCGATATGGCGGAGCAGGAAGTTTTCCGCATTTCCGAAGGGCGTCTGAAGGAAGGCGGCCCTGAAGGGGTGAACGGGCTGCTGACCAGAGCTGTAGCCCGCGTGGAGGAGCTCTTTGCCACCAAACAGCGCATCACCGGCCTCTCCACCGGTTACACGGATCTGGATGAGCGCACCGCGGGCCTGCAGAAGGGTGACCTGGTGATCGTCGCGGGTCGGCCGTCCATGGGCAAGACGTCGCTGTCCATGAACATCGCCGAGCACGCCACCATGGAGAGTGGTAAGGCGGTGCTGGTGTTCAGTATGGAGATGCCCTCGGAGTCGCTCATCATGCGCATGCTGGCATCCCTCGGCCGTATCGACTTCGCCAACCTGCGCACGGGCAACCTCAAAGACGACGACTGGTCGCGTTTCACCAGCGCGGTCGCGCTCCTCAAGGACAAGGAGCTCTTTATCGACGACACGCCGGCCCTCACCCCGAACGAGCTGCGCTCGCGGGCGAGGCGGGTGGCGCGGCAGGCAACCAACGGCGTCGGCCTGATCGTCGTGGACTACCTGCAGCTCATGCGGGTGGCCGGCAATTCGGAAAACCGCACCAACGAGATCTCCGAGATCTCCCGATCGCTCAAGTCCATCGCCAAGGAAATCGGCTGCCCGTTGATTGCCTTGTCGCAGCTCAACCGCAGCCTGGAAAACCGCACCGACAAACGGCCGGTGATGGCTGACCTGCGGGAATCCGGAGCGATCGAGCAGGACGCCGATCTGATCCTGTTCATCTACCGGGACGAGGTCTACAACGAAAGTTCGCCCGACAAGGGCGTTGCAGAGATCATCATCGGCAAGCAGCGTAATGGCCCAATTGGCACCGTGCGCCTGTCCTTCATCGGCCGGCTGACCAAGTTCGAAAACCTAGCCTCCGACATCTACAACGACTTTGGCTAAAGCGAAAAACAGAACCGTTTTCGTCTGCTCCGACTGCGGCGCCGATCATCCCAAGTGGCAAGGGCAGTGCAGCGCGTGTGGCGAGTGGAACACGCTGTCGCAGATGAGCGTGGGGCCGGTGAAGGAAACGGCCCTTGGCTACGCAGGCGTACGCAGCGAGGTGAAGAAGCTCTCTGAAGTCGAAGCGGGCGAGCTGGCACGGATATCCACCGGCCTGTCGGAACTCGACCGGGTGCTTGGCGGCGGTCTGGTGCCCGGCAGCATGATCCTCATCGGCGGCGATCCGGGAGCGGGTAAGAGCACGCTGCTGTTGCAGGTGTGCACGCTTCTGGCCCGCAGCCGCACGGTGCTGTATGTCACGGGCGAGGAGTCGCTGCAGCAATTGGCGCTGCGTGCGCAGCGATTGGGCCTGCCCACGGAAGACCTCATCGTTGCCGCAGAGACGCGGGCGGAGAGCATCGCTGAGGAAATCCGTGAACGGCGGCCCCACCTCGTGGTGCTCGACTCCATTCAGGTGATGCACGTGGGCAGCGTGGAGAGCACGCCCGGCAGCGTCACGCAGGTTCGGGAGACGGCTTCCTTCTTCACCCGTCTGGCCAAGCAGACCGGCACGATCTTTGTGCTCGTGGGGCATGTGACCAAGGAGGGCAGCCTCGCGGGGCCCAAGGTGCTGGAGCATATGATTGACGCCTTTCTCATGCTCGACAGCCCTGCCGGCGCGCGCTACCGCACGTTGCGCAGCCACAAGAACCGGTTTGGTGCGGTGAATGAGCTCGGTGTGTTCGCCATGACCGATCAGGGTATGAAGGAAGTGGCCAACCCGTCGGCCATCTTCCTGCAGCGCGGCGAGCTCGACTCGCCCGGCAGCGTTGCCACCGTAACATGGGAGGGCACGCGGCCGCTCCTGGTGGAGCTGCAGGCTCTGGTGGATCAGGTACAGGGAGGCTACGCGCGGCGCGTGGCGGTGGGCTTGGATCAGCAGCGCCTCGCCATGCATCTTGCGGTGCTGCACCGGCATTGCGGCATCGCCCTTTCCGATCAGGATGTGTTCGCCAACGTGGTAGGTGGCGTGCGCATCCACGAAACCGGGGCGGACCTGGCCACCCTGCTCGCGGTACTGTCGAGCTTTCGCAACCGGTCGTTACCTAAAGATCTCATCGTATTCGGCGAGCTGGGCCTCACCGGCGAGGTGCGCCCGGTTACCAACGGTCAGGAGCGTCTGCGCGAGGCGTCCAAGCACGGCTTCCGACGTGCCATCGTGCCGTTCGCCAATCGCCCGAAGGAGACCATTTCCAACATGGCGGTGCACGGTGTGAAGAGCCTGTCGGCGGCGCTGGATGTGGTGGCCGGATTCTGAACCGGGCATGAGGCGTTTTCGTCGATTCGCTTTCGGCCTCGCCAATCATCGTCGGCGGGGTCTTTATGGGGCCGATTTTGAGCGTAGCTTCGTGCGGTGGTAGGTGAGCGCGCTTTCAATACAGGCCTGCAGCGCGGGTTTCGGCAGCGCTGACTTCACCGGCACCAGCAACGCCCGGTTGCCTTCGAACTCGAGCTCGGGAAAGCGGCTCCTGAAGGTGTCCACCAGCGTGGTGCGGCAGTTGAAGAAGAGGCCTACGCGGTCCGGCCGTTTCGCCGACCAGCCAATGCGGATGGTGCTGCCGCTGCGGCTCTGCTGTGTGAGATAGGCGGGCTCACCCCACTTCAGGGTTTCTGTCAGCTCGCCCACGCCATCGACACGACCGGCGGTATCGACGATCAGGCGGCGCAACGCCAGAGCTTTTCGTCGCGCAGAAGCTGGCATCGCGTTGAAGGCTGCCTCGACTTCTTTCCGCACGATCAGTCGGCCAGCCATTCTGCGGGTATGCACACGCTGTTGCCGATGGCCTGCGCGGCGCGATGCATGAACCCTTGCGTGCGCACGGCTTCGCGAATCACATAGCCATGAATGGCGCGCACATCACGCGCATCGAGGCTGTCGGCGAAGCTGGCCATGCCGCGGGCTGCGAATACACCATCGAGCACAATCTGCGGCCATATCGCGTGCACTTCAGCGGCGGAGTAGCGCAGGTCCGGATACAGTCCCGAGCTTTGCGCGCTGAGCCCGTGGCAGCGAAGGCAGTGTTGTGCATAGAGGGTTTCGCCGCGGGTGAGTTCCGTTTCCGAGAGCGCTTCGAAGTCGGGCGTTTGCACCTGCCGCGCGCGTGGCCTGGTGGCCGGTGGGGTTGCGCTGCCGCCAAGCTTGAAGGCGAACACGTGGCCGGGATTTTCGTTGCGCATCACCGTGTTGTGGCCCCCCTGGCTGCCACCGATGCCTGCTACCACGGCCACGTACTGCTCGCCGGCGACACGGTAGGTGACGGGCGGTGCCATGATGCCTACTGACACGTCCTGCCCCCAGAGGCGCTCGCCTTCGTCGGCGCTGTAGGCCACGAGCTCTCCCTCGGTGGTGCCCTGGAACACCAGACCGCCGGCGGTTGCCAGCACACCGGCGCTGACACCGCTGGTGAACGGTACTTCCCAGCGCACGCGCCTGGCTTTCGGGTCCCAGGCGGTCAAACGGGTGGGTGAGCAGAAGCGCGGCACGACTGCTGGCACCTCGCGGACCATGCGGGGGAAATCCTCGCCCGTGTTCATGGTGCGTGGATCGAAGCGGAAGTTCGGATCTGCGGTAAACGGATAGGTGGTGTGGATCGTGGGAATGTACACCAACCCGGTGAGCGGGCTGAATGCCATGGGGTGCCAGTTGTGACCGCCGACGATGGCAGGGGAGATCATGCGCTGGGTGGATGACCAGTCAGCGATCTCGGTTTCCACCGGGCGGCCGGTTTCGAGGTCCACGTGGCTTGCCCAGTTCACGTGCACGTACTTGTCGGCTGCGAGCAGCTCGCCGGTGATGCGGTCGAGAACGTAGAAGAATCCGTTTTTTGGCGCCTGCATGAGCACCTTGCGACGCTCGCCCAGCCAGCCCAGCTCCGCGAGGATCATGTGCTGGGTGGCCGTATAGTCCCAGCTGTCTGCGGGCGTGGTCTGGTAGTGCCACAGCAGACGGCCGGTGGATGGGTCGATGGCGAGGATGGAGGCCACGTACAGATTGTCGCCGCCGCCGGGGCTGCGCACGGCGCGGTTGTATTGCGAGGCGTTGCCCACGCCTGCGTAGAGAATATTGCTCTCGGCGTCGTACGCAAAGGCGTCCCACACCGTGCCGCCAAGGCCGGACTCCCACAGCGCATCGTCCGGCCACGTGGCGCGTGCCTGGGCAAGTGAAGGTTGCGCAGCATCAGCCTGGCGATCCTCGGAAGGTACCGTATAAAAGCGCCAGAGCAGCTTGCCGGTTGCCGCCTCGTAGGCGCCGAAGTAGCCGCGCACGCCAAACTCTGCCCCGCCGTTGCCAATGATGACCATGTTGCGCACCACGCGGGGGGCGCCGGTGATGGTGTAGGGCTTGTTGGTGTTGGTGGTCTGCACGGACCAGTTAACGGCGCCGGTGCGCCGGTTCAGGGCGATGAGGCGGCCGTCCAGCGCGCCGAGAAACACCTGCTCGCCGTTGACGGCGACGCCGCGGTTGACCACATCGCAGCAGGCGTCGCGACCCTTTTCGCCGGCGACCATCGGGTCGAAATGCCAAAGAGTCCTGCCGGTTGCAGCGTCGAGCGCATACACCCGGCTCCAGGCGGTGGTTACGTACATCACCCCGTCCACGACGATGGGCGTGGCTTCCATGCCCCGCGTGTTGCCCGTGGGAAACGCCCAGGTCAGCCCGAGGCGCTGCACGTTACCGGTGTGGATATCGTCGAGCGGGCTGAAGCGTTGCTCGGCGGCATCAAAGCCGTGCCGGGACCAATCGTCGGCTGCCCAGGCGCAGGTAACGAGCAGGAACAGCAGGAGGGGACAATAACGATGCATCGGGTTACTTTATCGGATTCGTTGTGGAGATCGGACCATAGATACGGACGATATCGCGCCGCCACCGCAGCTGCATACCTTGATGGAGGTGCGTGCCGGCATGGAACTCACCCAGCTCATGTGGGCGTTGCCGCTGCTGCGCATGCGCGTGCCGCGCGGCTCCGGTCGGCTGCTGGTGCTGCCGGGCTTCATGAACGACGACACCATCACCTGGCCGCTGCGTCACTTCCTGGCGAGCATTGGCTACGAGCCGCACCCCTGGCAGCTTGGCATCAGCCGCAAGTCCATGTTTTCCTACCTGCCTGCGCTGTTGCAGCGCGCCGAGGCGCTGGCAGAACAGGGCCCTATCGCGCTGGTGGGTTACAGCCGCGGTGGTGCGTTGGCGCGTGAGATGGCCCGGGAGCGGCCAGATCTCGTGCGCGGTGTGGTCACTGTCGGCAGCCCGGTGCGTGGCGGTCCGCAGGCCACGCAGATCGGCGCCTTCGCGGCGCGCCAGACGGGCTTTTCGCCGGAGCTGATGCGCCGGCTTCAGCAGGAGCGTGCCCGCGTGCCGATCAAGGTGCCGGTGTGCGCGCTCTACTCAAAAACCGATGGCATCGTCGCCTGGCAGGCCTGTATCGATGAGGACACGGAGCTTGCACAACACATCGAGGTGCGTGGCTCCCACGCCGGTCTCATGTTCAATACCGGCGTCTACCGGCACATTGCCGAGGCGCTGAGCCGGCTGGCTTAACTGCGGCTAAGCTGCAGCTCAGCTGCGCTCGAGCACCACCACGGGAATCTCCCGCGAGGTGGCCTTCTGGTAGGCGGTGTAGGGCGAATATACGCCGACCATCATCTCCCAGAGCTGCGCTCGCTCTTCGCCCTCGGCGATGCGCGCCGTTGCGTCGAACACATCGCGAGCCACCTGCACGCGGCACGCCGGGTTTGCCTCGAGATTGACGAACCAGGCCGGGTGGCTCGGTGCGCCGCCTTTAGAAGCGATGATCACCACATCGTTGCCACGCTTACCGTAAATCAACGGCAGCACGCGTGGCTGGCCGCTTTTCGCGCCGGTGGTGGTGAGCAGCAGGGTGGGGAGCACGCCGGGGCCGCCGAGCGCGCTCGAGTCCCACAGGTGTCCGGCTTCCGGGTCTTTCTGGTACAGCGCGATATGCTCGCGAATCCAGCCAGGCAGGTTGGCGTTGTCTGTCATGAGGCGTACTCCTGAAGTTTAGTGTGCGACCACGTGGCCGCCGTCGACGTTATAGGCTTGGCCTGTGATCCACGCGCCCTGATCGGAGCACATGAATGCCGTCATCCAGGCGATGTCCTCGCCCTGGCCGGCGCGACCCAGCGGAATCATCTGCAGCATGCGCTGCCAGTTCTCGCCGCGGCCAATGTCGTCCATGCGATAGGTGTCGATCACGCCGGGGCAGATGGCGTTCACGCGTATGTTGTAGCGGCCAACTTCCTGTGCCATGGAGGCAGTGAGGGCCTGTATGCCTGCCTTGCTGGCGGCATAGGCGGCGGTGTTGGGCGGCAGCATTTTTCCCGCGATGGAGGAGATGTTGATGATCGCGCCCCCCTCACCCTGCTCGATGAGCGCCTGGCCAAAGGCGCGGCTCATGTAGAACGTGCCGTTGAGGTTGACGTTCATCACCTTGTGCCAGTCGTCGATGGCGAGCTGGGTTACCGGCACGCGATCGGCGCCGCGGGCGGCGCCGGCGTTGTTGATGACGAAATCCACCCGTCCGAAGCGCTCCAAAGTGCTGGCCACCAGCGCGTCCACGGATGCGGCGTCGGCGACGTTGCTCACGAGTTCGTACGCTTCCGAGCCCGCCGCGCGCACTTCGTCCGCCACCGAGGCGATGTCCCGCCACCCCGTTGCCTGCTCGTCTTCCGGATAGTGGTTGGGTGCGCGTCCTGTGCCGGTGAGCACGATGTTGCAGCCGGCTTTTGCCAGTTCCACGGCGATGGGCCTGCCAATGCTGCGCATGCGGCCCGCGCCCGTTACCACCGCGACTTTCCCCTTGAGGCCGGTGAGCTCAGTCATGTCGTTATCCTCGCCGTATGGGCTTGTATTGCACGCGCGTGGGTTCGCCGTCGCCCAGGCGCTTCTTGCGATCCGCCTCGTACTCCGAGTAGTTGCCGGCGAACCACTCCACATGGCTGTCGCCTTCGAATGCGAGCATGTGCGTGGCTACCCGATCCAGAAACCAGCGATCGTGGGAGATGATCAGCACGGTACCCGGAAAGTTCAGCAACGCCTCCTCCAGCGCCCGCAAAGTTTCCACGTCCAGATCGTTGGTCGGCTCGTCAAGCAGCAGCACGTTGGCGCCGCGGCGCAACAGCTTGGCCAGATGCACGCGGTTGCGCTCGCCGCCGGAGAGCTGCCCCACACGCTTCTGCTGGTCTGGACCTTTGAAGTTGAAGCGCGATACGTAGCCGCGTGTCTGCATCTCGTAGGTGCCGATGCGCAGCACCTCCTGGCTGTCGGAAATTTCTTCCCACACCGTCTTGTCGTCGCCGAGCGCGTCGCGGCTCTGATCTACATACGCCAGATCCACGGTATCGCCGATCACCACGCTGCCTTCGTCTGGGGTTTCCTGGCCGGTGAGCATGCGGAAGAAAGTGGACTTGCCCGCGCCGTTGCCGCCGATGATGCCGACGATGGCGCCGCGCGGGATGCTGCAGTTCAGATCATCGATGAGCAGGCGATCGCCGAACCCTTTGCTGACGTGCTCCACGTCGATCACCTTCTCACCCAGGCGTTCGCCGGGCGGAATGTAGAGTTCCGAGGTTTCGTTGCGCGTCTGGGTTTCTTTCGACATCAGCTCATCGAAGCGCTGCAGCCGCGCCTTGCTTTTCGCCTGCCGCGCCTTCGGGTTGGTGCGCACCCACTCCAGTTCGGATTTGATGGAGCGTTGGCGCGCCTTCTCCTGGGAGGCCTCCTGCTGCAGCCGTTTCTCCTTGGCCTCCAGCCAGGTGGAGTAATTGCCCTCGTAGGGAATGCCGCGGCCGCGGTCGAGTTCGAGAATCCAGCCGGCGACATTGTCGAGGAAGTAGCGGTCGTGGGTGACGGCCACCACCGTGCCCGGATATTCGTCCAGAAAGCGCTCGAGCCATGCCACGCTCTCGGCGTCCAGATGGTTGGTGGGTTCGTCGAGCAGCAGCATATCGGGGTTGGACAGCAACAGTTTGCACAGCGCAACGCGGCGCCGTTCACCGCCAGACAACTTGGAGACGTCCGCATCCCAGGGCGGCAGGCGCAGGGCATCGGCGGCGATCTCGAGCTGTCGGTCTACATCCCAGCCGTTGCAGGCATCGATCTGGGTTGCCAGATCCCCCTGTCGCTCCAGCAGTTCTGTCATCTCCTCGTCGCTCATGGGCTCGGCGAACTTCTCGGAGATGGCGTTGTACTCCTTGACCAGATCCACGACCTCCTTGAGGCCCTGCTCAACGTTGCCGCGCACATCGGTGGATTCATCCAGCTGCGGCTCCTGCGGCAGATAACCCACATTGATGTCTTTCTGCGCCCGTGCCTCGCCGTCGAACTCTTTGTCCACGCCGGCCATGATGCGCAACAGGCTCGATTTACCGGAGCCGTTCAGGCCCAGCACACCGATCTTGGCGCCGGGGAAGAAGGATAACGAGATGTTCTCGAGGATGGTTCTCTTCGGGGGCACGGTCTTCGAGACCCCCTGCATGGTGTATACGTACTGCGCCACGTCGCTCCCGGCGTTGATTCAAAGTGGTGTGAAATTCACCTGCAAGCTGAAGGATGTGCAGGCGGCACATTGGTGCGTTCGCTACAATACCGCGCCTCAAACCAAGATCACACCGTCTTTCACAGACCGTCTTTCAGAGGAACCGATGTTTACAGGCAACGAGACTATTGCGGGATTCGACGAAGAGCTGGCCGCGGCAATCGCAGGCGAGCAGCGGCGTCAGGAAGAGCATATCGAGCTGATCGCCAGCGAAAACTACGCCTCCCCCCGCGTGCTCGAAGCGCAGGGCAGTGTGCTCACCAACAAATATGCCGAGGGCTACCCGGGCAAGCGCTACTACGGCGGCTGTGAGTATGTTGATCAGGCGGAAGTGCTGGCCATCGAGCGGGTGAAGAAGCTCTTCGGCGCAGCCTACGCCAACGTGCAGCCGCACTCGGGCTCGCAGGCCAACGCCGCGGTGTACCAGGCGCTGCTTCAGCCCCACGACACGGTGCTCGGCATGAGCCTGGCCGACGGCGGGCACCTCACCCACGGTGCGGGCGTGAATTTCTCGGGCAAGACCTACCACGCCGTGCAGTACGGGCTCGACAACGCCACGGGTCTGGTGGACTACGAGCAGGTTGCCCGGCTGGCTGAAGAGCACAAGCCAAAGATGATCGTTGCTGGATTCTCGGCCTATTCACGAAAAATGGACTGGCAGACCTTCCGTGACATCGCCGACAGCGTCGGCGCCTATCTGCTGGTGGACATGGCGCACGTAGCGGGTCTCATCGCTGCGGGCCTGTACCCGAACCCGGTGGAGATTGCCGACGTCACCACCTCCACCACGCACAAGACCCTGGGCGGTCCGCGTGGCGGCATCATCCTCGCACGCGAGAACCCCGACATCGCCAAGAAGCTCAACTCGGCGCTGTTCCCCGGCATGCAGGGCGGCCCGCTGATGCATGTCATCGCCGCCAAGGCGGTGTGCTTCCTCGAAGCGCTGCAGCCGGAGTTCAAGGCCTATCAGGAGCAGACGGTGAAAAACGCCGCGGCCATGGCGGAGGGTTTTCTGGCGCGCGGTTACGATGTCGTCTCCGGCGGCACCGACAACCACCTGTTTCTGCTGGATCTGATCCGCAAGGAGATCACCGGCAAAGATGCGGATGCAGCCCTCGGCCGCGCCAACATCACGGTGAACAAAAACGCCGTACCCAACGATCCGCGCTCGCCGTTCGTCACCTCCGGCCTGCGTATTGGCAGCCCGGCGGTCACGCGCCGCGGCTTCACGGAGGCGGATTGCACCATGCTCACCGGCTGGATGTGCGATGTGCTCGATGATCTCGGCAACGACAACATGATCGGCTCGGTGAAGCGCAAGGTTCTGGATCTTTGCAGCCGTTATCCCGTGTACGGTACGGGCGCATAACATGCACTGCCCTTTCTGCGGCGCCGATGACACCAAGGTCATCGATTCCAGGCTCGTCGCGGAAGGGGATTCAGTGCGCCGCAGACGCGAGTGCCAGACCTGCGGGGAGCGGTTCACCACCTTTGAAACCGCCGAGCTCGTCATGCCCTACCTCATTAAGCGGGACGGCACGCGCGAGCCGTTCAACGAGGACAAGCTGCGGCGGGGTCTTTTACGCGCTCTGGAAAAGCGCCCGGTGGCCGCGGAAGAGGTGGAAAACGCCATCCACCACATCAAACACCGACTGCGCACCACCGGTGAGCGCGAGGTGCCTGCGCAGATGGTCGGCGAGGAGGTCATGGCAGAGCTTAAACGGCTCGATGCGGTTGCCTATGTGCGTTTCGCATCCGTCTACCGGGATTTTCAGGATGTGAGCGAGTTTCAGGACGAAATTCGGCGCCTGAAAACGGAAAGCCCAGGCTCGTGACACCGCCTTCCGTCGAGGTGGACCGGATGTTCATGTTCACCGCCATCGATCTGGCGGAAAACGGCCGCAATACCACCTCGCCGAATCCCTGTGTCGGTTGCCTGTATGTGCGCGATGGCGAGGTCATTGGGCAGGGGTGGCACCAGTGGGCCGGGCAGGGGCACGCCGAGGTCTGCGCCCTGGAGGATGCCGGTGGTGATGTGCGAGGCAGCACCGCCTACGTCAGCCTCGAACCCTGCGCCTTCGAAGGCCGCACACCGGCGTGCGCGCAGCTGCTCATCGACCGCGGCGTGGCGCGTGTGGTGATCGGTGCCATCGACCCCCACCCGCGGGTGTCCGGTCAGGGTGTGGCCATGCTGCGCGCAGCCGGCATCGACGTGACGGTGCTCGGCCTCCAGGCAGCGACAGATCTGAATCCTGGCTACAACGCCCGCGTGGGCCGCGGTATGCCGTGGGTGCGGCTCAAGGTGGCGGCGTCGATGGATGGCCGCACCGCGATGGCGTCGGGGGAGAGCCAGTGGATTACCGGCGAGGCGGCACGTGCAGACGCGCAGGCGCTGCGCGCGCGCAGTTGCGCCATTCTTACCGGGGTTGGCACGGTATTGGCGGATGATCCTTCCCTCACCGTACGTGATGGCCGATTTGCGGTGGATGGGCGGATCCGGCAGCCGCGCATCGTGGTGGCGGATAGCCATGGCCGTACACCGCCCGATGCGAACATCTATCGCTCCGAAGGCGGCGTGCAGATCGAGCGCGCCGAAGGTGTTGGTGGGGTGGATCTCAACGCCCTGCTGGCGCGCCTGGCGGCAGACGGGATCAATGAACTCCTGGTGGAGGCGGGGCCGAAGCTCATCGGCGCCTGCATCGAAGCGCAATGCTGGGACGAGATGGTGCTGTACCTCGCGCCGAAGTTTCTCGGCGCGTCAGCGCGGCCGCTGGCGGACTTCGATATCGCGCGCATGACGGATGCGTTCGGTGCCCGCATTGCTGCCGTCGAAATGGTCGGCGATGATCTGAAGCTTCTGCTTACGCGGGTATAGCTTCCGACTTCTCAGCTCTGCGCTGGATCAGGCATCAAAAGAGTGGGTCAGCGTGAGCTGCAGACCGACTTCGCCTGGTGCAGCTTCGCCGAAGCCGTCGTCCCGATGGCGGTACAGCAGACAGCCGGAGAGCAACGTCACGGGCCCGAATGCCCCCTCCCACCGCAACTTTCTGCTGCCGGACAAGCGGACTTCGGAAACGCTGCTGCGAATCATCAGGTTCTCTTGATCCTGCCGGTTCAGGTTCAGTTTGACGCGATCAACCGGCAGGCGAGGGGTCACGACGTCCAGGACCAGTCGCGCTTGTGTGCGCGCCTCGTTGGCGCCGGAGGTGACGGACAACATTGGCCGCAGTGACCAGTGCTCACCGAGCTGCAATGCGGCAGCTACGTTGTGTGTGGCGGAGCGAACACGGTGCGCAGCGGGCTGCCCTCGGGGGATCTGCACGCGCTCGATGCGGTTCACAGTGAATTGCCAGCGGGCGTTGCGCACCTGCAAACCGAACCGACTCTGATCCAAACGCGGCGCATCAGGCTCATCGACCCAGTCCTGATGCTGGCGCGCCACATCGAGGCGAAGCCGGGTGTCGCCCGCGAGTGGGTGTTCTGCGGCCAGGATGTATTGGTCGCCAGCCCGCAACCGGCCGTCTTGCGGCTGCAAGGTGCGTCGAACGCGCGGCGTGATATCGAGCTTGCCAAGCCGCCAGCGAGCCCAGACTTCCGAACCATCGCCAGCGCCGAGCGCACCCTTCTGAGACAGAAGCTGCTGGCCGAGCGCGCTGTGTGCGTAACCGTCCGTTGCAGAGTAGTAGCGTGTGCCGAAAGAGAGGCGCTTGCCATGATGGCCGATATTCAGGTGCAGGAGCTGTTGCACCCCGGTACCACCGTCCGGGTCTTCTGCGTCATCCGCAGAAAGCAAGGTGAGGTCGAGGCTAGTGCTCAGGGAGCCTTCGCGCCAATCGACGCCGACGCCCCAGACATCATCCACCGGCTGCTCGAGACTTGCTCCGTACACATACGACCGCACTCCGACATTCTCGAACAGCTGCGCCTGCACGATGGGTTGCGTTTGCACCGCGTGCGTTAAGCCCGCGAGCAAGCTGCTGAGAGAAAGTGCTGCGATGCGGGACAAGAGAGGTTTCAAAGTTCCACGGTTTCGCTGTCGGGGTTGGTTAGCAGGCTGCTTAAAAAGCACCCTGTTAGGAGACCACACAGCCGAGCGAATCGCCGCCCCAAAGTATGGAAATTGTATGGAAACGCGCATTGCGTCAAAGGAAGGTTTTGAGCGTCTCGACGTTCGGGGCGCCGGAGAAGGGGGTTGTCGGTGCGCCGGCCTGCTGACTGTATTACCGCGCGCATGGCGGGCGCGTTCGGCGGTAGAATTGCCGCCTTCGAGATGGTGGGCGATGACGTGAAGATTCTGCTCGCCCGGGTATAGCTGTAGGGCCGAGATGTCGAACAATTCCATTTGGGGGCGCAAACGCGCGCGGCGAGCGCTGGTGCAGGCGGTGTATCAGTGGCAGATGACGGGTGCCTCGGCAACTGATGTCATCGGCGAGTTTGCCGGCACAGAAGCCCTGAAGAAGGCCGATGTGGAGTTTTTTACCGAATCCCTGCGCCGGGTGCTGCGCAGCCACGCGGAGCTTGATGCCCACTTCGCGCCGCTGCTCGATCGCAAGGTGATGGAGCTCAATAAAGTAGAGCTGGCGCTGCTCAGGCTCGGCACGGACGAGCTTGCCAACCGTATCGAGGTGCCATTCAAGGTGGTGATCGATGAGTACGTGGAGCTCGCCAAGACGTTCGGCGCCGAGGAATCACACAAGTACATCAACGGTGTGCTCGACAAGCTGGCCGGCGCTCTGCGACCGCTCGAAACCGCTGCGCGGTGAACGAGTTCGAGCTCATCGATGTGATCGTTGCTGGTCTCGGCGACTCAGCCACCGGACGTTGGCTGGATGTTGGCCCGGGGGACGATGCCAGCGTGAGCACGCTGCCGCCTGGCACGCAGCTCGTGTCCTCCATCGATACGCTGGTAGCCGGGCGCCATTTTCCCGGCGATGCGAACCCGGCAGATATCGGCTTTCGCGCCATGATGGTGTCGTTGTCTGACCTCGCAGCGATGGGTGCAGAACCACACATTGTGCTGGTGGCGCTTACCCTTGAAACGGCGGATCCAGCCTGGGCTGCAGCGTTGGCCGGTGGCATGTCGGAAGCCGCCAGCCAGACGGGTGCGATCATTGCTGGCGGCAATCTTTCGCGCGGGCGCTTGAGCCTGAGTATGTCGGTGCATGGCGTTGTGCCCACGGGCGCGGCAGTGTTGCGCAGCGGTGCCCGGCCGGGGGATCTGGTGTACGTAACAGGTCCTCTCGGTGGGGCGGCGGCGGCACTTGCCAATGGCTTCGCCGATGAAGAACTCAACACCTGCTTTTTTCGGCCTGCAGCGCGGGTGGATCTGGCGGCAGACCTGCGCGCGGTGGCCAGCGCAGCCATCGATGTGTCCGACGGGTTTTTGCAGGATGCCGGGCATCTGGCCGCTGCCAGCGGTGTGTGTCTGGATATAGAAGTTGCTCGGGTGCCGGTGCGCTCCGGTGCGCAGCTGCAATACGCGCTGCAAGGTGGCGACGACTACGAGCTGTGCTTCACAGCCGCCGCCCCGCCTCCCTTTCCCGCCGTTTGCGTCGGCCGCGTGGTTGACGGCTCTGGCGTGCTGCTGGATGGTGAGCCTGTTACCACTGCAGGGTACCAGCACTTTGCGTAGATCCGATCCGGCCGTGCTGTGGGTGACGTTGTTCGGGGTGGGTTTTGCGCCCAAAGCGCCGGGCACCTTCGGCTCCATCGGCGCGCTGATCCTCTGGGCGGCACTGCTCGCGCAGCAGCCCTGGCAGGTTCAGCTCGTCACCATCGTGCTGTATACCGCGCTCAGCACGGCGCTCGTAAGCGTGGTGATGCGTCGTTATGCGGTAAAAGATGCGCCTGAAATTGTTGCGGATGAAGTTGCCGGGCTGTGGATCGCACTGCTGGCAGCGCCGTTGAACTGGTGGGCGCCGCTTCTCGGAATCGCGCTCTTCCGCTTGTTCGATATCGCCAAGCCCTGGCCCGTGGGCTGGCTCGACAGGAACCTGCCGGGTGCCTGGGGGGTGATGGCAGACGACCTGGCCGCCGGGGTGCTCAGCCTGGGTGTGCTGCAGCTCGCACTTTTTCTGCTCTAACACTTTTCTGGCGTCGCGGTAGAGATAGACTGCAACCAGGCTGCTTTTTCATTCGCGAACACCGTGTTTCGAACGCTACTCACCATCATCGTGCTCACCTGCCTGGCCGCGTCAGCAACGGCCAGCGTGGAAGTCGTTGGGCTGTTCAAAGGGCGCGCGGTGGTGCGCACGCTGGCTGGCGATGAAGTGGTGAAGGTGGGTGAAACCTCGAAAAACGGTGTGACGTTGATCGAAGCAGATGCCTCCAGCGCGCTGGTGCGCTATCGGGGCGAAACGCGCCGCCTGAATCTGTCGCGGCGCATCGGCAGCCGTTTCTCGGAAGCCGAGGCGCGCTCCGTGCGCATCAACGCAGACGACATGGGTCAATACCGCGTGCAGGGTTTCATCAACGAGCGGCGGGCCAGCTTTCTGGTGGACACCGGCGCATCGGTGGTCGCCATGAGCTCTCAGCACGCGCGTTCGCTGGGGATTGACTACCAACTGGGCCAGCGGGGCACGGTGGTTACGGCTCAGGGCGAGGTGGACGCGCGGTTTATCACGCTTCCCAACGTCAATGTCGGCGGTGTGGTGGCCCAGAATGTCTCCGCTACGGTGATCGAGGGGCGCTACCCGGTGGAGATCCTGCTGGGCATGTCCTATCTGAATCAGGTGAGCATGCAGAATGACCAGGGCGTGCTTACGCTTACCAGACGCTAACCTCTTCGCGCATCCTCTATTTGGACTATTGTCCAAAAACCTGACTTCTGGCACAGTGCGCGCCGAATTGAATCGTACGGCATCGCAAGGAGCGAGACGTTGCCAGAATATGCCTCAAAGAGGTTGCTGATCCTGAGCATGATCAGCACCGTTGGTTTTGCGCTGATCCTCACCCTGTTGCCCTGAGTCAGCCCCAGCCGAGTTCCCGCATTGCCCAGGGGGCGTTCCAGACTTTGGTCATGTGGGTAACCAGGTCGTTGTCATCCATCTGCACCACGTACACGTAGTGGGAGTGCGTTTGCTTCTGGGTTGGCGGTACGGGTCCGCCGTCGCCGGTGTGGCGGGCGTGGTAGGTGGCGAAGAACATCGCCTGATTCGATGACGCATCGAAACTTTCGGCGTGCAGCTCGTACTCGGCTCCAGGGGCGGTGATGGTGCCGAATGCCCGCATCCACTCGCAGTAGGCCTCTACGGTAGTCACGTTGGTTAACGGTTCGCTCTGCGCCTCGAAGGTGGCGCCGTCCGCTACGTAGGGTTTGCAGCCTGCCCAGCCCTGGGCGGTTTCGCACGCCTCAAAAAACCGCTTTGCGTTGTCCTGTGCACTCACTTCAATAACTCCTGTTCACTGCTCGATTCGCCAGCTGCTGCAGGCCGTCGTGCGCGAGCGTCAGCCCGGTCAGAGCGTCGAGGGCCCGTTGCAGCAGCTCATCAGCATACCGGTTGGCACCCTCCACACCCAGCAGCTGCACGAAGGTGTGTTTGTTACCCTGAATGTCTGAGCCCGCAGGTTTGCCGAGTTCTTCGGTGGTGCCGGTGACGTCCAGCACGTCATCGCGCACCTGGAATGCGAGACCCACCGCGTCGGCGAACGTTTCGAGTTGCTCCAGCACTGGTAGCGCCGCTCCCGCCACCTGCCCGCCCATCAGCACGCTGGCGCGTATCAGTCGTCCGGTCTTGGCTGCGTGCAGCGCTTCCAGGCAGCGCTGGTCCACCCTTGCAGAAGCATGCTCGGGAAGCGCCATATCCAGAACCTGGCCGCCGACCATGCCCTGCCACCCTGCAGCGGCTGCCAGCGTGCGAACACAGGCCAGTCGCTGGTTTGGCGTCAGACCGGGCAACTCGGTGAGAAGCTCGAAGGCCAGCGTCAGCAGTGCGTCCCCCGCCAGGATCGCATTGGCCTCTCCATGGGCGATGTGCGTGGCGGGTTTGCCGTGGCGCAGCTCGTCATCGTCCATGGCGGGCAGATCGTCGTGCACCAGGGAGTAGGTGTGCACCAGCTCCACGGCGCAGGCGGCGGGCAGCGCCTTGTCGAGGTTGCCGCCAAGCGCCGTGGCGGCTGCGCAGGTGAACATCGGCCGCAGGCGTTTGCCGCCCCCCAGTGCGGCGTAGCGCATGGCGTCCACGAGCGCGGGCGCGATATCCGAGGTGGCCGGCAGGTGTTGGGAGAGGGCGTGTTCTATGCTTTGTTTAAGGGACGCGAGGTCAAGCGTCATCTGAGTCCGGCTCTAGCGGTAGCAGTTGGCCGTCTTCCGTCAATTTTTTGACGCGCAGCTCTGCCTCCTGTAGTGCCGCCTGACACTCACGGGTGAGCTTGATGCCGCGTTCGAAGGCCTTGAGCGACTCATCGAGGGTGGCGTCGCCGCGCTCCATCTGCTCGACGAGCTGTGCCAGTTCGGCAAGCGTTGCTTCGAAGTCCATGGTCTTCTTTCCCATGCCGGCAAGGTACCGGGAAGCGTGTGCGTTTCCAAGCCTGCAGGGTTTGAGAGCGTGTCTAGACTTAGGTCGAGTCACTGTTGATGAGGTTGGCGATGGACCTGGCCACCCTGATTGGCCTTCTAGGGTCGTTCGGTATCGTCGTGGCTGCCATGGTTCTCGGCGGCAGCGCCGGCATGTTCGTAAACGTGCCGTCGTTGCTCATCGTCCTGGTAGGCACGATTTTCGTGGTGCTGATGAAGTTTACGCTGGCGCAGTTTCTGGGCGCGGTGAAAGTCGCTGCCAAAGCGTTCAGCTTTCAGCTTTCAACCCCTCAGCAGATCATCGAAGAGGTGGTGGAGCTTGCCGATGCGGCGCGCAAAGGCGGCCTGCTATCGCTGGAAGGCAAGGAAGTGTCTTCCAACTTCCTGCAGAAGGGTATCCAACTGCTCGTGGACGGCCACGATGCCGAAGTGGTGCGCGGCGTGCTCAAGAAGGATCTCTCGCAGACCCTCGAGCGGCACGAGTGGGGCGCGAAGATCTTCACCGCCATGGGCGACGTCGGGCCGGCCATGGGCATGATCGGAACACTTGTGGGTCTGGTGCAGATGCTCGCCAACATGGACGATCCCAAGTCCATCGGCCCAGCCATGGCCGTCGCCCTGCTCACCACGCTCTACGGCGCCATGCTCGCCAACATGTTTGCGTTACCTGTGGCAGACAAGCTGTCGTTGCGCCGTATCGAAGAAGGACGGGTGAAGTCCATGGCCATCGACGCCTTGCTGGCGATTCAGGCTGGACAGAATCCGCGTGTAATCGACGAGATGCTCAAGTCCTACCTGCCGGAAACGGCGCGTAAGGATGACGACTAGGTAGATGGACGAAGAAGAAGAAAACAGCGGAGGCGACGACGGGGGCGGTGCCGGTTGGCTTGCGACGTTCGCCGATCTGATGTCGCTGCTGATGTGCTTCTTCGTGCTGCTGTTGTCGTTCTCCGAAATGGATGTGCTCAAGTTCAAGCGGCTTGCTGGTTCCATGCGCAACGCGTTCGGCGTGCAGGCGGTGGTCAATGCCAATGCCATTCCCAAGGGAACGAGCATCATCGCGCAGGAGTACTCGCCGGGTAAGCCTGATCCTACGCCTCTGCGTGAGATCTGGCAGAAGACTGAAGACCAGATCAAAGATTCGCTGGACGTTGAGTGCCAGGATCTCGGCTCGTCGAACTCCGGAGAGTCAGGCAACGCCCAGCGCGACGTGGTGATCGACAAGGTGCAGGATCTTGTTGGCGAGACGGAAAAGGATGCCATCGAGCTTGCCACGGCACTTTCCAAGGAGATCGCCGAGGGCGTCATCGAGGTTGAAACCAGCGGACGAACGATCACCATACGCATCAAGGAGCACGGAACTTTTGCCTCCGGCTCCGCCGATCTCACAGCGAACTTCAAGCCGGTACTGAAGATCATCCGCGGTGTGCTCGAAGAAACCGACGGGCAGTTTGTTGTGGAAGGGCACACGGACAATATCCCGATCAACACGGCACGATTCCGCTCCAACTGGGCGCTGTCTACCGCACGTGCGGTGAGCGTTGCGCACGCGCTGTTCGGTGGCAAGCTCAGCCAGGACCGCTTTGCGGTGTCTGGCTACGCGGATACCAAACCTCTGGTATCGCACGAAACACCAGCGGGCCGAGCCCGCAACCGCCGCGTGGAGGTGGTCATCCGGCAAGGGCTGGATGAAGACGTGCGGGATGAGCTGGAGGTCATTCGAGCGGAAGACCCAGCGTTGTTCCAGGCGATCAAAGAGGAACTCATCTACCGGTTCGAGTTGTCGCCGGATGAGATCTTCTAAGTTAGCAGGCTGCTCAAAAAGCAGCCTGGTATCCCGGCCAGGGACGGACGGGCCGCGAATCAAGCACGTAAGTGCTTGATTCGGCGTGAGCGGGCGACAGCCCGCGGTCGCTG
>JAUIED010000171.1 GCA_030428905.1 Gammaproteobacteria bacterium
AGGTGAGTTGTCGATGCCCGGAACGGACCTGGTGGACGCCGCGCCGGTGGACGCGCTCGAGCAGGCCCTGGATGCCCTCAACGATCAGCTCCCGCCCCTGAAAGATTTTGTGCTGCCCGGCGGAACGGTTGGCGCGGCGCATATGCATCTGGCACGCACCGTGTGCCGGCGAGCGGAGCGACGGCTTGTGACGCTGATGCGGGAGGCGACAGTCAATCCTTGCGGTCTGCAGGTCTTGAACCGGCTCAGTGATTACCTCTTCGTGGCGTCGCGCGCGCTGAATGCGGAGGAGGGTGTACAGGAAGTGCTCTGGGATCACGTTCGGCGCTGACCGCCGCTTGGTTCAGGCGTTGAGCTCAGCCTGAATTGCCTTGACCCGGGCGCGGTTCAGGGCGTATCCGAACAGGCAGAGCAGCCCTGGCATCGCCAGAAGAGACACCACCGGACCGGAGATGACCGCCAGCCAGTACAGCGTGTCGGCCGGGATGTCTGCAGCCGTGCGAATCTGTGCGCCGCCTGGCCATTCGATGAACGTGAGAATCAACCCCGCGATGTAGGAGCCGAGTGCAACTGCGCACTTGTTCGCGAAGGCGGACGCGCCGAACAGCACCCCCTCCTGGCGGCGACCGGTGAGCAATGCGTTCTCATCGGCGATGTCTGCCATGCTGGTGCCGATGCCGACGATGAGCTGCGCAATGGTCATGCCGGCAAGGATCATGATGGACGTCAGAAACAGCGCGGTTGCCCAGGAACCCGGCGCTGGCGCGAGGCCTGTCATGTAGAGGAGTACCGGCAAGGCGTGTACAACCATCCAGCCAGCGCCGCCACAAATCATGGCATTGCGTTTGTCCAGCCAGCCGAAGAAGCGGCTCGACACGGCGTAGCCCAGCATGCTGCCGAGCGGACCGAAAATCAGTACCAGCAGAATCTGGAAGCGGTCGAGCTCCCAGAAGAAGGTGTACATGTACAGGCCGGCTGCGCCACCCACACCCCAGGCCACGAAGATGATGATGAAGCCGATCATCATCCATCGGAACGATCGGTTGCGCATGGCCTGTGCCGCTTCCAGCACGACCTCGGATGCACGCACCCGCGATTCGGTGTCCCGCGCCTTCGGCATGTAAGGCACGCGATTCTGCGTGCCGCGTGCGGTGATCAGAATGGACGCGAGCATGATGAGGCTCAGTAGCAGCGCGTAGGGCGGGTAGGCCGCAGGATCGGTCTGGCCGTTGGGATGCGCTTCGGAAGGCGCAAAAAAGACGCCGAACCCCAGCACGTACACCAGCACGAAGCCGAGCGCGCCGAACAGGTGGCGCAAAGCCACGAGCGAGGTGCGCTCGTCGTAGTCTTCCGACAACTCAGCACCGAGCGCCATGTGGGGCACGTGGTAAAGGGTCATGGCGGCACGGGTCAGCACGGTGGCTGCCAGCATCCACGCAAACAGCGCCCATTGGCCGTGCTCTGCGATGGACACGGAAGGTGCGAACAGGAAATAGAAACTGATCGCCAGTGGCAACGCTGATGCGTAGAGAAACGGATGCCGCCTGCCGAGGCGGCCTTTCCACCGGTCGGAGATGCTGCCGGCGATAGGGTCTGTGACTGCGTCGAAAATTAACGCGATGGCGATTGCCAGGCCTGCAAGATCGCTGGCAAGCCCCAGTACCTGGTTGTAGTAGAACAACAGGTACGTGCCAAAAGCGCAGGTTTTTACGCCTTCGGCGATCTGGCCGAAACCGAAGCTGAACCTGGTGGCCGCGCTGAGCGGCGGCGTGTGCTCTCCCATGCAGGTGAAAGTAACCCACGCCAGCCCTGTACTGCTAGAACATTATCGCTTGCGCCGGTCGATCAGGTCCGCCTCAGTGACGCTCAGGCCCTTGCTCTTCAGGGCGTTCATGATGTAGCCGCGCATGGTCATGCCGGCATCCAGCGCAAGCCGAGCCAGCTCACGGTGCAGGCTTTCCCGCATCTTCAGCGTGAACTGGCTCATGCGCTCGGCCTCCGCTGCGCCACGTTTGCCGCCACCTTCCTGCCGTGCAGGCGCCTTTCGGCGAAGCTCTGCACGGCCTGAATCGACGCGTTTGGCGCTGGCGTTTTTACCACTCATGAGGCGCGCTTGTATTCCATCAGAAACGGCAGGTGGCCTGCCTCGCAGATCTCCTGAATGAGGAGTTGGCCCTGAGCGCCGGCGCGGCCCTTCTTCGGAATCTTGCCGGTGAATGACATTTCCTTGTATGCCACCAGATGGTGCATGCGGGTCTCGAGCACCGGCAGGCTGTGTTTGGCCACGGTCTTGCGCACTTCCTTGGCGATGTTGGTCTTCGGTGTATAGCCCGTGAACAGCACGCGCGCGTCGATGTGGCGGTTCGCCATGTCGGCGGCGCCCTTCACGAGGTTGTAGGTTTTGACTGCTTCCTTCACGTCGCTGTTGCTGAGCTGCACCGGGATGATCACGAGATCTGCGCAACCGACGGCGAAGACGGTGGATTGCGAGCGTGCTCCGGGCGTATCAATGATCACCAGGTCGTGCTTGCGCTTCAGCGCCTTGGCTTCTTCCACGATCTTCGTCTCGTCGAGCACCTGACGCGTTTCGATGGCCATGTTGCTGACGTACATCAGCCAGCTGGACAGAGAGCAGTTCGGGTCGCTGTCGATCACGCCGATCGAATAGCCCATGTTGTGAACGACACCGATGATCATCTCTGCCACGGTGGTTTTTCCGGCGCCCCCTTTCGTGGTCGCCATCGTGATGATGCTCATATCCTTGGTTCCTTGTTCATTAACCTTCTTGTTAATTTTCTGTGCTTCAGCCGTTTTCCGGTCTGCAGCTGATCCGTACATCTTCGTTCGCCCGTGGCCCATGGTGCGGCCGGGTAGAGCTCGCGACCAACCGTAAATCCACATCAGTATCCAACATAACAAACCATTTAAACATATATAAGTATGTATGTTTATATATTTGAGTGGTTAACGGTTTAAATGTACAACTAAGAGTATATAGATACATTTTTATATTGAAAGCATTTTTTGCGGGTTGAATAGGCTTTCCAGTGCCTCTCGCAGATGTTTTTCGCAAATTGCCGTCATCGGCACCCGTAGGCAGAATGCAGGCACCCCACAGGAGTGGCTTCCGGCGTGCTCGGCACCATCATCGACATTCACGATTGGCTCGATCGAGATCAGCAGACGAGCTACGAAGAGCGTCTGGCCCGAGACCGGGCAGTGCTGGCGCGGTCACCGTCTGGAGATGCCGCGCGTGTGCTTGCCTGGTGGCGGGCGATGAATGCAGAAGGAGGCCACGGGGTTCGTGTGGACCGGGCGCGCAGACAAGCGGCGATTGTGCTTTGCTTTGCTGGGCTGCTGGCCGGCTGGATAGGTGGTGCAGCGGCGTTTGCCTACGATGGCGGTGCGCCGATCAACCTGCTGGTGGTGCTTGGCGTGCTGGTGGTGGCGCCGGGGGGGCTGGCGTTGGTGTCCCTGCTCGCTGCCGCCGCGCGGGGTGCCGGGTGGTCTGTGTTTGGCGATCGCATATCGGTTACCTCCATTGGTCGGTGGGGGCTGGCATGGATATCCCGCTATGCCGGTGGCCATTTCGACCTGAGCCGGAATGCGGTCTCCAGAACCGGCTTCTGGCAGCTATTCGTTTTCTCGCAGTATTTTGCTCTGTGTTTTTTCGCTGGCGTACTGATAGTTGGTCTTGGCATGGTGGCTTTTACCGACCTGGCGTTTGGTTGGAGCAGCACACTGCGTATCGATGCCGAACACGTGTATCAGTGGTTCGCGACGCTCGCGGCGCCATGGTCCGAATGGTGGAGGGATGCGGCACCAACCCTCGAACTCGTGCGGGAGTCGCGCTACTACCGGCTGGAAAGCGGTAGCGTCGAGGCGCAGCGCGCTGCAGCGCTTGGTGGCTGGTGGCCCTTCGTGCTTGCCTGCCTGCTGGTCTGGGGACTGGTGCCGCGGCTGGTGATGCTGGTTCTTGGGCGCGTTCGGTTGCGGCGCGCCTTAGAGGCGTATCTTCTGGGGAATGCCGAGGTGGTGGCGTTGCTCGACCGGTTACAGTCGCCGGATGTGTCGTTTACGGATGAGCACGAGACTGAGAACCGCGCGCCGTCCACAGGTGTACCTCCGCCGCTTGCGGTGCCTACTGGGCGGGACACCGTATGGTTGGGTTGGAACGGGGCACTCGATACGCCCACTGCACGCGACTGGCTCGCTTCGATGTCGGCAGGGCCCGTGATTGCGCTTGGATCACTGGATTCCGATGCGGAAATCGCATCCCGCCTGGCGGGCCTCAAGGGTGCGAAGCGAGTCGTGGTGGGTGCCAAAGGTTGGGAGCCACCGACCCTGGAGCTCACGGACTTTCTGCGTCAGGTTCGAAGCTCTGTTGGTGAAAGTTGCACGCTGGTCATTGTGCCGGTGGCTCTCGAAGGCGGTGTGGACCAGGCGAGCAGGGCGATATTTGGTGATGCCATCAAGCGGTTGGCTGATGCACGAATCTACGTGGGGTCACCGGCGTGAGCGTGCCTTGTTTCGCAGTGGTCGGCCAGCCCAACAAGGGCAAGAGCTCCATTGTTGCGACGCTGGCGGAGGATGAGCGGGTAGGTATCTCGCCGGTGCCCGGCACTACGCGCCTGGCTGAGCGACACACCTTTACCGTGGGTGGAGAGCCCCTCTACACGCTGGTGGACACACCAGGCTTTCAGCGCGCCCGGGCGCTGCTTGGCTGGTTGAAGGAGCGCGCCGACGATGCGAGCCAGAGGCGGCAGCTCGTTGAGCAGTTTGTTGCGGAACACGTCAACGACGAGCGCTTCCATGATGAGTGCGAGCTGCTGCGCCCGATCCTGGAAGGGGCGGGCATTCTGTATGTTGTGGACGGTGCCAAACCGTATGGGCCGGAATATGAGCTGGAGATGCAGATCCTGCAGTGGACGGGGCAGCCGCGGATGGCGCTCATCAATCGGATCGGCGAGGGTGACTATCGGGACGATTGGCGGCGAGCGCTTGATCAGTATTTTTCCATCGTTCGCGAGTTCGATGCGGTCGGCGCCAGCTTCGACACCCGTCTGGGCGTGCTGGCGGCGTTTGCAGAGCTCAACGAGGCCTGGCGACCGCAGCTGAGTCGCGCGGTGCAGGCGTTGCGCGATGAGCGGCAGCGACGCAGCCGGCAGAGCGCCCGGCAAATCGCTGCATGCCTGGCACAGTGTCTGACGGCTGTGGAACGCGCTTCCCTGAAAGGCTCCGACTCCCGGGAGACCCTGCAGGCAACGCTGCAGGACCGTCTTTTAGAAAGCTTGCGGGGCGAGGAGCAACGCTGCCGTCGTCAGGTGCAAGGGCTTTATCGGCATGAGCGTACCGACGTGGACGAAGGCGTGCTGACGCTGGTGAGTATGGACCTGTTTTCTGAGGAAGGGTGGGAGCTGTTCGGCCTGTCCCGGGAGAAGCTGGTGGTGGCAGGCGCTCTCGGTGGCGCTGCGGCCGGAGGTGGTATCGATCTTCTGCTCGGAGGTTCGTCGTTGCTGCTCGGAACGCTGGTTGGCGGCGTGCTGGGCGGGGTCAGCGCGTTGCTCGGCGGGCGGGAAATCGCCAAGGTCGAAGTGCTTGGTGAGCCCTTGGGGGGTGAGGTACTGGTGGTTGGCCCGGTAACCGCAGACAATTTCCCCTGGGTGCTGCTGGGGCGCGCACTCACACATCATCGCCTGGTGCGGGAGCGCAACCACGCCCGTCGGGAGGCGATGTCCATTGCTCTGGGGCAGGAGACGCATATCATGGACAGCGTAACCGAATCGCATCGCAAGGCGCTTGCCGGTGCGTTTGCCTCGGTGCGCAAAGACGGCGCGGGCAGCGAACAGGTGGGGCGCCTGGCTGAGGCCATTGCCTCGCTCATGGCGTCGGAAACACAGGAGCACGGAACGAGGGGAGTGCCTTAGATGGTTGACAAGCCGACCGATCGAACAATTTTTCAGAACGCCTGGGTGGTGGACGACGTGGAGGCGGCATGCCTGCGCTGGGTGCAGGAGATGGGGGTTGGTCCGTTCTTTGTTACCGAGTACACCGATCAGTTCAGCGACATCACCTATCGGGGCAAGCCGGCGGAACTCGGCATGATCGTGGCGCTGGCGCAGGCGGGCCCGGTGCAGGTTGAGTTGATCCAGCCAACGGTAGATGTTTGCGCCTACCGCGACAGCGTGGCGCCCGGCAGCACCGGCTTTCATCACATGTGCGTGTGGACGCTCGACATGGAAGCGGACGCGGAGTACTTCGAAAGCCTCGGCTACTCTGCCGCGAACCGGGGCCGGGCCGGGACCACCGAGTTTGCCTACTTTGACACACGGCCCCTCATGGGCTGCATGCTCGAAGTGGTTACCCGTAATGATGGCATCGTCGAGCGTTTTGCGCAGATTGCCCGGGCAGCCGATGGTTGGGACGGCCGCAATCCGATCAGGAGCTGATGCAATGCGGATTGAACGGGCAGGCAACGTCGGTGCTTTCGTGCAGGACGTGGATCTGCGGCTGGTTGGAGCCGCTGATCTGAATGCGTTGCGCAGTGCATTGGCGGAGCATGAAGTGCTGTTTTTCCGCAACCAGCATCTAGAGCCGGATGACCACCTTCAGCTCGCGCAGGAGTGGGGGAGCATCAACATCAATCGCTTCTTTCGTGCGGTGGAGGGCTACCCGGCGATTGCCGAAGTGCTCAAGGAGCCGCATCAGCAGGGCAACATCGGCGGCGGCTGGCACACCGACCATTCCTACGATGTAGAGCCCGCACTCGGATCGATGCTGTACGCACGCGAAGTGCCCGAGCATGGTGGCGATACGCTGTTCGCGAGTGTTTCCAGCGCTTACGCTTCGTTATCGGAGGGGCTTCAGCGCATGCTGCTGAGGCTGCGCGCCGTGCACTCCTCTCGTCATGTGTTCGGCGAAGCCGGTGGTTACTCGGGACAGACGGAGGGGCGAATCGGCAATGCAGAAGCCGCGGTGCAGGACGCCGTACACCCGGTAGTCATTAAGCACCCCGCATCCGGGCGACCTTGTCTGTACGTGAACCCGGCGTTCACGCTGCGCTTCGAAGGATGGAGTGCCGACGAATCGGCGCCGCTGTTGCGCTATCTGTACGACGTTGTCGGCCGGCCGGAGCATACCTACAGGCTCCAGTGGCAGCCCGGTACGCTGGCATTCTGGGACAATCGATCTACGTGGCACTGGGCCGTGAACGATTATCAAGGAAGCAGGCGGCTGATGCATCGGATCACCCTGGACGGTGAGCCGTTGTCTGGCTTGGGCAGCTCCTAGATGATCTCGAGCTCAGGGATCGGTACTACGAATTTTCCGCCCCAGGATTTGACTTCTGCCATCTGACGAACGATTTCGTCTTTGAAGTTCCACGCCAGAATGATCACGTAGTCAGGCTTGTCGGCCAGCAGTTGCTCGGGGCTGCGAATGGGCAGATGGCTGCCTGGAAGATACAGCCCTTGTTTGTGTGGCGACCGGTCGGCGGTGTAGGCGATCAGCGACTGGTCGATGTCGCAGTAGTTGAGCAGCGTGTTGCCTTTGGCGGGCGCTCCGTAGGCAGCGACGCGCTTACCTTGCGTTTTCGCTTCGTGCAGGAACTCCAACAGGTTTGAGCGTATGGTCGCCACTCGCGAGGCGAATGCCTGGTAGGGCTCCAGGGTCATCAGGCCGGCGTCGCGCTCGAGCTTCAACACCCGCTCGATGTTCTCCGTCTCTGCGTGAGAGGACTGGTCGTGGCACACGTAAAATCGAATGGAGCCGCCATGAGTGGGGATCTCTTCCACGTCGAACACACGCAAGCCGTGCGCCTGCATGATTTTTTGCGTCACGAACAGCGAATGGTAGAAGAAGTGTTCGTGGTAGATCGTGTCGAACAGGGTGTTGTTCAGCATCTGCAGCAGATGAGCCACCTCAATCGTGGCAACACCTTCGGGCTTCAGTGCGCAACGGAAACCTTCAACGAAGTCGTTGATGGTGGGCACGTGTGCGTACACGTTGTTGGCCAGCATGAAATCTGCCTGACCGTGCCGTGCCACGACATCGTTCGCGCTCTGTTCGCCCCAGAACAACACCTCCGTAGGCACACCGGCGTCTGAAGCAACTTTCGCAACGTTGGCGGCGGGTTCGATACCCAGACACGGAATGCCGGCCTGAACGAAGTTTTTCAGCAGGTAGCCATCGTTGCTGGCCACCTCGATCACGAAGCTGTCGCTATTCAAGCCGAAACGCCGAGCCATGTTGCCGGTGTGTACCCGGGCATGTTCCAGAAAATCATCGGAGAATGAAGAGAAATAGGCGTAGTCGGAGAAGATCTCTTCAGAGGTCGCCACCACTTCTATCTGGCACAACATGCTCGACCGGGACACGTAGAGGTCCAGCGGAAACTTCGGTTCTTCCTGCTGGAGTTGGTCTTCCCGAAGATAAGCGTTTGAAAGCGGCTGTGCGCCGAGGGATAGGATGAGTTCCAGATCATCTGCACCGGTAAAGCAGCAGCGATTACCCATGGTGTGTCCTTCCTTAAACAGGTTCCGCGAGGCGGGCTTACGGGTGAATGATATCAGCCGTCAGGCGCGCATGGCTGCTGCGCGTGTGCGCGGCGTCACGATATGCGGGTGCCTGCCTGCGCAAACCCGTGTATTCCTGAGCGTGCGATCCTACTAGGCAAATTAACTTTCTTTTCGGCTGTGTCCGGGGGATGGGTGCGTTCAGGCGAACTCGTAGCCATCGTAGCCGCTCACCGCAACTTCAGCGCACTTCTCAGCGTAAGGAGGAAAGCCTAAATACGGCATGAACACTCGTGGCTTGCCCGGTACATTGCTGCCGAGGTACCAGGAGTTGCACCGCGGGTAGAGGCTCGAGTCGCCTACTTCGTTAACGTGCTCAACCCAGGCTTCCTGGGCCGCCTGGGTGGCCTGCAGTTCCTGCTTGCCATTTCGCTCGGCCCAGTCGATGCATTGCGCGATCCATTCCACATGATGCTCGATGGACGGCAGCATATTGGTCAGCACGGAAGGGCTGCCCGGCCCGGTGATGAGGAACAGGTTTGGAAAGCCGTGGATGCTCAGGCCCAGATAGGTCTTCGGGCCCTCTGCCCAGGCATCCTCGAGGGGTAGAGCGTCTTTGCCCCTGATATCGATGTTGGTCAGGGCGCCGGTCATGGCGTCGAAACCGGTGGCGAAAATGATCGCGTCGAGCCGGTTGGTTCTGCCGCCGCTGACGATACCTTCTGCCTCAATACGCTCGATTGGTTGGCTGTTCACGTCCACCAGAGAGACGTTCGGCCGGTT
>JAUIED010000172.1 GCA_030428905.1 Gammaproteobacteria bacterium
GCGATGCGCTCACCTGCAATCACCACATCTGCCTGGAACGGTGGGTTGCCGAGGCCATCGATCACCTGACCGCCGCGGATGACCAGCGTAGGCTGGCTTTTGGACTCGTTCTGCACAGACCATTCCCCGTCGGTGGCAAGGCCGCAATACTAGCACAATTATATCGAAAGCAATATAAACGACAGGGTTGACGCGGGGCGGGAAGCCATCGCAACCTGCGGACAGGGTGCGCCGCACAAGTGTGGCGCGGGAAGCAGGAGGGAGACGATGAAAGCACGGTTTTGGGTGTTGATTCTGGTGGTGGGCTGGCTTGCGGGATGCGGCGAGCAAGGGCCGGAAACGCCGGCGCCGGTTGAGGAAAGTGAAGCTGACACCGGGCCTGCCGTGCTGTCGAGTACGGACGAATTTCAGGCCACCAGCGGCGATTTCGGTCCTCGGGAAGAGATGCCGGGGGCTGCGCTGTATGGGGCGAAGTGTGCCCACTGCCACGCAGGTCAGGTGCCCAAGGCGCCACACCTGAGCTGGCTGGAGATGATGACGCCCGGCGCGATTCTGCGGGCGATGAACGGCGGCATCATGGCGGTGCAGTCCGAAGGGCTCACCGAAGAGGAGCGCAACCATGTGGCCGAGTACATCACCCGGGCACGGGTGGGCTCGGACGCTGTGGCCGAAACCCCCATGTGCAGCGACGGCATCGCTGGCTTCGATCGCGCCAAGCCTGCCGCGGCGGTGGGCTGGGGTCACGATACTTCGCGCTTCGTGCCGCGCGAGGTGGGCGGCATCGATGCCGCCAATGCGACGAATCTGGAACTCAAGTGGGCGTTTGCGTTTCCCGGCGCCCTGCGGGCGCGATCGCAGCCGAGCATCGGCTACGGGGCGGTGTTCGTAGGTTCGCAATCGGGCCTGGTGTACGCCTTCGATCTGGAACAGGGTTGTGCGCGCTGGACCTTCCAAGCGTCTGCCGAGGTGCGCACCGGTATTGTGCTGACACCGGGTGCCGCCGAGCGGCCGCTTGCCTTCTTTGGGGACATCCTGGCGAAGCTCTACGCGGTGGACGCGCTCACAGGTGAACTCGTCTGGTCACGGCGCGCAGACGATCATCCGAGCGCCACGCTCACGGGCACACCGGCGCTCGACGGCGAGCGTCTGTACGTGCCGGTATCGTCGTTGGAAGTCATCGCTGCTGCGGATCCCGCGTATGAGTGCTGCACGTTCCGCGGCAGCGTGCTGGCGGTGGATACCGCCACCGGTGAGACGGTGTGGCGGCACTACGCCATTCCGGAGGCGCCTTCGGCGACCTCCACTACCTCGGCGGGCACGCGCGTGCTGTCGCCGTCTGGTGCGCCGGTGTGGAACTCACCGGCCGTCGATCACCGTCGTAACCGGCTCTACTTCGGCACGGGAGAGAACTACTCCACGCCCGCCGATGGCAACAGCGATGCGGTGATCGCGGTGGATCTCACTACCGGCGAGCGGGTCTGGCAACGGCAAAGCACGGCGGGGGATGCGTGGAACGTCGCCTGCATGATGGCGGACAACCCGAACTGTCCGCCCGAAAAAGGCCCGGACTTCGACCACGGTTCCAGCTTCGTGCTGCTGGATAAGCCGGATGGCAAGCAGGTGCTCGCCGTGGGACACAAGAACGGCACGGTGTTCGGCCTCGATCCGGACAACGCCGGCGCGGTGCTGTTCGCTCAGAAGGTAGGCCGGGGCAGTATCCAGGGCGGTGTGCACTTTGGTATGGCCGTTGAAGGCAGCATCGTCTATGCGCCGATCAACGACATGAACGATACGCGTAACGGCGACGTGTTGGACCCGGAACAGGCTCGTCCCGGTGTGCATGCCATCGATGCGGTGGAAGGTACGGTGTTGTGGAACCACGTGCAGGAAGACACCTGCGGGCCGGATCGGCCGTTCTGTGATCCTGGTGTGTCCGCTGCGATTACCGCGGCTCCAGGCGTGGTCTTTGCAGGCCATCTGGACGGTGTGGTGCGTGCCTATGCCCGTGACACGGGCGATGTGCTGTGGTCCTACGACACCACACAGAGTGTGGAGACGGTCAACGGGCTCGCAGGCAAAGGCGGCGGTATGAGCGGTGCCGGCCCGGCCATTGGCGACGGCCACCTGGTGGTGAACTCGGGATATGGTCTGTACTTCCACGAACCCGGCAACCTGTTGCTGGTGTTTGCACCGGCAGAAGCACCGTGACCAACCCGATGCGGGAGAGCCCGCACCGGCTGAAGCTGGCGGTGTTTGGCGTTAACGTCAGCGGCGGCTGCTCCATGACCAGCGTTCCCGGCACCATTGAGGTCACCTGGCAGGAGAGCAAGCGCATCGCCATCGCCGCGGAGCGGGCGGGCATCGATGCGCTGGTGCCGGTGGCGCGGTGGCGTGGCATGGGTGGCGCTACCAACTTCAACCATCGAAGCTTCGACCCGTTCACCTGGGCGGCGGGCCTGGCGGCAGTGACGGAGCGTATCGCGCTGTTCGCTACGTGCCACGTGCCGACGGTGCATCCGGTGCGCGTGGCGAAGGAGTTCGCCACGGTTGATCACATATCCGGCGGGCGATTCTGTTTGAACATCGTCGCCGGCTGGAACCAGACCGAGATCGCCATGTTCGGCACCGAGCAGCTCGACCACGATGCGCGCTACGACATGGCGGAGGATTGGTTGGGGCTGATTCGTGCACTTTGGCGTGCGCAGGAGACGTTTCACTACCAGGGCGCCTACTTCGATTGCCCCAACGCCTACTCGGAGCCGTCGCCGGTCCAGGTGGAGCCCGTGATCATGAGCGCCGGCAACAGCCCGCGTGGCATCGAGTTTGCTGCCGCCAACGCAGACCTCAACTTCGTCGTCGCGCCGGATCTCGCCGGCGCCGGCGAAGCGGCCCAGCGTGCCAAAGTGGCCGCCGCGAACCACAACCGGGCGCTTGCGGTGTATGGGCAGGTCTACATCGTCTGTTGCGACACGGAGGCTGAAGCAGTGGCCATGCGCGACCGCTACGTGCACGAGCACGGCGACTGGGAAGGCGTGCGTAACCTGCTGGACGTGCTGATACCCAACTCCCAGAGCGCGCTCGGCGAGGAGTGGGAGTCCATGGCCGCCAACATGATTGCTGGCTACGGCGCCCTGCCGCTGGTGGGCACCGCCGATCAGGTGGTGGAGGGGCTGGTTGCGCTGAGCGAGGCGGGCCTCGACGGCACCACCATGAGCTGGGTGGACTACCACGCCGGTATCGAGCAGTACGAGCGTGTTCTCAAGCCGCGGCTGGAAGAGGCGGGTCTGCGGGAAAAACTCTGATCCCGCCTGGGCGCCCGATTACAGCGGCGGCTGCCCGGTAGCAGAAACACCTTGCAGACGCAGGGCCCGCACGCCGCGGGTCGCGAACGTCGGTAGATAGGCTAACGGTTGTTCATCGGCTCGTTTCACGCCTGGTAGGCGGGCGAACAACGCCTCGAAGGCGATTCGCGCTTCCGCTCGAGCCAGACCGAGGCCAACGCACAGGTGCGGACCGTAGCCGAAGCCCACGTGTTCTTTGAGGTTGTACCGATCCATGTCGAACCGCGCCGGATCGTCGAAGAACTCCGGATCCCGGCCGGCACAGCCCCAACCCAGCATGACCTGGGCACCCTCGGGAATCTCCACGTCTCCCAGCCGAAAACGCGCGCGGGTAACCCGGTAGAGGCACTGAACGGGCGCATCGTGTCGCAGCACCTCTTCCAGGAACGGTTCGATGTCTGCCGGTCGATCCCGCAGGCGTCGTTCCAGGGCCGGTTCTTCGAGCAGGCGGACGATGCTGTTGCCGATCAGGTTGGTGGTGGTTTCGTTTCCCGCGAGCAGGAGCGTGGAGACGATGGGCAGAATCTCAGCGTTTTCCAGGCGCTCACCGTCCACCTCTGCGGTGGCCAGCCGGCTGATGAGGTCGTCCTGTGGGTTGCGCCGCCGTGATTCGATGATGTCGACGAAGTAGCGCGTGGCGTCCACCCAGGATCGGGCGACCTGCAGGCGGCGCTCGTGGTCCAGTACGTCCAGATTGCCCGCCAGTATGTCGTCGGACCAGTGTTTGAACTGCTCCCGGTCGGCGCGGGGTACACCAAGTGCATCGGCGATGACCAGCAGCGGGATCTGTACGGCGTAATCTGCAATGGCGTCGAACTGTGCGGCACCGGCCAGCGCGTCGAGAAGCTCGTCAGCAATGGCACGAATGCCGGCACTGCGCTCCTCCACCCAGCGTCGCGTGAAGGCGACGTTTACGAGCTTGCGGTGCTGGCTGTGTACCGGCGGATCAGTGGTCCATAGTGCGTTCACCACTGGCGGCCCGCTGTCGAACAGTGCCTGCACGTCCGGCTGCAGCGGGTCCGCGTTTACCCCGGTAGGCAGCGGGCCGGCGTCGCCGAAGTAGCTGTTGGAGAACACGGTCGTGTTGCGCGCGCAGCTGCGCACGTCGTTCATGCGGCCAACCCAATATCCGACGCCCGGTACTTCAACAGCCCTCGCATTCTCTTCGTGCAGTGCGGCGTAAAACGGGTATGGATCTGCCATCACCGCTGGATCAGTCAGGCGGTAGTCTGCAACGGGCAATGCGTTTACCTCTTTGTCTGTAGTGGCTGAGGCGGATTAACCAACCCTTTCCGCCAGGTCGGCAAGCGGCCCCAGCGCCGCGGCTTCATGCGGCGGCGGCAGATAGAAGATCAGCAGGTCCAATCCCGCCGCTTTGAACGCTCGCACCGATGCTTCCGTCGCGCTCAGGTTGTCCCACTGCACCGGTTGGTGAACGCTTGTCATGATGCCGGCCGGGTCGCGCCCCTGCGCTACGCACTGTGCATGCAGCGCAGCGCGCTTGGCCACGAACCCTTCGACATCGAAACCGGCGTAGTTCCAGTGGTTTGCATAGCGGGCGACGTTCGGGAAGGTGCGTTTCTCGCCATTGCCGCCGATGCACAGCGGTGGGTGTGGCTTCTGCAGCGGCGGCGGGTTACAGCGGGCATCCCGGAGCTGAAAGTAGCGGCCGTCGAAGTTGCTGACCTCCTGCGTGAGCAGCCCGTGCACCACGGCGCACGCCTCATCGAATCGGTCGAAGCGCTCTTTCAGCGTGCCAAGATGGATACCGTAGGCCTCGCACTCTTCCTCGCTCCAGCCAGCGCCGAGGCCGATCTCCAGGCGCCCTGCGGAGATGATGTCCAGTGAGGCGATCATGTTGGCGAGCACCGCCGGGTGCCGGTAGACCACGCCGCTCACCATACAACCGATGCGTATGCGTTGGGTGGCCTGGGCGAGCGCTGTGAGGGTGGTCCAGGCTTCCATGCAGGGGCCGGTCGTGTCCGGCACATTGATGGGGTAGAAGTGGTCGAAGTTCCAGGCAGATTCGAACACGGGCAGCTGGTCTGCCGCTTGCCACACGGCCAGCATGTCTTCCCAGCGGGTGTATTGCGGTGCGGTCTTGATGGCGTATCTCATGGGTCGAACCTCTGTGGGTAGCGTCCTAGCAGCAGCACGAGCAGCGCGCTCGCCAGAAACAGGCCGGCAGCGATCAGGTAGGCGCTGTCGTAACTCTGCGTGGCATCGTACACCCTGGCGAACAGCATCGGGGCGGTGCCGGAGCACACGGCAAGCGTTGCGTAGGCCACCGAGTAGATCTTGCCGTAGTGCTTGAGCCCGAAGTATCGGGCCACCAGAAACGACATCAGATCGAGCTCTGCGCCCGCCGCGAATCCCAGCAGGAATGCTGATGCGCCCGCGGCGGCGAAGCCGGGCGAGGTGGAAAACACCCAGGCGCCGACCACGGGTAACAGGAGCGCTACGGCGGCCACGCCAGGAGCCCAGAACCGATCCACCAAGTAGCCCACCACCACACGCCCGGCGACGATCGCACCGCCGAAGATGCTGACGATGTTGGCGGCCTCGCTACTGGTCATACCGTCGTCGGTGAGGGAGGGGAACAGATTGGGGCCGATGCCGGAAAAGCCCATATAGGCGAGGAAGATCGTTGCCAGCAGCAACCAGAAGCGGTAGCTGCGCAGCGCCTCTGAGAAGGTCATGCCATGTTCCGGCGCAAGCGTCGGCTCGACTTCTGCGGGCCGTTCGAACGGCCGAAGCCAGGCAAAAACCAGCGGCAGCGCCAGGAGTATGGGCAGCAGGCCAAGCCCGAAGTAGGCACCACGCCAGCCGAATGCTTCGAGCAGCGCGAGCGAGTAGTAAGGCGCCACTACCGCACAGATGCCGGTGCCGGTCAGCGCAAGGCCCAGCGCCAGGCCGCGCTGGGCGAAGAACTGATTGGTGATGGCATGGGTCCAGGTGACGGGGATCGTGCCTGCGCCAAGCAGGGCCATGGCACCGTAGGCCAGGTACAGCATCCACAGGGGGCCGTCCATAGACGCTGCGATGAAAAAGCCGCAACCGAGGCCAACCAGGGAAGGTATGCCCACGCGCCGCACGCCATAGCGATCGATCAGCCAGCCCACGACAGGGGCGGTGAGCGCGCCGAGACCTGAGCTGAAGAGTATTGCTGTTTGAAATTCCGACCGCGTCCAGCCGAACGCGGTGGTGACGGGGTCGACCAGTGTGCCGATGGAATAGTACGGCAACACGATGGCAGAGCAGACGATGCCGAAGCAGCAGGCGCTGACGAATCGCCAGCCCCGCTTCAGCTCGTTCACCGCCGTGCGCCCGTCAGGCGGCGGATGTGACGGCTCGCCACACCTTCTCCGGCGTCGCCGGCATGTCGATGTGCCGAATGCCGAGGGCGTCGCAGATCGCGTTGATCACCGCCGGTGGCGAGCCGATGGAGCCAGCTTCGCCACAGCCCTTCATGCCGAGCGGGTTGGTGGTGGAGCGGGTTTCTGTGAAGCCGACGTCGAAGTCTGGCACATCGTCCGCGCGGGGCATGCAGTAGTCCATGTACGAGCCTGAGAGGAGCTGGCCGTAGTCGTCGTAGCGTGCCTGTTCCAAGAGCGCCTGGCCAATGCCCTGTACGAGGCCGCCGTGCACCTGGCCTTCCACGACCATGGGATTGCCGATGACGCCAAAGTCGTCCACGGCAACAAACCGGGCGATGCGTACCACGCCGGTGGCTGGGTCCACCTCCACCTCGCATACGTGCGTGCCGGCCGGGAAGTTGAAGTCCGGGGGATCGAAGAACGTGGTCTCTTTCAGCCCGGGCTCGATCTCCGTGGTGGGAAAGTGATGCGCGGTGTAGGCGTTGAGCGCTACCTCGGCAAAACCCAGCCGTTCGTTGGTGGCTTCGCTTGCGAACTCGCCGTCTTCGAAGGTCACCGTGTCTGCCGGAACGTTGAGCAGGTGCGCGGCGATCTTCTCGGCTTTGGCGACGATCTTGTCGCAGGCCATGTCGATGGCCGACAGGCCCACTGGCCCTGACCGGGAGCCGTAGGTGCCCATGCCGAACTGCACCACATCGGTGTCACCGTGGAGAATTTCCACGTCGTCCACGCTGATGCCGAAGCGGTCTGCAACGAGCTGGGCGTAGGTGGTCTCGTGGCTCTGACCGTGGCTGTGGCAGCCGGTGAGCACTTCGACGCTGCCGGTGGGGTTGACCCTGATTTCTGCGGATTCCCACAGCCCGGCGCCGGAGCCGAGCTTACCCAGGCGTGCTGACGGGCCGATGCCGGCCGCTTCGATGTAGCAGCCGATGCCGAGCCCGCGCAGCTTACCTTCGGCGCGGGACGCTTCGCGGCGGGCTTCGAAGCCGGCTGCGTCGATCATGTCCAAGGCTTTGTCGAGGTGTGCCTGGAAATCACCGGAATCGTAGGTCATCTCCACCGGCGTGGCATGTGGGAATGTGCGAATGAAGTTCTGCCTGCGGAACTCCGCCGGGTCGATGCCCAGCTCGCGTGCGGCAACGTCCACCAGCCGTTCCACCACGTAGCCCGCCTCCGGGCGCCCTGCGCCACGATAGGCATCTACGGGCGTGGTGTTGGTGTAGCGCGTCACCACGTTGGCATAGATGTTCGGGATGTCGTACTGCCCGGACAGCAGCGTGGCGTACACATAGGTGGGCACGAGGCTGCCAAACGTCGACAGGTACGCCCCGAGGTTGGCGTGGGTAGACACGTCCAGCGCGGTAATGCGGTGGTTTGCGTCCATGGCCAGGCGCGCGGTGGTGATGTGGTCGCGGCCGTGTGCGTCGGTGAGAAACGACTCTGAGCGCTCGGCGGTCCATTTCACCGGGCGGCCGAGGCGTTTCGCCGCCCACATGCACACCACCTCTTCGGCGTAGTTGAAGGCTTTGGAGCCGAAACCGCCGCCGACGTCTTCTGATATCACGCGAATCTTGTGCTCTGGGCCGAAGCCGATGACCGCCGCCAGGGTCATGCGCAGGCCGTGCGGGTTCTGGCTCGCCACATACAAGGTGTAGCGATCACGGCTGGCGTCGTAGCTTGCGTTCACTGCCCGCGGCTCCATGGCGTTGGGCACCAGGCGATTGTTGATGAGGCGGATCTCGGTAACGTGCGCTGCCTCGTCCAATGCTTTGCGCACGGCGTCGCGGTTACCGATCTCCCAGTCGTAGCATTGGTTTCCTGGCGCGGCATCGTGCAGCACGACGGCGTCCGGCGCTGCTGCGGCCTCTACGTCGGAAACAACGGGCAGCTCGTCGTAGTCCACCATGACGAGCTCTGCAGCAGCACGCGCCGCCTGGCGGCTGTCGGCGACCACCACGGCGACGGGCTCGCCGACGTAGCGTACCCGCTGCGATGCCAGCGCTGGGTGCTCACCCACCCGCATGGGATCGCCGTTCCTGGAGTGGATCATCCATCCGCAGGCCAGGTCGTTCAGGCCGCTGGCAGCGAATTCCGCGCCTGTCAGCACGCCGACGACGCCTGGGTGCTCAAGTGCTGCGCTGGTGTCCACCTCGCCGATGTTGGCGTGCGCGATGGGCGAACGTACGAACGCAGCCCAGGCCTGCTGTGGCAGCTGTTGATCATCGGTGTAGCGGCCGGCGCCGGTGATCAGGCGTGGGTCTTCTTTGCGGCGCACGCTCTGACCGAAAGCCTTTGGCAGGTTGCCCATTGCTGCATTCCTCTCTGAATGAGTCCGCATCATATCGAAACCGATGCGCTCTTAGAATCCACCGAATTCAGCGGCGTGAAGGCAGGAATATTGATTTCGAAGCATTAATAATCTATCGATTTCGATTTAAAAAACGGGTACTCTGCCGCTCGCAATGCCCTGTGGAGAGGAGCAATAGTGATGACCAAAGTGACGATGAAGAGATTCGTTCAGCCTGTCTGGTGGCTGCTTGTTGCCACCCTGCTAGCGCCCT
>JAUIED010000009.1 GCA_030428905.1 Gammaproteobacteria bacterium
GATAGGGACAATCGCAGCCGAGCAGTATTTCGAGCGCGCTGCGTGCCGAGGCTTCGAGGAAGACACCGTACGCGTTCGGCGCGGCAGGGAATGCCTCACGAAACGTGCTGGACGTGTAGGTCACGAAGGCATCGATCATCGTGGCGTTGGGATTGAACACGCGGCAGCCTGGCGATTTCGTGGTCGGTACGATGGCGTCAATTGTAGCCGTGGCCGCGGATATGCCGGCGTGTGCCAGTACTCAATGCCGGCGTCTGGCGCGCCTGCGCAAACATGAATATCATGCATGCGATAAGCACGTTATCTTGAAACCCGTTCATGAGGTGATGCATGTCTCAGATCGAACTGCGACACCTGCGCACGTTGGTGGCACTGCGGGATACCGGCAGCCTCGTGGAAGCGGCTGAACGGGTGTTTCTGACGCAGTCGGCGCTGTCCCATCAGCTCAAAGATCTCGAGGAGCGGGTAGGGTGTGCCCTGTTCATTCGCAAAACAAAACCGGTGCGCTTCACCAGTGCCGGCTCGCGTCTGGTGGCGCTGGCTGATCAGATTCTGCCGCTCATGCATCGCGCTGAGCTTGATGTGGCGCGTCTCGCAGGCGGGGAGTCCGGGCGGATCATGATGGCCATCGAGTGCCACAGCTGTTTCGAATGGCTGTTGCCCGCCATTGACCTGTATCGGGAGTCCTGGCCGGACGTGGAGCTCGACATCGCCAGCGGCTTTCCGTTTGCGCCGCTGCCGGCGTTGGGGCGCGGTGATCTGGATCTCGTCATCACGGCGGACCCGGTGGAGGATCTGGGGTTGGTGTACCTGCCGCTGTTCAGCTACGAGGCACAGCTTGCCATGGGCAAGGGCCACGCGCTTGCGGCGAGGGAATGGGTGGAACCCGACGACCTCATCGACCAGACGCTCATCACCTATCCTGTGGATCGCGTGCGTCTGGATATCTTCAAGTCGTTTCTCGACATGGCTGGCGTGGAGCCGGCGCGGGTGCGCACGGCGGAGCTCACGCCGATGATGATTCAGCTCGTGGCCAGCGGACGAGGCGTCACCTGCCTGCCGAACTGGGCTTTGCATGAGTATCGCGAGAAGAAGTACATCGCGACGGCATCGCTTGGCGAGGAAGGGGTGTGGCCTACGCTGTATGCGGCGGTGCGCGCAGACCAGGCAGATGCACCATTCATGCAGGGATTCGTGAGCACGGCCAAAGAAACCTGCTTCGCCAATCTGCACGGAATCGTCACGGCAGAGCTCGGATGAGCGGGTCACTATCGAATGAAGTAACCCACGCCCCGCCAGGTGCCGCCCACCAGCATTGCGGTCACCGTTTCCGTGGTGCCTGAGCGTTCCGTGTAGTCTGCGGTGAACACGAAAATAACGTAGTCGGCGGCGGGTGCGCCGGGTAGTGCGCTCTTGTACTCCGCCGCCGTGAGTTCCCGCGACACGAGGGCGCCTAACGGCTGGCGTGCCTTTGCAGCCATTTTTTCCCACTGCTTCTGGGTGACCTGGGCCTTGAACATCGGTGCGGCGGCGTCCCAGGAAGCCACGTACCGCTCCGCATCGAGATCCTTCAGCCAGGCGGTGATGGCGGCTTTGGCAGTGGCAGGTTCTGCGTGTGCAGATGCGGCGATGCACAACAGCAGAAGGATCGGCGTGGTTTTCAGGAGTTTTTTAAACATGATGTTGCACGCTGTGGGTTGTGTCGTTCGATGTTAGGGTACCAGCGTCGTCTGCGTCCACCGGCGATCATCTAGCGACCAGGCAACGCGATCGTGCACACCGTTGTCCTGCGCCAGATCCAGGCGTTCAACGAAGTGCGGGTTGAGCCAGTAACCGACGGCTTCGGGCGGCGCGGCAAGGGGTGTCGTCAGGTTCATCGCGTCGAGCTCGCCCAGTAGCGTCTGCCGGTCTGTTACATTGCTCGACTGGACGCGTCCCTGCACGTAGTACCAGTCCATGCGCTTTGGTGCGTCGGGCCGCATCTGCCAGCTGTCCTGCACGATCTGCACAGCGATGGGCTCGATGTTGCAACTCAGTCGGTACTGGCGCTGGAGGCTGGCGAGGTACACACAGATTGCCGCCTGACCCGAGTTGAGTTGTCGTTGTTTAGGGCTCGTGGCGTTGAGAAACAGGGCTAAGCGGTCATGCAGATCCCGCAGCACGAGCGTGCGTACATGCGGTGCGCCGTGCTCGTCGACGGTTGCCAGCGTGCATAGTCCAGCGTGCGGATCTGCCAGCTCGCCGGCCCGCTGCCGATCTGCGCGCAGCTCGCTGATTGGGTCAGTCAAGGTTGGACTGGATGATGTCGATCCACCCGGCGGCGCTGATGAAACCTGTACCCCAGGTGGGATACTCGGCGTCCAACGCTGCGGCGATGTCCTGCTTGGACGTGCCTTTCTCCAACTGCTCGCGCACCAGCGCATAGCTGTGGCGGATGACGTTCTGCGTGCGTGCGAGGTCTTCCACCGAGGCCAGCGGCCCGTGTCCCGGGATGATCTTCGCATCTTCCGGCACCCGGTCAATCACGGTGCTCTGGTTGCGCAGGTAGCCCTCTATGCTGCCGCCGCTTGCGACATCGACGAACGGATAAAAGCCGTTGAAGAAGTGGTCGCCCAGGTGCACCACGCCTGCGCCTTTGAACCACACGACGGCATCACCGTCAGTGTGTCCTTCAGGCAGGTGCAACAGTTCGATCAGGTCGCCGTTGAAATGCACCGATAAGCGGTCGTCGAAGGTGACCAGCGGCAGTCCGGTGCGCGGTATGTCTTCGGCCACCAGCCGGGCACGCACGTTGTCATGCGCGATGATCGTGCCGTTGCGCCCGAATTCGGCGTTGCTGCCGGTATGGTCGCCGTGGAAGTGCGTGTTGATGATGATCCGCGGCGCCGCGCCGCCGATGTCATTGAGGGCGTCCTGAATGCGCCCGGCCAACGGCGCGAACTGATCGTCGACGATCAGCGTGCCGTCCTCGCCGATGGAGGCAGCGATGTTACCGCCTGCGCCGAGGAGCATGTGCACCGCGCCGCTGACCGGCGTGGAGGTGACGACTACATCCTTGAAGCGGTCGTCAGCAAGCGCCGCCGTGGTGGCTGCCAGAAGTACGCCACCCAGCAGCAGCCGGCGGCTCATGCGCCGTTGCCCTCGTCCTCGGTGAGCTTGCGCCGCAGCTCCGCCACGTCGCGTTGGATCTCGCTGAGCCGGAAGATCAGATCCGGAAGCTGGTCGGTGATGCGCCACAGCAGGTAGGCGATGGCGAGCAGTACGAGGAAAGAGAAAGGGCCCATGGCATGTCCTGACACTGGTTTGCCGGCGATTGTAACCGCCAGCCGTGGTTCAGAACCAATTCAACCGGCGTCCAGGGTGCCGACGATGGAGCGCCGCTGGCTCAGCTCGATCCAGGTGCCGTCCGGGTCACACACGAAAGCGATGCGGGCGATGTCGCCGATGATGTATGGCGCAACGCCGGCTGTTCCTCCGGCGGCCAGCGCCTGCTCATAGGCCTGATCGGCATTGAATACCTGGAACGTCAGGTAGCGATAACCCGGTGCGCGCAGGGGCAGACCGGCATTTACCAGGCCGCGGGTGAGGTGCAGGCGGCTGGTGCCGCAGGCCAGCGTCCCGGGAGAGATGCTCTCGAGGCCAATGGCATCGCGGTAGAATCGCTCGGTTGCCTGCGGGTCGTTGCAGGTCAGGTGCACGCAGAGCTGTTCCACACCGTTGTGGCCTCTCGGAATCAGGCTCAGGCGATTGCCGTCGGGGTCGCTCAGGTGCCGCGGTTCAGCAACGTCGGCGACGATGCTCAGTTCCTGAATGGGACCTGCGGCGCTCGGTGTGAGGCTGCCTGCAACGTCGTTCAGCTTCAGCACCGACGCGCCGATGGCATGCCGGTGCTGCGTCAGGTCCTCTCCGAGCGCCAGCGCTTCGCTGCAAACGAGGCCAGCTTCCTGCTGCCAGAATGCGAGCATCGGTGCTGCATGATCGGTGAACAGGCCCACATCCAGGGCGTCTTTCGCAAATCTCATAGTGCCGTCAGGGAAGCTGCTTGGGTGACATGAACGACACCAGCCGGAAGTCGTCAGGTGCGCAGTGGTGCCAGGCCTTCTCAGTGACAAGATGGACCACGCCGAAGGTGGGCACGTGGTCGATCTCGCCGCCGCTCAAGCGGTGCGCGAGGTAGCTGATGCCGGGGTTGTGGAACACCACCGCAACCGACGGGATGCCGTCTGGCGTTGCACCTACGAAGTCCAGTGCTGTCTCTGCAGTTGCCAGATAGAGGTCCGCTTCATAGGCGATGCAGGCCTCGGGCACATCGAAGGCGGCCGCGACGAATGCACACGTTTGCCGCGCGCGTGTCGCAGCGCTACACCAGATCCAGCGCGCCGGTTCGGGTTCTGCGGCAAGCCAGCGCTGCATGGCCGGGCCGTTGCGTTCGCCGCGGCCGTTCAGCGGACGCTCGAAGTCCGACAGGTCCTGCGACCAGTCGGACTTGGCGTGGCGAATCAGGCGCAGGTGGTGCACAGCTTGCGCGATCAATCGTACAGAGCGAAAAACTCTTCGAACGCTTTGAGCTGATTGCCAGCGGCGGAAGAGGGCACGATGATCGGCGTTTTGATGCCGGCGTCGAACCACGCCTCGATGCCTTCGCGCACTTCCGAGGCGGTGCCGAACAGGGTCGTGTCGGCGAGCCAGCGATCGGACAGACACTCCGGCACCCGGCTCATGTCACCGGATTCGATGGCGGCTTCTACCGCGTTCATCTCCTCTTCGTAGCCCGCTGCCTTCCAGTAGTTGCGATAGTTGGGCAGGAATGCGTAGCTGGTGAGGGTGCGTCGATTGACCGCAGCGGCGGCCGCGCGATCGTCGCTGATGCAGGTTGGGATCATGTTGCCGATGAAGAAGTCGTCGCTGCCGCGGGCGGCATCGGACAATACAGACAGTGAGTGGTGCATGTAGCTGCGCGCGCCGTTGGCGAACACCATGCCATCGCCGATTTCCTCTGAGAGCCTGATCATTTTGTCTCGCAGCGTGGCGAGCACGATGGGTGGCAGGTCTCCCACGCGCTCGGTGCCTTTCAGGTCTTCCACGAAACGGCGCATGTCCCCCAGCGGTTTGCCGGCCTGAATGCCCATGCGGGTGAGTGCTGGCTCGTGGCTCACGCCCACGCCGAAGCGGAAGCGGCCGCCGGATAGCTCATGAATGAACGAGGCCGTGGCGGCGAAGTCGCGGGCTTCGCGGAAGTAGATCGGCATGATGCTGGTGCCGAGTTCCACTTCGCTGGTCACGGCAGCCAGGGCGGTCATCAGCGACAGACTGTCCCCCAGGCTCGGGCCGTAAATGCCGGGATATCCGCGGCGTTCGATTTCGAGGCCGAGCTCCAGGATTTTCTGACGGCGGCCGGGAACGGCGGCGAGGCTTACGGCGGGTTTCTGGCTCACGGGTTGGCCCTCTATCGTTGGAATTTATCCGGCAGTCTACCAGCGATGTCGTGCAGTGCGCCGTCTGGTCTGCGCCAGGTGGCGCGCCAGCCGGGCCGGGTTTCTGAATGGCAATACCAGGGCGAGGCCTGCTGCGAAGCCGCCGATATGGGCCCAGAATGCAACGCCGCCGCCACCCGTGGGGGTAAACACACCGCCGAGCAACTGCACGATGATCCAGTAGCCGAGCATGAGCACGGCAGGAACCGCGGCGGTGGTGACGAAGAAGCCGAGAAAGATGAGCATGTGCACCCGCGCCTTCGGGTAGAGCAGCGCATAGGCGCCCATTACACCGCCGATGGCGCCGCTTGCGCCCACCATGGGCACGGTGCTGTCGGGTGCGGACATGGTCTGTGCAGCAGCGGCGGCCACGCCGCACAGCAGGTAGAAAACAACGAAGCGGACGCTGCCCATGGCGTCTTCCACGTTGTCGCCGAAAATCCATAGGAACCAGAGATTTCCCAGAATGTGGAACCAACCGCCGTGCATGAACATGCTGCTGGCCACGCTCAGCCAGCTGCCGTTGCCGTCGATCACGCACACCCTCGTGGCATCGATCGGCCAGGCGCTGCCTGCGGCGGCGGTGCCGAGCACATCCCCCGGGATGTAACCGTACCGGCAAATGGATTCCCCGAGCGCCGGATCAACACCCAAACCCTGCAGGGCGACCCATGCGAGCAAGTTCAGCCCGATGAGCGCATAGGTGGCCCATGGAGTTGCGAAAGTGGGATTCTCGTCGCGAAGGGGAAGCACCGATCAGCCCTGTTTGGGCGGATGTGTCTGCAGGTCTTCCCAGTTGGCGCTCAGCCGTTGCCCGGCGGTTTTGATGAGCGATTTTCTGATATCCGGGTAGTGCACCACGTCGTTTTGGTTGCGCTCACCGCCCATGAGGTACACCAGGTCTTCATCATACGGATTGTGCAGGCTGTGAGGCGCGCTGCCGCTGGGAAACCCCATGAAATCGCCGGCCTGCACCGGCACCACCTGATCACCCAGGCGAGCTTCGCCGCGTCCCGATAGGACGTAAATGAACTCCTCGTCATTGTCATGGTAGTGGTGCTGGGTGCTGTCGCGGCCGCTCTCCACGCGCACCAGATGCACGCCCAGACGTTGCATGCCGGTCGCATCGCTCAGCGTGCGGCTGTGGCGGATGGCGTTGGCGTTGAACTGGTGCTGGCTCTCGATCTCGGCCAGCGCTGCGATCTGTGCGGCGGTGAGCAGATGCTTGGCATCGCTCACAACAGGGTGTCCAACGCGTTGAGCAGGCGTTCGTTCTCTTCCTCGGTGCCCACGGTGATGCGCAGGTAGCGATTCAGGCGCGGCGTGTCGAAAAAGCGCACCAGGATGTGTTGCTCCTTCAAGCCGCGGTATAGATCGGCCGCGCTGATAGGCGCAGCGTAGCAGTCGGTGAGCAGGAAGTTCGTCTGACTCGGCATTGCCGGCAGCCCACGCGCGGCGAGAGCGCCATGCAGCCGGTGTCGTGCATCGCGTACACGCTGCCAGGTGCTGCTCGCATACGCCTGATCGGTGAACGCCGCCAGTCCCAGCGTCTGACTGATGTGATCGATATTGTAGCTGTCGCGGGTTTTCCACAGGATCGGGCCGATGAGTTCCGGTGCACCGATGAGGTAGCCCAGCCTCAGGCCCGCCAGCCCGTAACCCTTGCTGAAGGTGCGCAGGATCAGCACGTTGTCGTGATGCGCGAGCAGAGGCAGCGCGTTGTAACCGCAGGACGGATCAACGAAATCCACGTACGCCTCGTCGATGAGCAGCACCCCATTGAGTTCCGCCGCGATACTTGAGAGTGCATCGGCGGATTGCAGGGTGCCGGAGGGTGCGTGCGGGTTGACGAGGCAGGTGAGCTGCACACCAGCGTCATTCATGCGCGCAGCGAAATCTGACGGCATGGCAAAATCCTCGCCGAGCGCCGCTCGAACGATGCTTGCGCCGTGGATGTTGGCCAGCACGTCGTACAGTGAGTAGCTCGGCTCGGCAACGCCAAAGGCGGCGCCGGGTTCCACGAAGGTGGTAAAGGCCAGGCGTAGCGCTTCGTCGCCGCCATTGGTAAGTACGAAGTGATCAGGGGTGAGCTGGTGCTGCGCGGCAAGTGCTTCACGCAGGGGTAGTGCCGTAGGCTGGGGATAGCGGCGCAGGCTTGCGCCGCTGAGGGAGCGGAGCGCTTCGTCTACCCTGGGGCTCGGCGGGTACGGGTTTTCGTTGGTGTTGAGCTTGATGGTGCGCCCGTCGGCAGGTTGCTCACCCCAGGTGTACCCATCCATGGCATCGATGTTCGGCCGCACGTAGCTCATGTGATGGCATCCTCTACCGGCACCAACTCATCCGGCTCCGCCGGCCCCAGGAGGTGTGCGAGCCACTCCGTGCTGGGGTTTGCTTCCAGCGCGATCTTTGCAGTCATGGTCAACGGTACGGATAGCAGCATGCCTACCGGTCCGAGCATCCAACCCCAGAACACCAACGACAGAAACACCACCAGGGTGGATAGGCCCAGACCGCGGCCCATGAACCGTGGCTCCACGGCATTGCCCATGACGATGTTGACGACCACGAACCCGGCCACCGTCACCAGCGCGTAGCCCGGCCCAAGCTGCACCAGCGCCAGCAGTACTGCGGGTACCGAGGCGATGATGGAGCCGATCGTCGGCACGTAGTTGAGCAGGAAGGCGAGCAGGCCCCAGAGCAGCGGGAAGTCGACACCGAGAATCGCCAGGAACACGCCGACGATGATGCCTGTGACCGCGCTCACCGTTGTCTTGATGGCGATATAGCGATTCACATTTACCGCAAACAGCTCAAAGTGTGGCAGGTCACGATCCGGGTTTTTCAGCACCTCGCCGAGTTTTCGTGGAAAGCTCGACGCTTCGGAGAGAATGAATATCACGGTCAGCAGTATGAGAAAGCCGTTGGAGAGCGCGCCGCTCAACCCACGCAGAGTGTTGCCGGCCATCTCCAGCGCAACGCCAACGTTGAAATAATCTTCGAACAGGTTTGCGGGTACCTCGATATCCATCTCCGCCAGCCAGGTTCCGGCACCGGCGACCAGCGTGTCCAGCCGCGTCTGGTAGAAGGGGAGCTTGTCCGTAAACTCGTTGGCCGATTGCGCCACAAGGGCGCCGACACCGAAGAGCGTGACGACGATCATCGCCATGACTGCGGTAATGGCCAGTCCCAGCGGCACTTTTCGATTCTGCAGCCAGAACACCGGCGTGGCGGCGATGGTTGCGATGAAGGCTGCCAGCAGGAAAGGCACCATCACTTCTTCCGCGGCCTTGATGCCGGCAGCGATAATGATGAGTGCCGCCACGATGATGAGGCTACGGCCGGAGTTTGTGTTCATGGCTTTCCCAAGCAGATCTACGGCAATTCTAAAGAGCGGCGGTGTTGCAGGCTAGGAAGGTCTCGGCGCACCTGCGCTACGCGCTCCGGGTCGATATCCGCGACGGCCACACCATCGCCTTCGGCAATCTCAGCGATGATCTCACCCCAGGGATCGATGACAAGGCTGTGGCCAAAGGAGCGACGGCCGTTGCCGTGATCACCGTGCTGCGCTGGGGCGATGACGTAGCTTTGACACTCGATGGCACGGGCTCGCAGAAGCACGTGCCAGTGTGCTGCGCCTGTCGTGGCGGTGAACGCTGACGGCACCGTAAGCGCGATGGCGCCGCGATCCACCAACGCCTGGTAAAGGTACGGAAAGCGCACGTCGTAGCACACGCTCAACCCCAGACAGCCAAACGGAGCGTGCGTGCAGACGACTTCGGAGCCGGGTGTCGTGCGTCCCGATTCCCTGAGCTGAGTGCCGTCGGCGAGGGAAACATCGAACAGATGGATCTTGCGGTAAAGCGCAGTCACTTCACCACGGTCGTCCAGGTGCACGCAGGTGTTGAACGATTTGTCGGAGTGCGGATCGCGTTCATGAAAACCGCCGAGAATCAGATGGCATCCGGTGCTGCGCGCAAGCGCGCTGCATTGTGCGAGAATCGGGCCGCCTTCGGGCAGCGGCTCGAGAATACGGCGCTTCTCTGCATCGCGGCCCAGGAAGGAAAACGCCTCTGGAAGGAATATGGTGCCGGCTTGCAGATCTGCAGCCTGCATGCACAGAGACGCCATCGTGCGCAGGTTGCGCTGCACGTCGTTTGTAGCGCAAAGCTGGGCAATGGCGACGCGTTGTGTGTTCATGCGTCGGCAGTCGCTTTCGTAGCGAGGATGGCGCGGATCTTGGCAATCATGAGTTCCGCCTCTATCGGCTTGGTGAAGACGGCGCGAATGCCGTTCTGTCCGGCGCCATCGATGCTGATGTCATCGCTGTGATGGGTCGTCATGATGATCGGCAGATCTGGCCGCAGCGCCAGGAGGTCCTGGGCAACCTCCAAGCCTGATCCATGCTTGAGCGCTTCGTCCGCAATCACCAAATCGTATCCGTTCGGGTTTGCCATGAACTGCTCGAGAGCATCGGTAGCCTGTCGGGCTGTCGCTACCTCCCACGCCTCACCGTCAAGGAGCGAGGTGAGGTAACTCGCGACCGATGGGTTGTCCTGAATGATGAGGATGCGCGCGGTGTCGCGCTGCACTTGCGATGGAGGTTCGCCGCGCAGAAAAACGGCCACCTTGAGACCACCCGTCGCACGGTTGCCGACTCGCACGTGCCCGCCGCTTTCGTGCACGATGCCATGCACGACGCTCAGGCCAAGGCCGCTGCCGTCTCCGACGTTCTTGGTGGTGTGAAAAGGCTCGAAGATTTCGTGTGCGTTACCGGTCAAGCCGGGGCCGTGATCGGCGACCTCGATGACTGTGTAGTCGCCGGAGAAGCGCTCCATGCACGAGGAGCATGTGATCTGCGCCGCTGACCGGGAGCGCAGTGCCACCTGGATGATACCGCGTTGGGACATGGCTTCGGACGCATTCAGGCAGAGGTTCACCAGTACCTGTTGGATACTTTGAGGATCCATGTGCATGCGTCTTGCCGGTGGAGCGACTTGATCGGTGTCGAACTGGATCGTCAGAGTTGGCGGCAGGCTGGAGCGTAAAAGCTCGCAAGCCTCGGAAACCGTGTCTACAACATCGATGTCGCGCCCTTTTTGGGGTGTGCTGCGCGAATACTGCAGAAGCTGTCTGACCAGGTCGCTGGCACGGCGGCTGGCGGTGCGGATTTCTTCGAGATAGCGCGAAGTCTGCAGGCGATCATCCAACCGTTGCTGGGCAAGTTCCGTAAAGCCGAGGATGCTGGCGAGAATGTTGTTGAACTCGTGGCCGATACCGCCGGCCATCTGGCCCAGCGTGCGTTGCTTCTGGGCGTTGTGCAGCGAGCGCTGCAGCTGGCGGTGTTCTTCGGCGAGCTCCGTAGCGCTCTGCAGCTGACGTACGCGCCGGCTGAGCTCAAGAGTCTGGTGCCGGTACTCTACGCTGCGTCTGCGGGCGGCGCGGGTCATGTAGGCAAGGGTCGTGGACAGGATGACCACCTCAATGAACGAACTGAGGTGGACGGAGTAGGTGACCAGGAGGTTCGTCTTCAGGACGCCGACAAGAGCCAGCGCATAGGTCAATGTGCCTGCCAGCATGACCGCATTGCTAAGCAGAAATATCTTCCCGACAAAGTTTCCGGAAACGGCCCGTAGCAACCCCATGGTCAGGAACAGAGTGCACGTCAAGACCACCAGATAGGGTTCGAAGATCAGTGTGAGGTAATGGTCTGTGAGCAGTCGAATAATGACCGTGCCGACGATCACTGCCTGAGCGACGTTCAGTGCTACCGTGAGGCGCGGATGAAAGCGGCGGGTATGGAGAAACCGAATGGCGAACTGCGAGAATGCTACGACGGTTACCGCGAGCGTTATCCCCGGCCAGTAGCGAAGAAATTCACCGGCTTCCGGCCACAGAAACAGGCGTCCGAAACCATCCTTGCTGGCGAGGAACAGCATCAACGCCGTTGCGTATAGCGCGTAGCAGAAAAAAATCGCCGGTCGGATGACGATTGCAGCAAACAGGCCATAGAGAACGAAAACGGTCATGGCGCCGTAGTAGAGACCATGAATTACCGTGAGCGTGGCGTTGCGTTCTGCCAGTTCCTTTTCGCTGGCGAACGCGATGGGGTAGTTCTTCGGTCCCGTTGAGTCGTCGTGGATCAGCAACCACGTCGCGCCATCTGCCACGGGGAAGTAGAACTCAGGCGAGTAGACGGGTTGGTCGGCCGCACGGCGTACTCTACCGCTGGCATAGGAATCGAGCACGCGTCCACCGGCATCAGCGAAATATACATCGAACTGCTTCTGCACCGCGTTCTGCACGCCGGCGTAGGTACTACCCTGAGGGATGCTGCAGCGAATCCACAGCGGCTTCCGGTGGTAGCCGAACGCGCCGTGCTGATCCATGGGCTGCCAACCGGACTGATGGATGATGTGCCTGGCGTTGGCGGGTCGGTCCTGGAACAGGTAGTCACAATCCAGTGCAGATTGCGCCGCCGTCGGCAGAAGCAGCAGCGCCGACAGTACCATCCACATGCCGCGGTGCGACAACGTGTTACAGCTCCGGCTGCACGCAGCTCACCGGCGCGCCGAGGTATTCTTCCAGAGCGGGCAGGTTGAAGGCGTCGTCTTCCGAGACGAAGCTGATGCTGATACCGTCGGCGCCGGCGCGGCCGGTGCGGCCGATCCGGTGCACGTAATCTTCCGGATCTTCCGGCAGGTCGTAGTTCACTACGTGGCTGATGCCGTCCACATGTATTCCGCGGCCGGCTACGTCGGTAGCGACGATGTAATGCACTTCGCCGTCCTTGAAACGGTTCAGTGTGCTCAGGCGCTTGCGTTGTGGTACGTCGCCCGCCAGGGCTTCACAGTCCACACCTTTCTTGCTCAGATATTTCTGCAGGCGGTGAGTCTGATCGCGCCGATTGCTGAAGATCAGCATGCGTTCCGGCTTGTGCTGCTCGATGAACGAGACCAGCAGCTTCGCCTTCGCTTCGGTGCTCACGAGCCAGAATTTCTGTTCCACGTTGTCGGTGGCGACGCTCTCAGGCTGGATGACCACGTGTTCTCCCTGCAGCGTCCAGGAGTCTGCAAGGCGCATCACATCGTCATTGAACGTAGCGCTGAAGAATAGCGTCTGCCGGTCGCGCTTGTGTGGTGTCTGATAAACAATGCGGCGCACGTCCGGTATGAAGCCCATGTCGAGCATGCGGTCGGCTTCATCGATGACGAGGATTTCAACATTGCGCAGATTGATGTCGCGGCGGTTGATGAAGTCGATCAGCCGCCCCGGCGTCGCGACCAGAAGATCCACCGGGCTGCGTTGCAGCTTCTCGCGCTGCTTCTGAAAGTCCATGCCACCCACCACGCAATGAGTGACCTCGTCCATATACTTGGTGAGTGCCTTGGCATCGCCTTCGATCTGCAGCGCGAGTTCGCGCGTGGGGGCAAGCACCAGAGCGCGGGGGCTGCCCTTGGGCAGGGGCTCCTGCAGCGGGTTTTCCCAAAAATGGGTGAACACCGAGATCAGGAACGCCGCCGTTTTGCCTGTGCCGGTCTGCGCTTGCCCGGTAACGTCGTAGTCCGCCAGGCTCAGGGGTAGCACGGCGCTCTGAATCGGCGTGCAGTACTCGTAGCCGAGTTGATGAATGGCGCGCATCAGCGGTTCCGGCAACGCAAAATCGTGAAACCGGTCTTTGCCCTCTTCCGGGGGAATGTCGAAATCTTCCAGCTTCCAGCTCAAGAGCAGGTCTCCTCGAGTAGTTTTTTCGCGCTCGCAATCTGCACGCAGAGCACGAGAACCTCCATTGCCGCTTCCAGGCTGTCGAGATCCGCAAACGTCGGGGCGATGCGGATATTGCAGTTGTTCGGGTCTCTACCATACGGGAAAGTGGCGCCGGCAGCAGTGAGTGACAAACCCACGCCGCGCGCCATGGCGACGATTTCCGAAGCGAGCCCCGGCAGCACGTCGAGAGAAACGAAATATCCGCCGAGCGGATTGGTCCACTGAGCGATGCCGAGGCCGCCAAGCCCCGCCTCAAGTTTGTTCTGCACCAGATCGAACTTGGGCTTCAAAAGCGCTGCGTGGGCACGCATGTGCTCGGTGAGCCGGTTGTTGAGGAAGCGGGCGTGGCGCAATTGGTTGACCTTGTCGAAACCGATGGTGGCCGTGGCCAGCATCTTTTCGAGCTGCGCGAGCACCGGCTCGGCGCTGGCGACGAAAGCCACACCTGCCCCGGCGAAGGTGATCTTCGAGGTGGAGGCGAACTGAGCCGTGTGCGCCAGCGTGCCGGCCGCGGTGGCGGCGTCGGTGAGGTTGGCAAGTGTCTCGCCGGGCGGGTCGAAGTCGTGCACTGCATAGGCGTTGTCCCAGAGCACGACGAAGTTGTCGGCCGCGGCCTTAGCCGGCAGCTCGGCGAGGGCCTGCACGGTCTCGGTACTGTATACGCAGCCTGTGGGGTTGGAGTACTTCGGCACGCACCAGATGCCTTTGACCCGTTCGTCCTTGACCGCTTCGAGCACGGCTTGCATATCCGGGCCGTGCTCCGTGAGCGGCACGTTGATCATGTCTATGCCGAGTGCTTGCGTGAGAGCGAAATGCCGATCGTAGCCAGGCACCGGGGTGAGTATCGCGGCGCCGGGAGTGTCCTGCCACGGTGCCAAATCGGCGTGCAGTCCGAAACGCATGGCGGTGTCCACCACCAGGTGCATCAGCGACAGGCTGGAGTTACCTGCGGCCAGCACGTTTGCGGACGGCGCACCGGTGAGCAACGCGCCGAGCGCCCGGGCTTCGGGGATGCCGCGCAGGCCGCCGTAGTTGCGTGTGTCGGTGCCGTCGGAAGCGACGTAGTTGCCGGCAATCTGCTCTTCAAGCGCATTGCTCAGCGCGGTCTGGCTTGCCGACGGCTTGCCGCGGGTAAGATCCAGAGCCAGTTTGTTTGCGGTGGCGCTGCTGAGTCGTGCCTCGGCGCTGTCCAGAAAAGCGCGTAGATCGTCGCTGGTGCGTTCGCTCAGGGTGGTCATGCGGAGAGCCCGGTGCGCTCGTCGATGCCGAGCATGAGGTTGAGGTTCTGCACCGCGGCGCCGGATGCCCCTTTGCCGAGGTTGTCGTAGCGGGCGGTGAGCAGCACGTGTGAATCGTTGCCGAAAAGCAGGATTTCCAGACGGTTCGTGTCGTTACATGCAGTCGGCTCCAGGAAGCCATTGTCGAGTGCGGCGTTGTTCTGATCGAGCGGCACGACCTGCACGAAAGGTTCGCCTGCATAGCGCGCGGCCAGGCAGGCATGCAGCTCGCCAATGGGCGCGTTAAGCATGCTGGCATGCAGCGGGATGTGATCGCTCATGCCCTTGAGGTAGTTGCAGACGATCGGCGAAAACACCGGCGCGAGCTTGCACCCGGAGTAGCGGTGCATTTCCGGCAGGTGTTTGTGCGCCAGGGTCAGCCCGTAGGGGCGCGCGCCGTGCGCCTCACCCACGCCGGCCTGATAGGTTTCGATCATCTGTCGGCCACCGCCGGAGTAACCGGACAGGGCATGCATGCTCAGTGGTTGATCGGCGCTGAGCAGGCCGGCCTCGATGAGTGGCCGTACGAGCAGGATGAAGCCCTGCGGATAGCAGCCGGGGTTGCTGACTCGACCTGCCGCCCGGATTGCATCGCGCTGCTCCGGGGCCAGTTCCGGCAGGCCGTACACCCAGCCGTCGGCCACCCGGTGGGCGGTGCTGGCATCGATGTAGCGGGTATGGTCGCCGCCGAGTGCCACTGCCTCCCTGGCTGCATCGTCCGGCAGGCAGAGTATGGCGACATCGGCGGCGCGCAATGCGTCGCGGCGGGCGCCCTCATCCTTGCGTTCGGCGTCGGACAGGCGCAGCAGCGCAATGTCGTCTCGGCCTTCGAGACGCGCGGTGATTTCCAGGCCCGTGGTACCGGCCTGGCCGTCGATGAATACCTGATGCATGGTGATAGGAGGGCTGTTGTGCCCTCTCCGGCCGAAAGTCGCGCATTATAGACAAGAAGCGCTGAGGTCGATGTACCTAAATGCAGCCTTATTGACGGGAGATCGAGGGACGGTGACATGAGCGAGACCCAGCCGAGAACCAATCCTACCCGCACGAGCAAAGCGCATTGGCGCACCGAGACCTACCGCAACCTCGCCTGTGAATTCGTCGACTTAAGTGGTGATCATCTAGTGACCCGTCGCATTAATTCGTTGATCTATGATGAGCCCAAAATCGTCAAGAGCAAGGCGCATTCCGCAGGACAGGTCGGGACCTTTCCAAGGGATGCAACGCAGCTATTGGCGATTTTGGGCCACCCGAAGGGCGCGTCCCACGGCGCCTCTGGCGTTGTTGCGCCTCTTGGACATGGCACCACCATGCCCTGCGAGACGCGCCTAGCCAGTGACGCCGTGGGACGCGTCATAGTTCGACGAATTAATGTGACGGGTCACTACGTGCGCGGCTGGAGCGGATACCTCCTGGTCAGTCTTCCAGCTACCACCACTTCCACACCGCCGAGGAGGAGCATGTGTACGTGCTCGACGGCACAGGCATGCTGGTGCGTGGTGAGGAAGAGACTGCACTTGCCGCCGGCGATCATGTCTGGTTTCCGGCCGGTGTGCCCGAGCCGCACCACATCGTCAACCGGTCCGATGCGTGGCTCACCTATCTCGTCTTCGGTGAGCGGCTGAGCCACGACGTGGTGGTCTACCCGGAGCACGACACCATGCTGGTCAAAGGGCTCGGCCGCAAAGCGTTTCGGGTCGAGCCCCTGGCGTAGTGCCTACTCGCCGTAGATGAGGGTGCCGCGGCTGTAGGTGCGTTGCACTTTCACGTCCAGCAGGCTCGCGCGCGGCGTGAGCAGGGGATTGCGATCGAGTATCACCAGGTCCGCTTGCTTGCCGGCGCTGATCGAACCTTTGATGTCTTCATCGAACGACTGGTAGGCCGCGTCCATCGTCATTGCCCGGAGTGCGGCGTAGGTGCCGATGCGCTGCCCGTGCCCCAGCGTCTTTCCGGAGCGGGTTTTGCGGTTGGTGGTGGCCCAGAGCAGCCGGATCATATCTGCCGGCACCACGGGCGAATCGTTGTGCACTGTAAACTTGCCGCCGTAGGCGAGGCTCCAGGCCGCCGGGCTGATGTTCCGGCCGCGCTCCGGGCCGAGCACCGAATCCCGGTGCCAGTCGCCCCAGTAGAAGGTGTGGGCAGAGAAATACGAGGGGATCATGCCGAGGTCTGCCATATCACGCACCTGATCTTCGCGCATGGTCTGCGCGTGGATCATCACCGTGCGGTGATCTGGTAGGGGGGATGCCTGAGCCAGTGCCTTTTTCACGGACCCGATGAGCATGTCACCGGCGGCGTCGCCGTTGGCGTGGGCAATCATGGGTACGCCCTCGCTCAGAAAGTGGCGCACCATGTTTTCGACGGTTTCGAGCGGCTGGGCAGGGTAGCCCGCATAGCTCGCGTCTTTACCGTGCGGCGGCACGTGGTAGGGCTTGCTTAGATAGGCCGTTTTGCCCTGCGGTGAACCGTCGAGCATGAGCTTGACACCGGCCACCTTCAGCCGGTTCTCGTAGCCGCCGAGGCCGAGGCTCTCGCGCGGTTGAGGGTTGGCAGGGTCGGCGCCAGGGTAGGTCACCACGTCCACTTTGAGGGCGCCGGCGGCCGCCGCCTGTTTCAGCCCTTTGAGGCCCTCCGGAGAGGTGAAGCCATCCTGAACTGTGGTTACACCGTAGGCGGCGTATACGTCCTGTACGCGTTGGAACGCGCCCGCAGCGTCTTCGTTTTCGAACATGAAGCGCCGGAACGGGTAGGTGGCTGACTCTTCCAGCACACCATTTGGCTGGCCGTCTGCGCTACGGCGAATGTGACCGCCAGGCGGATCACCTGCGGCGGCGGCGATGCCGCTCAGCTCCAGTGCCCGGCTGTTGGCCGTGGCCAGGTGTCCTGACACGTGCATGAGTACGATCGGGTGGGTGGTGCTGACGGCGTCCAGATCTTCCCGGGTCGGGTGGCGGTTTTCCGCGAGCAGCGAATCGTCGTAGCCGAAACCCACCACCCACTTACCGTCGTCGATACCACGGCTGTCGATGTGCCCCAACAGCGTCTTCTGTAGGGACGCCATGTCGGTAGCGGGCCCGACCGGTGGTGAGGCAACGTTGGCGAGATCGACGGTGGCGGCGTAGAAGGTGAAATGGCCGTGTGCGTCGATGAATCCTGGCAGGAGCGCTCGCTCACCGAGCTCTACCACCTCGGTGTGATCTTCGATGTGTGAGGCGTGTTCGTCGCGCGCACCCACCCACACGATGCGTTCGCCCTCGATGGCGACCGCAGTGGGTTCGCGGTCGCGCATGGACGCATCCATGGTGACGATGTTGTCTCCCAGGAAGATCACGTCGGCCGCTTGGGCGGCCGCGCCGCAAAGGAGCAGGGAGAGGCTAAGAGCGGATATGGCTTTCATAGAGGTTTACTTCCTGTTTGATCACCGGGGCGAGCAGATACAGCCCCAGCAGATTGGGAATGGCGACCACGAACACCAGGGCATCGGACAGGTCCACCAGGGCGCCGAGCTGTACGCTGCTGCCGAGCACCACGAAGCTCAGGAAAAACAGCTTGAAGCCGATGTCTGCAGCCCGGTTATCGCCAACCAGATACGTGAATGCCTTCAGGCCATAGTAGGACCACGCGATCATCGTTGAAAAGGCGAACAGCATCGCGGCGATCGACAGCGGGATCGGCGACCAGCTGATCGTGCTGGCAAACGCACGCGTGGTCAGCTCGATGCCGGACACGTTGCCTGCCATGCCCGGCTCGTAGACGGTCACGATAATCACCAGTGCGGTCATCGTGCATATCACCACGGTATCGATGAACGGCTCCAGCAGCGCGACGTAACCTTCGGAGGCCGGGTAGTTCGTTTTCGCTGTGCTGTGGGCGATTGCCGCTGAGCCGAGCCCGGCTTCGTTGGAAAACACTGCCCGGCGAAATCCGAGGATCATGACGCCGATGGCGCCGCCGGCGACGCCTTCCGGAGCAAAGGCGCCGTTCCAGATGGCGGCAAAGGCGGATGGCAGCTCGCCTGCGTTCATCAGGATGATGACAAGCGCACTCACCACATACAGCAGCGCCATCGCGGGTACCAGGCGCGACGTGGTCTGCGCGATGGAGCGAATGCCGCCGATAATCACCACGCCGACCAATGCCGCCATGATCAGGCCCACCACCCAGATGTGCTCGGCGAAGATGCTTGCCTCACCGCCGGTGACCTGGACGAAAATCGCTGCTGCCTGGTTGGACTGGAACATGTTGCCGATCCCCAAACAGCCGATCACCATGGAGGCTGCGTAGAACATGCCGAGCGCGCGGCCCAGCCGCGGCCAACGTCTTTCTGCCAGGCCGCGTTCCAGGTAATACATGGGTCCGCCAGACACCGTCGAATCCGCATCCAGGCGCCGATAGCGCTGGCCCAGCGTGCATTCGGCGAGCTTGGTGCTCATGCCGAGAAAACCCGCCACGATGAGCCAGAAGGTGGCGCCCGGACCGCCGATGGAGATGGCCACTGCCACGCCGGCGATGTTGCCGATGCCCACCGTACCGCTAACGGCAGTGGTCAGGGCCTGAAACTGGGAGATCTCACCGGGGTGATCGGGATCGGCGTATTTACCTGACACTAACTTGATTGCATGGCCGAATCCGCGCACGTTGACGAAGCGCAGGTAGATCGTGAAAAACACTCCGCCCGCGATCAGCCATAGCACGATGAGCGGCAACTCGGCATCCCCCAGCGGCACGGCGAAGAAAATAAAACTGCTCACCGCGTCGGCCACGGGCCGCATCAGGCCATCAATGACCTGGTCAATGGTTTGCTCCATCGGTCCTCGAACCCCTTCCTCTGCGAAGCAAGACTACCGTCATTCTTTGTGCGGATGCGAGCCCGACGGTATGGCACAATGCTGCCCATGAACTGGGTTCGCGATCTACACGTGCTGCTGGCCTATCTCACCGTGATCGGGTTTGTCATGCGATCGGTGTGGGCGTTTTCAGGCTCACCCTGGCTGCAGCGCAAACCGGTGAAGATTCTTCCGCATGTGATCGACACCTTGCTGCTGGCCTGTGGCCTCGCGCTGGTGTTCAACCTTGGTTACTCACTCACGTCGGGCTGGCTGGCAGCAAAACTGCTGGCATTGCTTGCGTACATCGGTTTTGGTGTCATGACGTTGCGTGCGGGGGACGTGACGTGGCGCCTGGTGGGCTTTGGCGGCGCCATCTGCAGCGTTGGCTATATCTTCCTCGTGGCGCTGAACCGCCATCCCTGGCCCTTTTAACCCCTCCGGGTCGTTCGTCCTGCGGTCATCCTAACGTGCGGCCGATCAGCTCTTTCATGATCTCGTTGGTGCCGCCATAGATCTTCTGCACCCGCGCGTCGGCGTACATGCGTGATATTTCGTACTCGTCCATGTAGCCGGCGCCGCCGTGCAGCTGCAGACACTCATCAATGATCTCGTTCTGCTTCTGCGTGCACCAGTACTTGGCCATGGAGGCGGTGGCGGCGTCGAGCTTACCCTCCAGGTGCTGTACGAGCAGCTGATCGACGAACGTGCGCGCCACCAGCGCTTCGGTTTTGCACTCGGCCAGCTTGAAGCGCGTGTTCTGAAAGTCGAGGATGCGTTGGCCGAAGGCTTTACGATCCTTTACGTACTCGATGGTAATGCTGATGGCGTGCTCGATCGCGCACACCGCTGCCTGCGCGATGTTGAAGCGCTCCTGCGGCAGTTGGTTCATGAGCTGAAAGAAGCCTTTCCCTTCCTCTTCGCCCAGGCGGTTGCTCACCGGCACCCGGCAATCGTCGAAGAACATCTCCGAAGTGTCGGCGGATGCGAGGCCCATCTTCTTGAGGTTGGTACCGCGTTTGAAGCCCGGGTTGTCGCATTCCACGACCACCAGGGAGATACCGCGCGCCCCTTCGTTGGGGTCGGTCTTGGCCACGACGATGACGATGTCGCAGTGCTGGCCGTTGGTGATGTAAGTCTTGGCGCCGTTGATGACGTAGTCGTCGCCGTCGCGCAGGGCCGTGGTGCGCACAGCCTGCAGGTCGGAACCCGTGTTCGGCTCGGTCATGGCGATGGCGCCGACAATTTCGCCGCTGACCATCTTCGGCAGCCAGCGCTGCTTCTGATCTTCCGAGCCGTAGTGCAGGATGTAGGGCGCGACGATGCTGGAATGCACCTGGTTGCTCCAGCCGTGCACGCCGGCGTACATCATCTCTTCCATGATGACCGTATCGTGGCGGTAATCGCCGCCGGCACCGCCGTACTCGGTGGGGATCTCCGCGCACAACAGACCCGCGCGACCCGCCGTCAACCAGTCATCCCGATCTACCTGCCCCTGCGCGTTCCATTTCTCCACCTTGGGCTTGAACTCTGAATCGAAGAACTTGCGCGCGGCATCTCGCAGGATGGTGAGCTCTTCGTTCTCCCAGGGTGAGGCGTAATTTTCGAACAGCACGGCGGCGCTTCCTCGGTAGGTTTGCGAAGGCGGATTATTCTCGATCCATCACGTTAGGGCCAACCCGCCGCGGCGTACGGCGCCTCGGCCACCTCCACACAGCCCGTCTGGTGCGCACGGCAGAATTCCGGCCGTGAGTCGCCGCAGGTCAGTGTGTAGAGCGTGTTGTCAGCAAGAATGCAGGCGAATGCGCCGCGGTCAAACGCGATTCGGTGGCTCACCTCGCCACCTTCGACAACACGCAGGCAATCGTTGGTGGTTGGCGATGCCACCCACACGCCGCCGCCTTGGTCCAGGCAGATGCCGTCGGGCACCGCACCCTTTGGCATGGTCGCCCACAACCGGCGGTTGGTGAGGTTTCCGTCTGCGCCGATGTCGAAAGCTGTCAATCTCGAGGCGAAAGTCTCGGCAACGATGAGCGTGCGCCCGTCTGGGGTGATAACAGTGCCGTTGGGAAACATCAGCTCATCGGCCACGGTTCGTGCGCTGCCGTCAGGTTCCACGCAAATCAGGTTGGTGGTCGTGGGTTTGGCACCAGCGGGCAGATCGAAGCCGAAGTTGCCCACGTATGCGCGACCAGTGGCGTCCACCACCATGTCGTTGCAGTGCCATGGGGCGAGGTCGAACAGGTTTGCATGCACGCTGGTGTGGCCGTCGCGCCAGCGCAGCAGACGGCGGTCGCGCATCGATACCACCAGCAGGTCGCCGTCTGGCAGCCAGCCGAGCCCGGAAGGGTCGTTTGACACCTCCAGCACGGGGTCCATGCGCCCGGAATCGTCGAAACGCACCACCCGCTGTGCGTGCATGTCCGAACACCATAGTTGGCCGTCGCGGATACGGGGGCCTTCACCGAAGTGCAGGCCTTGCGCGAAGCGCGTAGATTTCAGTTCGATCGTCATATTTTGACCAAATCCAGTAATTTTCAGTTATTTGACCCACGACCTCGAGGAACGCGGCTGCTCCGCATGTTGAATTGTTGTATCCTCGCGCTCACTTTCGAGTACGCATGGCACTTAAGGAGCTAGAAGGATAATGCTAAACAACACGATGAAGATTTTCGCCGCCGCGCTTCTGGCGCTGGTGCTGGGGGCTTGCAGCGAAGAGGCACGTGACAAGGCTTCCGGCGCGGTGAACGACGCAGCCGAATCCGTTGGTGACGCGGCAGGCAGCGCAGCAGACGCAGCCAGCGAGGCCGGCGGCAGCATCATGGATGCAGCGGGTGATGCGGTAGATGGCGTGAAAGATGCCGCTTCCGACGCGGTTGACGGTGCCAAAGACATGGCGGGCGATGCGGTCGAAGGCGCGAAGGACATGGCGTCTGACGCTGTGGAAGGCGCCAAGGACATGGCGTCCGACGCGGTCGAGGGTGCGAAAGATTCCGCCTCTGACATGATCGACGACGCTAAAGCAGGCCTGTCCGAGAAGGCCGGCGAAGCGCTGGACGGTCTCAGCAAGGACTGATCAGGCTCGGCGCAGCGGTGCGGATCCATCCGCACCGCTAACGCTATGCCCTGTGTGTGCCCTGGGCTGGCCTAGGCAGCGCCCCTGGCACGCTTTTCCCTCAGCCTGGCCAGGCTCAGCTTGCCAGCACCTCCTCGATGCGGCTGGCCAGGTCCTCTGGCGCGACCTGCGGGCCGAAGCGGGCCAATACCTCTCCATCACCATTCACCAGAAACTTGGTGAAGTTCCACGGGATGTCGATGGCGCCGTCATCTGCTGGCTGCGCTTGCGTGAGCAGCTTGTACAGGGGGCAAGCACCGTCGCCGTTGACCTCAATTTTGGCGAACATCGGAAATGTCACGTCGTATCTGGACGTGGCGAACTCGTAGATCTCTTCGTTGCTGCCCGGCTCCTGGGCGCCAAACTGATTGCAGGGGAACGCCATCACGGTGAAGGCGCGGTCTTTGTAGGTCTCGTGCAGAGTACGCAACCCGGCGTACTGGGGCGTGAGCCCTCAGGCACTTGCGACGTTGACGATGAGGCACGCGGTGCCGTTAAAACGGTCGAACGCGACGTTGTCGCCGTGAATGTCGGTCATCTGAAGATCGTGAAACTGGCTCATATGGGTTCCCTTTCTGAGATTCGGTGAGATTGCCGGCGCTGGTTTAGCCGGAGGGCTAGGGGTACCATGCCGTCCTCAGACATTTCAACTGAATCATTACTAACAGAAATCAGATTGGGGGATCAGCGATGCGCGATGTCGTCGTAGTAGATAGTGTTCGAACGGGCCTGGCCAAGTCGTTCCGGGGATCATTCAACCTCACGCGTTCCGACGACATGCTGGCGCATTGCATCGATGCGTTGCTTGACCGCAACCCGGCGCTGTCCCCGGACGAAGTGGAAGATGTGTATGTCGGAGCTGCCAGCCACGTAGGCGAGCAGGACGGCAACCTCGCGCGCCTTGCGGTAGTGCTGTCGAAGCTGCCGATCACCACAGCCGGTGTCACCATCAACCGCTTCTGCTCCTCCGGGCTTCAGACCATCGCCATGGCAGCCAACCAGATTGCAACGGGTCAAACCCAGGTGGCGATAGCCGGTGGGGTGGATTCCATTTCCATGCGCACCCGACAGCAGCCGGCCAAGGCCGAGCAGAACAAGCGGCTCGTCGAGGAGAAGCCGGAAGTGTTCATGGCCATGGGTAACACGGCCGAGGTTGTGGCGCGGCGGTACCAGGTGACGCGCGAGATGCAGGACGTGTACTCCGTAGAAAGTCAGCGCCGCTACGCCCATGCCGTTGAGCAAGGATGGATCGGCGACGAAATTGTGCCGATGGCTGCCACCATGCTGAAAGTGGACAAAGAAACCGGTGAAGAGAGCCGTGTGCAGGTGACTGTCGATCGGGATGAGTGCAACCGCCCGGGTACGACGTTGGAAGGCCTCGCCAAACTGCCGCCGGCCTTCGAGGACGATGGCACGGTGACGGCCGGCAACGCCTCTCAGCTTTCCGATGGCGCCTCCATGACGCTGCTCATGACGGCAGAGCGCGCAGCGCAACTCGGTCTGCAGCCGATGGGTATCTATCGCGGCTTCACGGTCGCAGGTTGTGAGCCCGATGAAATGGGTATCGGTCCCGTATTTGCTATCCCGCGGCTGCTGGAGAATGCAGGCCTGAAGATCGATGACATCGATCTGTGGGAGCTCAACGAAGCGTTTGCGTCGCAGTGCCTGTACTGCCGCGACAAGCTCGGCATCGATCCTGAGAAGTACAACGTCAATGGCGGCAGCATTGCCATCGGCCATCCGTTTGGCATGACTGGATCACGTCTGACCGGCACCGTGCTTCGAGAGATGAAGCGCCGTAACAGCAAGTATGGCGTGGTCACCATGTGCATCGGCGGCGGCCAGGGCGCTGCGGGGCTGTTTGAATCGGCGTAACATATTGAAATGGGCGGGACATTCCGGGGAAACAACGTCCCGCCACAATATGTGGGTAGTTTGAGAACGACAATAACGAGACCTGATTCAGAAATCGGGCTCCGGAGGGCTGGGACATCGACCAATACTGGCAGACAGTAGATTTTGCTCGACCGCACCGGGCGACGCGTACGCGTTGTCTGGTGGTGGCCGTTGCATTGCTGCTGGTCGGCGGTGCGGCAGCGGCGGAAGGCGCTGCTGATCCGGTGTCATACAGTACCTTCAGTGATGCTGAACTCACCGAACTCGGCACCCGTTGGGAAACGCTGTCGGTTGAAGAGCGTAAGGCGCTGCTTGCCGAGGTGAAGATGCGCATGGTGAAGACGCGCACGGCCCGTGGCCAGGGTCGCTCAGGTGTACTGAAGATTCGCACCACACGCCAGTATGGCGTCGTGCGCAAGCCCGACGGAACGACCGTGCGTGTTCAGCGCCAGGTGGTTCGCGTCGTGCCGGTTGGCCCTGGTGGTCGTGTGACTTTTGGCGTGGGATTTGAGCGACGCCATCAGCAGCCATCGACCGATACCGAGGCGACGGATGCGCTCGCCGAGGACGAGGTTCAGAGCCGGCAGAAACCGCCCGTCGTTCGGGCCTCGAGCAGCGCGCCCAGCAAGCAGTAGTGGACACAGAAGCTGCAAGGCTCCTGGTGGTCGATGACGACCCCGAAATTCGTGAACTGATCCAGGCATATCTCACCAAACAGGGTTTCACGGTGCATTGCGTCGGTTCCGGTGAGGAGATGTTCGAGCACCTGCGCACGCACGATGCAGACCTCATTGTGCTGGATCTGATGCTGCCCGGTGAGCATGGCCTGTCGTTGGCGGGGCGTCTGAAGTCGGAACGGGACGTGCCAATCGTCATCATCTCAGCACAGGGCGATGATGTGGACCGCATCGTTGGCCTGGAAGTGGGCGCTGATGACTATCTCGCCAAACCTTTTAATCCGCGGGAACTTCTGGCGCGCGTGCGTGCGGTGCTTCGGCGGACCGGGCTGCATGACAGCCGGTCTGAGGCGGAGGCGACCAACGTCGTGCGATTCGGGCCGTACACCCTCGATCAGGCAGCGCACCGCCTGGCTAGAAATGGCGAGGACGTGCCGCTGACATCCGGCGAGTTCGACCTTCTTTGTGTGTTCGCCGCGCAGCCGAACAAGGTGCTCGACCGCGATCGCATACTCGATCTCCTCACGGGCGCTGAGCGGTTGCCTTTCGACCGTTCCATCGACGTGCGGGTCACCCGTCTTCGCGGCAAGATCGAGCGGGACCCGGGACAGCCCCGATACATTCGCACGATCTGGGGCAAGGGTTACATGTTCTGCCCCGATGGTGAGTAGGCCGCGCAACACGCTGGCACCCGCGTCGCTCCTTGCACGCACCAACTTCACACTGGCGGTGAGCGCGATACTCATCGTTCTGATCGCCACGACCGCGCTGAACTATTTCGTGATCGACCCCATCGCTCAGCGGTCAGCCGATGATGAAGCCGCGCTGCTGGTGCTGTCTGCGCAGACGTGGGTGGAGCTTCCGCCGGAGGCGCGCCCCTACTTCGAGCTGGAGCTGGCTGAAAATCACGATCTGATCGTCACCGACCAGGTACGTTCAATGCAACCGGCGAAGCGCGATGCGTTTTATCTGGAACTGTTGGAGGAACGTCTTTCCGAACGGCTGGGTCGCACCGTGGCGCTTGGCCAGGCTGACGAGCTGTTGTGGGTAGACATCGACATGGGTGGGCAGGCGCTGCAGATCGGTTTTTCGGCGGCGCGCCGGGACATACAGCCCTTGTATGTGGGTATTGTCATCATCGTGCTGGGAGCTGCCATCGTTTCGCTTGCATCGTTGTCTATCGTGCGGCGCATTGCGAGCCCTCTGGTTGCCATCGCCCAGCGTGCAGAGACCTTTCGTGGCGCTCAGGACTTCGAGCCGCTGCCGGAGGAGGGGCCTCGTGAGCTCGCTTCCCTTGCACGCAACTTCAATACGATGGCACGGGAGATTACCGCGTTGATCAGCAATCGTACGACGTTGCTGGCGGGCATTTCCCACGATCTGCGTACGCCGTTGACGCGCATGCGGCTGGCTCTGGAGCTGTTGCCTGACGATGTGGATCAGCGGTTGGTGGAACGGTTCGAGCGTAACCTGACGGCTATGGACGAGTTGATCGGCAACGCGCTCAAGTTTGCCCGGGGTACGGCGGAAACGCCTCAGCTGGTGAATCTCGATGCATTGGTTCGAGATGTTCTCGACGGATTCGATCAGCCTGTGCGATTCGATAGCGATGAACGCGGACGCGGGTCGGTGCAGCTCGCTGCAGGCGCGCTGAGGCGGGTGCTGCAGAATCTGGTGGCCAACGGTATCCAGCATGGGGGCAACGTGGAGGTAACGCGCAGCGATCTTGAGATTGTTGTTGCAGACGACGGCGAGGGCATTCCGGAGTCGGCCAGGGAGAGCGTCTTCCAGCCGTTTTACCGCCTTGACAGCTCTCGAAGCGTAGCCACCGGGGGCAGCGGACTGGGCTTGGCGATCGTCCGGCAGTTGTGTGATGCGCACGGCTGGCGTGTGCGTATCGATGGGGGTGCGGGCGGTGGTACGCGCGTCGTCCTGCAGCTCGTCTCCGAAGCCGCGCATGCATAGTGAAACAAAATGTCACAAAAGAATTGGTCGTGGAAATTCACCGGTAACAGCTTTTAGGCATAGTAATTCTCGAAGCGGGTAACCGTTTCATCAAGGCAATCTCTATCCCCTTGAGACCTACTTGTAGGTCGACTCCAAACCGCCGGTCCCCTCTCCAGGCCGGCGGTTTTCTTTTTTCAGACAGTGCTGTTTGCCATGCTCCAGAACCGTGGTCTGGCGATTGGCAGTGCGGAAACTGTGCGATATGCATTTCTTGTTCTTTGGCCTATGCTTTCGAAACCTGCTGGAGGCCTCGAGGGCGGCACGAGCATGCATCTGGCAGCAGCATGCATCTCGCAGCAATGTACGTTGTGACGGATAACGACAATGACGGACGATAATCACAGGGAGGAAGACGCTGAATCCAACAAGCGCTTCTTCCGATCCAGCGACAGGGTCTTCCGCCAGGCGGACGGCTGGTACTACTCAGCAAGAGAGGGTGATCGGGGGCCATACGGCACTGAGGATGAAGCCCGTGGGGAGCTTGAGCGATTTATCCAGGAGCAGAAAGATCTCAAGGCGCTCACTGCCGGTAAATCGATGAAAAAGGCCTTCAGTATGGAGCGTGACAAACCCAAAGGGGATGTGTGGAAAGGGCTCCCGGATGTGGACTGATGAGGCCCTCGCCGCAATTGTAAAAGCGGCGTAAATCCCCCGGCTTCTGGTCGTGGTCGCGCATGGCGCCCCATAAAATTCTGTGCCTATGAGAATCTGGTTGCTAGAAGACGATGCGGCGCAGGCGCGCCTGTTACTTTCCTGGTTGCAGGGCGCCGGGCATGAGGCCATGCACTTCGATAACACAGCAGACCTTCTGGACGCGCTGCGTCGCGACCAGCCCGAGCTGTTTGTGCTCGACTGGGAGTTGCCGGACAGTTCGGGTATCGAAACGCTGCAGCGAATTCGCGACAAGCTCACCTGGCATGTACCGGTGTTGTTCGTCACCCAGCGCGATAGCGAGGCAGACATCGTCATGGCGCTGTCCTCCGGGGCTGACGACTACATGGTCAAGCAGATCAGCCAGGGTGAGTTCCTGGCGCGGGTGGTTGCCCTCGGCCGCAGGCTGGGCAACACATCGCTGGAGCTCGAAGTCGGTCCGTATCGCTTTCACCCTGAAACCCATGCGATCTATCGGGACGGCGAGCCGGTGTCGCTTACCGTCAAAGACTTCGAACTCGCGCACTACCTTTTTCGCAACGTAGGCCGTCTGCTGTCCAGAGAGGAACTGCTCAAGGAAATCTGGGGCGTGAGCGGTGTCAACACGCGAACGGTGGACATGCACATGTCCCGTGTCCGGAAATCGCTGGACATCCGGCCCGAATCCGGGTTTCGTATCAAGACGGTCTATCGGCATGGATACCGACTGGAACAGGTCTGATGATCCGCCCCCTCACCATTCTGCTGGCTATCTGCGCAGCGGTCTGGTTCAGCGCAGCGCAGGCCGCGCAATCTGATGAAGGCAGCGCCGACTGGCGCTACACCGCACGTCCGGGTGACAACTTGTGGGATCTCGCTCGTCGCTTCTGCGGCTCACACAGCAAGGCGCAAGAGCTGGCCCGCTACAACCGTCTGGCGGACCCTGCCGAACTGACTGCTGGGAGTCGACTGCGCATCCCGGTGAGCTGCCTGGTCAAGCAGCCCGCATCAGCTACCGTGCGTGTTGGCAGTGAACGGGCAATGCTCCAGCGGGGTACAGACCGGCAGGTTGCCGTTGCGGGCGCCGAAGTTCGCATGGGAGATGTGCTCACCACGGAGGATGGCTTCGTGGTCGTGCAGTTCGCCGATGCATCGCTTTTAACGGTGCGACCGAATTCAACCGTGATGTTCGTGCTCATATCCGCCTTCGGTGAGACCGGGATGGTGGACACTCTGGTGCGCGTCAGCCGCGGTCGCGTACAGCACGTGGTCGACAAGAGCACGGCAGGTAGCCGCCATCGCATCGCCACCCCGGTGGGCATCGCAGCGGTACGCGGTACCCGCTTCAGAGTCGCGGTACCGGGAGGCGGCAGCGCCACTGTTGCCACCACTGAGGGCACGGTGCAGTTTGAAGATGCGCGCGAGCAGCGCGTGAAGTTGCCAGCAGGTACTGGGGTGGTGGCGAGCGCTACCGGCGCCGTAAAAGTCGATCTACTGCCAGCACCGGCACTCGCTGACGAGCTGCAGATGATCGTCGGCGGGCACCTGTCGTGGCCCGCTGTCGAGCAGGCGGTTGGTTACCGGCTGACGGTGCTTGATGGTGAGCAGCCGTTGTTCGAAGTGCTTACGGTCGGCAATGACGCCCAGCTGCAGTTGCCAGCGGGCAGCTTCGCATTGCGTGTTCGTGGCGTCACCGCCTCCGGTCTCGAAGGGCTGGAGGCCCAGGCCACGCTGCAGGTATCTGATCCCCCGCCGCATGGGTTGCAGGCCCAGGCATCTGGCGATGGGAGAGTAATCCTGTCGTGGGTGGATGAAGGCGATGCGGGTGACTATTTCCTGGAAGTCCTTCCAGAGGCGGGTGAGTCGGCGCAGCGCGTGCGCAGTGGTGAACGACGCGTCGAAGTTGTACTTGCACCCGGAGCATACCGCTGGCGTGTCGGGCACACGGAAAATCAGTGGAGCGATTTGGCTCGATTCGAACTGGCACCGGAGCCCGTATCTGGCCTGGTAGTGGGCCGCGAGGATCGCTCAGACCCGCTTGCGGTTGCCTGGCAGCACGGCGCGGTGAACACGACCTACACCGTGGAGGTGGCCCGCACGGCAGACTTCTCTGACCTGGTGGCCTCGGTCAGTACGCAGGAGTCCTCGGCGAACCTGGAGGTTCGTAGCTGCCATGCGTGTTTCGTCCGGGTTGTGGCGGAGACCGGAGGGGCTGCCTCCCAGTACACTGTTACAGAGTTCAAAGACGAGCCGAGGCATCCGTGGCCGTTGTACGTGCTGCTTCTGGCGCTGCTGGTGACGTTGTAGACCGGCAGCGCAATGAAGCACTGAGGCGATTCCGCATCGAGCTGACCCTTGTGGGTCTGGTGGTACTCCTCGTGGCGACTTTCGGCAGTACCTTGCGGTGGTTTGAAGCTCTGGATCGTCTTGCCTTCGACACCATCGTGCGTCTGGCACCTCTACCTGCGCGCGACGACATTCTCATTGTCGGTATCGATGCGCAGAGTTTGTCCTTTGTGGGCCGGTGGCCCTGGCCTCGAGAAACGCAGTCAGCCCTGATCGCGGCGATACTTCGTGCAGCGCCAAAGGCACTCTTTGTGGATGTGATCTACTCTGAGCGTGGTACCGCTGAAAGCGATGCCATGCTGGCTGAGACGTTTGCCGCCAACACGGTTACAGCACTGCCGGTGTTGGTGGATGCTGTAACTCAGGGCGGCATGTTGATAGAGGAGTTGCCGTTTCCAGAGCTTCTGGCATCGGTCTCGGTGCTTGGGCATGTACACGTACAGCTCGAAGGCGATGGCATCACACGCGGCAGCTATCTTTATGAAGGCATTGGTGCTCCGCACTGGCCCCACGTGGCCCTGGCGCTCCACGAGCGCTTGACTGGTGTGCGCGGCGAAGGATGTCCAGCGCAGGAGAGTGAGTGGTCACTGGCAAACGAACGTTGCGCTTATCGGCGCATTCGTTTTGCCGGTCCGCCTGGGCAATTCGACCATATCTCGGCAGTGGATCTGATCGAGGGGCGTGTGCCAGCGGAGATACTGCACGACAAGGTCGTGCTGCTTGGTCGCACGGACATCAGCGCGCCGGATACGGTGCCGGCGTCGGTGTCTGCGGAGTCCCGCCCGATGGCCGGTGTGGAGTACAACGCCAACATGCTGAATGCGATCTCTGGCGGCGGTTTGCTTACGCCAGCTGGTGCAATGCCAACCATCGTTCTCACGTTGTTGTGTGTTGGTGTCGCGCTGCTCGTGCTACCGCGGTTACAGCCACGGCCGATGTTGATGGTGGCCGTGGGGCTGGCAGCGTTACCTCTCGCGTTGATGGTCGTCGGCTTTTTTATGTTCTCTGCCTCCCTCGAGCTGGCGTCGGCTTCCGTCGGCTCTGCCCTTGTCTATCCTCTGTGGGCCTGGCGGCGCAACGAAATGGGCTGGCGGTATGTCGGTGAGGAGTTGGATCGGTTGGCTGGTGAAGCCTTCCGGTGGTCGCGCAACCGCGCCCGGGTTCCCAGCGAGCTGCTACCCGAGCGTATGCAGTGGCTGCTGGATCGTCCGTTGGGGGAGCTTCCAGGTCACGGCGACCGTGACCTTCTGGAGGAAGAGATCGATCTGCTGGATCGGGTGCTCTCCGATCAGCGCCTTGGAGAGCTACACGCATACCCGAGCGCCGATCCGTTCGTTGCCCGCCTGCTGCGCATACGGTCACTTGCCGACGAAGTGCGTATTGGTCGGGAGGTGAGCCTTGCTGGGCTGGATCAGATGCCGGTGGGGCTGTGTGTGTTCGCCGGGTCTGGCAACGTGCTGCTGGCCAACGATACGTTTTTGCAGCTCACCGGGAGAACGGATAGCCGGCACTCGTTCTTCGTGCTTGAGGCGCTGAACAACCTGCCCGAAGTTCCGTGGCAGCAGATCGTTCGGGAAGTGGTCAAGAGCGGTCGCGCCCAGGCAGCAGAAACACGCACCAGTGATGACAAGCGTCTGCATGCGCGGTTGGCAAGGCTTGCGGTAAGCGGTTATGCGCAGCCTGTATGCATGGTAACCCTCACGGACGTAACGGACATTCGCCTTGCCCAGGAACGTCGGGAGGAGACGCTCGCATTCGTTTCCCATGATCTGCGCTCCCCGATCTCCTCGATCCTGGCCCTGGTGCGCAATCCGGGTAACGACGACTGGCCGGATCTGGCTCGCCGTGTGGAGGCGTATGCGCGGCGCAGCCTGCAGGTATCAGAGCAGTTCGTGCAGCTATCGCGCGTGGAAAATACCGAGCGTCTGGACAAACACGAACTCGACCTGGTGCTGCTGGTGGAAAGCGCTGTGGACCAGGTGTACACCGAAGCGCAACAGTCCCGGCATGTCATTACGGTTCAGGCGGCCGAATCTTTGCCGGATGCTGGTTGGATTGATGGTAACGGCGAGCTGCTGGAACGGGTGTTCGTCAATCTTCTCGAGAACGCCATGAAATACAGCGAACCCGGCACGTCGATCGATCTGCGCATCCGAGCATCGGCTGACCGCGAGATTGCGGTCGATGTTGCAGATCGCGGCTACGGTATTCCGCAGAGCGAGGTTGGGCGGATATTTGACCCTTATTTTCGTTCCAGCTCTCGGGCGCTTGCCAAAGAGCGTGGTGTTGGTCTTGGTTTGCGCTTCGTACGTACTGTGGTCGAAGGGCATGGCGGGCGGGTCGTTGTCGAAAGCGAAGAAGGGGTGGGTAGCTGTTTCTCAGTGTATCTGCCGTGCGGTGCGGTAAAAGAGCTGTAAACGCCCTGATTCGCTGCCTTTCGGGCCGTTAGAATCGTCGCTCCCTGGACGCGAGGATTCCCCCGATGGAGTCGATCAACAACTTTCTTTTTTCGCTTACCGAGCAGCTCGGTCAGTTCGTTCCCGATGTCGTCGGGGCTCTCATTGTTCTTCTGGTTGGCTGGCTTGTTGCGAAAGGTCTGGGTACCGCCACCGGAAAGGGTGTGGCATACCTCCTCGACAGATTCGACCTGGAAGCAGAAACGAGCCGCCAGGCATCAACGTTGTCGGGCAGGCTGGTCTACTACCTGGTGCTCCTGTTTTTCCTCATCTTCGCGTTGGACAGCCTGGGATACGGAGAGATTCTCGCGCCAGTGACACAGATGTTCGAAAGCCTGTTTGGTGCTTTGCCTGACATCCTGGCGGCGGGATTGATCGGTTTTATCGGCTACATCGTCGCCAAAGTAGTGTCCGCCATCGTCGAGATTGCTGCCGGTGGCTTGCAGAGCGTGGCCGAGCGGTTTGGCGTGCAGGGTGTGAACCTGCCTAAAGCCGCTTCCATGATCGTATTCGTCCTCATCTTTACGCCTGCTCTACTGGCGGCATTCGAGAAGCTCGACATGGCGGTTGTCTCTGATCCCGCAACCATGATGCTCACATCCTTTTTAGCTGCCATTCCCCGTTTGGTTGCCGCGGTCATCATTCTGTCGGTTGCTTACTTCGTTGGCCGTTATGTTGCCAGTGCGCTGAAAAGCCTGCTGGAGGGGGCAGGCGCGAACGCGTGGCCTGAGAAAGTTGGTGTGCAGACCATGTTCAGTCGGCTCAGCTTTGCTGACGCGGTAGGCAAAGTCGTATTGTTTTTTATCCTCCTCGGTGCCATGGTCGCCGCCGTCGAGCGCCTGGAGATGGCCATGCTCAGCGGTGTGCTGGACCAGGTGCTGGCTTTTGCTGCGAACATCGTCGTTGGTCTTGTCATTCTGGCTGTTGGCAGTTTTCTTGCGAGCCTTGCGCACCGGGCGCTGACGGAAGCTGGCAGCGCGCTTGCTGGCGTTGCGCGGTTTGCCATCCTCGGCCTCGTGCTCGCCATGGGCTTGAAGGCGATGGGACTTGCCGACGACGTGGTGAATCTGGCGTTCGGATTAACCCTCGGGGCCCTCGCTGTAGCCTTCGCGCTCGCGTTCGGCCTCGGTGGCCGGGACGCGGCCGGCGGCCAGGTGCAGCGTTGGCTCGAGCGTTTGGAAAAGTAACTCGCGAATCGCAGGTTCGCGTATCCCTGTCGCCGGGTATGTTGCCCGGCGATTTCAGTATGGAGATGTGTTGATGAAAGTACGTTTTCTTGCCGCGGTTCTGGCGGTTGTTTCCAGTCCGGGATGGGCAGATCGCCTGACCTTCGCCAATGGCGATGTCATCACCGGTACCGTCACCTCGTTAGAGGGCGGGCATGTAGTGATTCAGACGGAGTACGCGGCACGAATCGTTGTCGCTCAGGACAAAGTTCTATCGATCGATACCGACGATGAAGTACAGGTCAGCACCGCGCAAGGCGACATCATCAACGGCAGGGTGAGCACTGAGGAAGGCAGTGTGACCATTGCTGGGACAGGGGCGACCGTAGCCTTGGCGGATGTGAAGCGGGTGACGCGCTCGAGCACCCCGGGCATGTTCGAGGCTGCGGACTGGTCGCACAAGGTGGATCTGGCGGCAACGCTTTCCAAAGGCAACTCCAAAACGGAGACCTTCTCGCTGCTGACCGAGTCGAGCATGCGCAAGGATCAGAACGAACACACCCTAAATTCGGCGCTGTTCCGCGACAAGGACGATGAAGTTACCACCCGCGATCAGATGGATATCGACTACGGCTACAAGCGCTTCCTGGCCAACGATAAGTGGTTTTTTGCGGCCAACGGGGAGTACTTCCGCGACAAACTGAAGAACATCGACCCGCGCATCACTGTGGGTGCTGGTGCGGGTTATCGATTCTGGGAAAACAGCCTCGGCGCGCTGACGGTGGAGTTTGGCCTGAGCGCGGTGTATGAGGATCTTGGCCTCGAAGACGGTACCAACCCGGCAGCAAGATGGGCGTTGGACTACCGGCGTCTGCTGGCCGGTGAACGGATGGAGTTCTTCCACCGCCACCAGATCCTGAAGATTCTGGATTCCGACCGTGGTGAGGTGTTTGAAGCGGCCACAGGTCTGCGCTTCATGCTTAACGAGTGGTGGGATGCGAGTTTGCGCGCAGACCTGCGCCATGAGACAGAAGTGCCTGCAGGCAGCCACAAGACTGACATCACTTATTCGGTGGGCGTTGGCGTACGGTTCTAAGACGCTACCGGTACGCCGCCCAGGCTAGCGGGGTGGCGTACCGGCTTGACGAGGCACCAGTGCTCCGAGTGTCTGAAACAGCGAGAGGTGCTGAAGCTGCTGATCATGGAGCACAACCTGCTCGTGAAAGTCGAAGTAGAGCGCCTGATGTACAGGGCGCGCAGCTTGCCATTCAAGCCAGAGCTTGCGGATGCGCAGTTCTTCTTCTGTAGACAGCTCAGCCGTCATGGGCTCTTGTGCCGGGTCGATGGCGTGGAGATCCAGAATACTGCCGCCGCCGTGCAGCGCGATGGCTGTGCGAGGAGCTTTACCGGCTTTTTACTTTTCTTGTGCGATCACAGAAGTAAAGGTCGGGCCGAGCGCATCGATCTCTTGTAGAATGGCGCCGCTGGTGGATACTCACCAGACGCGAAACCATTGCACCGGCAGTGCCGGTAAGTGTTCAAGCAGTGGGTGAACAGTTAAAAGGAGAGAAAGAATGTCTCGTAGCCTGACTATCGCTGCCGTACTCGTGACGAGCGCATTGTCGTATGCGGGCGCGGCTCTGGCCGATGAGTACAAGAATGTGTACATCGCGCCGGGTCTGATCAGCCTGCAGGGGCCGGAAACTCGTGAGACGGGCATCGACGGAAGTGACATCGGCGCCGGCGTCGCACTCGGCCTGCCATTTACGGAACGGTTGAACCTCGAACTCCTGATCGGCCGTGCCGACCAGGATTATGACCTGCCAGGCGGCCGCGGCTCGGATGAGGCCGAAGTGCTGTGGGCGGACCTGATGTACGAAGTCGGCGGCGGCAACGGTTGGCAGCCCTTCGTGCTGTTCGGCGCCGGTCGCACCAACTACAACTTCGACAGCGTGCGTTCGGAGCTGAAAGACACCGCATTCAACGGTGGCTTCGGCATCATGCGCCAGCTCGGCGAACGGTTTGCCATTCGCGGCGACGTGCGCGCCGTGCACTCGCGCAAAGAAGGCGGTGTCGATCCCTTTGCTTTCATCGGCTTGACGGCGTTTCTGGGTGAGCGCACCCCGCCGCCGCCGCCGGATACCGACGGCGATGGCGTACCGGATGCAGACGATCGTTGCCCGAACACCCCTCCGGGCACCGCAGTAGGTGCGGATGGGTGTGAGCTGGACAGCGACGGTGACGGCGTTGTCGACAGTGCGGATGCCTGTCCTGGCACGCCAGCCGGTGTTGCTGTCGATAGCCGTGGTTGCCCGCTGGACAGCGATGGTGACGGTGTGCCGGACTACAAAGACGCCTGCCCGGACACGCCGCGTGGCGTGCAGGTGGATGAACGCGGTTGCCCGCCGGAGCTGAACGAGACGGTCACCATCGACCTGAACCTCGAGTTCGACATCGATTCTTCTCAGCTGCGCTCCGCGCACTACGGGCAGATTCGTGACGTGATCGATTTCATGAAGCAGTTCCCCAACACCAACGCGGTGATTGAGGGCCACACTGACAACACGGGTTCTGAGCGCTATAACCAGGGCCTGTCCGAGCGTCGCGCGCTTTCCGTGCGTAACTACCTCGAGTCCGAAGGTGGTATCGCCGGCAATCGCCTGTCGCATGTGGGCTACGGTGAGTCGAAGCCGATCGACACCAACGACACAGCTGAGGGTCGCCAGCACAACCGGCGCGTTTCTGCGCAGGTATCCACGAAGTAGGCCGCCCGGCGGCTGAAGTTGGACGAAAGGCCGCTTTCCTAAGCGGCCTTTTCGTCTCTGGGGTGCGGCTGAGAAGTCAGTAGAGGAGAACGACGTGCGAGCAAATCGAATCTTTGGGTTGGTGCTGTTGATTGGCACGCTGGCCGGTTGCGACAGCGTGTACTACGGCGCCATGGAAAAAATCGGCTTTCAGAAATCGGATCTCATGCGTGCGAGCGTGGAGGATGCGATGGAAGCGCAGGCGGAAGCCAAAGAGGAGTTTCAGAGCGCCTTCGAGAGATTCTCGAGTGTGGTCAATGTGGAGCGCTCGGAGTTGCGGGATACCTATGACACCCTCAACGACGCGTATGAAGACGCGGATGCCAAGGCCCAGGGTGTACGCGAACACATCGAAGAAGTCGAAGATGTTTCTGAGGCGTTGTTCGAAGAGTGGGAAGGCGAAATTGATGAGATATCCAGCGCCGATCTGCGTCGTTCGAGTCAGCGTCAGCTCGCCAGTTCGAGGAAAAGCTATGGTGAGCTGATGCGCGCCATGCGCCGAGCCGAAAGCCGTATGGAACCCGTGCTCAACGCCTTTCGCGATCAGGTGCTCTTTCTTAAGCACAACCTCAACGCGCAGGCCATTGCTTCACTCAAGAGTGAGCTGGTGGGAATCGAAACCGATGTGGCGCAACTGATTCGCGAGATGGAGACCTCGATCGCTCGGTCGCAAGCCTACATCCAGGAACTGCAGGGGTAACGGCATGAAAGTCTTTCTCGGTCTGCTTGTCGTGCTGGTGCTTGCTATCGGCGGCGTCGGCGCTTACCTGTACTTCAACTCAGGCGCTCTGCTGAAGTCAGCTATTGAGGAGTATGGCAGCGAAGCAGCGGGTGTCGCCGTGCAGGTGGGCAGCGTCGAGGTGTCGCTGGCCGAAGGCACTGGTGAGATTCGCAACCTGACGGTGGCCAACCCGCCGGAGTTTGCGGGAGGCCACGTGATGCGTATCGGTCTGACGCGATTGGGCATCAACGTGCAGGAGTCATCAGAGACCCTCATTGTGCTCAGCGAGCTGGCGGTGGATGCAGCCGAGGTCAACGTCATCGCCAAAGGAAAGGAAACCAACGTCGAAGCGTTGCAGGAACGTGTGGGGGCTGACGATGGTTCGAGTGCTTCGTCGAACGGCAGCGGCACCGCTGAACCCAAGGTCATCGTCGATCGGCTGCGCATGACCAACACAACGGCAAATCTTGACTCCGATATCATTGGTCAGACGAGTTTCAAGGTTCCGGACGTGCGGTTGGACAAGGTGGGTCGTGCGGAAGGCGGCATTACCTTCGATGAGCTGGCGCAGCGGATTATTTCGCCGATCACGCGTAACGTAACGCGTGAGCTAGTCAATCAGGGGCTCGGTCTCGATGAGGCCAAGGAGCGAGCGCGGGAGAAAATTCAGTCGGAGCTCGATCGCGGGCTGAAAAAGCTGTCAGAGCGGCTAAAATCCCGCGACTGATATCACAGAGCACCTAGCGTTGCAGTTCGAGAACATCCTTTATGAGGTCAGCGCGCCGATGGCGCTGATCACCATCAACCGGGCCGATAAGCACAATGCCATCTCGCTCGCCACGCTCGACGAGTTGCAGGCGGCGGTGCGTCTTGCGGCCGGCGACGATGACGTGCGCGTGTTGACGATCACCGGAGCCGGGGAAAAAGCGTTTGCTTCCGGATCTGACCTTTCTGAGGTGTTGCACAGAGACTTTCACAAGGCGCTTGAGCCCATCGTGCAAGGTCTGGCAGATCAGCTCGAGCGCATGCCCAAGCCGACGATCGCGGCGATCAACGGTATTTGCATGGGCGGTGGCCTGGAGGTGGCGCTCGGTTGCGACCTGCGCATCTGCGCACCGCATGCGCGCTTCGCCACGCCCGAAGGCAAGCTCGGCATTATCCCGGGCGGTGGTGCAACCGCCCGCCTGCCCCGCATCGTTGGCCGCGGTTGGGGCATGGAGATGATGCTCATGGGCGAGCCCATCGATGCCGAACGGGCTCTGTCGATCGGCCTCGTCACCCGTATCGTCGAGGCCGATGAGCTCCTCGCTGAAGCGCGCCGTATGGCGGACCACCTGGCCAGCTTCGCACCGTTCGTGCCGCGCACCATGAAAGCAATGGTGCATTTCGGCATGGAAGCGAGCCTTGCAGGAGCGCTGATGTTTGAGAAGTACGCACAGGGTGCGCTGGTGCAGACCGAGGACAAGGTCGAAGGTATCACCGCCTTTCTGGACAAACGCAAACCGGAATTCAAAGGACGCTGACGGCCCGCTTTATTTGTTGGATACTCCCTGAGACCACTCAATCTCAGTAAAAGGGGGGAGGCATGGCCGTCGATAAGTTCCCGGTGGAAGCCAGCCATATCATGATGTTCGCGCGCTCGGTGGCGGACGACAATCCGATTTACCACGATGCGGCGCATGCTGCCGACACGGAGGTGGGCCACATCATCGCGCCGCCGACGTTTGCGCAGTCGAGCGCCCAGTTCGATCCCGACTACTTCCTGCGGCCGAAGGTTGGCCAGGACTGGTTTGGCTCGGGGAAAGAGCCTACGGGTATCCGCAAGAAAGAGAGTTCAGGCGGCGGTGGTGGAGGCGGCGGTGGCGGCCTGCACGCAGAGCAACACTTCGAGTACCACCGTCATCTCAAGCCGGGGGATGTCCTCAGCGTCACCGTCAAACCGGGTAAAACCTGGGAGAAAGAGGGCAAGCGCTCCGGCAAGCTGGTGTTCTCAGAAACGGTCACGGAGTACCGCGATCAGGACGGCGAGCTGGTTGTTACCGCTCGCGGGGTGGGTGTGCGCACAGAGCGCCCGGTAGATCAGTAGGGGGAAGCATGGCACTCAAAGCAAACGAACTGAAGGTAGGCGACACGTACACCGAGCGTCTGGTGGAAGATCTCAAGCGTACGCAGATCGTCATGTACGCGGGCGCGTCCGGCGACTACAACCCGGTGCACACGGATGAGCTGTTCACAAAAGAGGTGGCTGGGTACCCGTCGGTGTTTGCCCACGGCATGCTCACCATGGGTATGACCGGCAAAATGCTCACCAACTATGTGGGCGATGGCCGGCTGACCAAGTACGGTGTGCGCTTCACCAACCAGGTGTGGCCTGGGGATGACCTGGACGCCACCGCGACGGTGGAGAGCATCGAGGACGACATCGTCAACCTGAAGGTGGAAACCACCAATCAGGATGGCAAGGTCGTCCTCTCAGGCTACGCGGCAGCGCGGGTGGACGCCTAACAGCGTACTGAAAAAGTACTTCCTGTACTTTTTCAGCGACCGCGGGCTGTCGCCCGCTCACGCCGAATCAAGCACTTAGGTGCTTGGTTCGCGGCCGGTCCGTCCCTGGCCGGGATACCAGGCTGCTTTTTCAGCAGCCTGCTAACCCAGCAGTTGCTTCAGCGACCCGTACACTTCGTCCACCGCGCGGCGGCTACTGCCGAACATCCGCGCGGTGGCGAAGAAGTCGTGCACGAGCCCGTCGAACTGATGCAGCGTTGCCTCGGATCCTTCGGCCTGCAGGCGCCGTGCGAACTCGGCGCCTTCATCACACAACGGATCGAACTCGGCGGTGACGACGATCGCCGGGGGTAGCCCGCTGAGCGATTCTGCCAGGAGGGGCGAGGCATCCGGGTGCTTACGCTGCGGTTCGGGGCAGTAGTGGTTCCAGAACCACCGCATGGTGTCGGTGGTGAGCAGAAACCCCTCGCCGTTGCGCACATAGGCATCGCGGCTGAGGTCTGCATCGACTACAGGATAGAGCAGCAACTGGCCGGTGATTGACGGTCCGTCGGAATCCCGGGCGCGCAGGGACATCACCGCGGCCAGGTTGCCGCCGGCGCTCTCGCCAGCGACCACGATCTGGCCATTGCCGCCGAGCTGGGCCATGTTATCTGCAACCCAGCACAGTGCGGTGTAGCTGTCGTCTACCGGCGCGGGGAACGGGTGTTCCGGTGCGAGGCGGTAGTCTACTGAAACCACCGTGCAGCCCACGTTTTCCGACAGATCCCGGCATGCGGCGTCGGCGGTGTCCAGATCGCCAATCACCCAGCCGCCACCGTGGTAGAACACCACGACCGGTCGTTCGCTGGCACCAGTGGAGGGCTGGTAGATGCGCACTGCAACGCCGTCGGCATCGGCGTCTTCAACGCTGCCGATAGGCAGGTCTGGTTCCACCGGCCGCATCAGGCGGTACATCTCCCTTCCGCCCTCCGGCGGCAGCTCCGAAATGGCCGGCGCCGGCTCCTTGGCAAGCTCTGCAAACATCGCTTCGTACTCGGGTGCCAATGGCATCGCAGTTCCCTCCCGTCATGTGGTGTAGAATACGCGCCATTCTAACTGATGCCTGTCGGAGACAGATTCGTGAGCATGCGTTCAGACGGCGAACAAAATATGGAAGACGCGGCCAAGGCGTTCAATTTTCTCGAAAGCGGTCTCATGAAGAACCGCACGCTGACGCTGTTCGGTGAGGTCAACCAGGAGGTGGCGCGCCGCACCGCTGAGAAGTTGCTGGCGCTGTCCTTCGACTCGGATGAGCCGATCACGCTGTTCATCAGCTCACCGGGCGGGCACGTGGAATCTGGCGATGTCATTTATGACATGATCCGCTACATCAAGCCGGTGGTGCGTACTGTGGGCACCGGCTGGGTCGGCAGCATCGCCACGCACATCTATCTGGCGGCGGAGAAAGAGCATCGCTACTGCCTGCCGAACACGCGATTTCTGATTCACCAGCCGGCGGGTGGGTTCGGAGGTGATGCCACGGACATCGCCATCCACGCCAAGGAGATCGTCAAGACCCGCGAGCGCATCAACAAGACCATTGCCGAGCGCACCGGTCAGCCGTTGGAGCGGGTAGCGGCCGACACTGACCGCGACTTCTGGATGAGCGCCGAGGAGTCCCGCGACTACGGTCTGGTCGGCAAGATCATCAACACCGTCGACGAGCTGGTATAGCGCTCGATCTGCCAACGGGGAGCGTCGACTCGGCGCTCGTGCTGCCACCGGATGCCTTCTGTGTGCTTGTGCTCGCGCACGGCGCTGGCGCTGGGTATGCGCACGCACACATGCAGCGCCTCGCGGAGGCGTTTGCAACCGTTGGCGTGGCAAGCTTGCGCTTCAATTTTCCGTACATCCAGGCAGGCAAACGCCGGGTAGACGGGCGTGCCGTTGCGATGGAGAGCATTCAACACGCAGCAGACCAGGCCGCACAGCTTACCGGCCTGCCGCTGCTGCTCGGAGGGCACAGCTTCGGTGGGCGCATGGCCTCGCACCTGGCGGCCGAAGCGCCGGGTAGCGCCATCGGCCTCATCTACTGCTCTTTTCCACTGCATCCAGCCCGCAAACCGGCAACGGAGCGTGCCGCGCACCTTGGCGCCATCGGGCTGCCGCAACTGTTTCTCAGCGGCACGCGGGATGACCTGGCGGACACGGAGCTGTTGCAGCAGGTGGTGTCCGACCTGCCTGACGCCAAGGTCTGCTGGCTGCCGGCGGCGGATCACGGATTCAACGTGCGCAAACGGGACCGGCAAGCAGGCGGCCCGGACGTCTACCAGCAGGCAGCCGTAACCGCCGCTAGCTGTGCGCGCCGATGGCTTCCTGCACGGCAGACGCCAGGTGTTGCGTCGTGAATGGCTTACGCAGGAACTGCGTACCTGCCGGGAGGTCGTCGAGGAAGGTCTCGGAGTAGCCGCTGACCAGCACAATGGGCAGGTCCGGCCGGTCGGCGCGGAGCCTTCGGGCGACCGCAGAGCCCGACATGCCCGGCATGGTCTGATCCACCAGCACAAGATCGGCTTCAACGGGTGCTTGCAGGGCTTCCTGGCCGTTCGGCGCCTCCCGCACATTGAAGCCAAGACTTTCGAGCATTTGGCGATGGACGCGGCGTACAGCCTCATCATCATCGATCACGAGAACCGACTTAAGCGCGAATTCGCCGGTGTCCTGGGGCGCGCTTTGGTTTTCCTGGTGACGTTTGCGGTTGGCAGGCAGGTACGCGGTGATGCGGGTGCCGGTACCGGGGCTCGTCTTGACGTCCAGGGCCCCCCGGTGGCTGCGCACCGTGCCGAGCGTTGCTGCGAGCCCCAATCCTCGCCCCACAGATTTGGTAGAAAAGAACGGGTCGAACATCTTCACCAGGGTTGCATCGTCCACCCCGGGACCGTCGTCTGACACCGTAAGTGTGACGTAGTCGCCCGGTACGGCGCCATCGCGAAACAGGCGATCAGCAAGATCAGACTGGGTCAGGCGCACGCTGCCGGTGCTCACCGTAACCCTGCCGCCGTTGGCTGCAAGCGCTTCCTCTGCGTTGACGATGAGGTTGAGCAGCACCTGAGTAACCTGGCTGGAGTCCGCCTGAGCGATGGGTTCGTCCGCGTCGAGCTCAAGCTCAAGGGCAACCTCGCTGCGCATGGATGTGCGCAGCATGCGCGCCAGCTCAACGACCGTGTCGTTGAGATGCACCGGGGCAGGTTCGATGTTCGCCTTGCCGGCATAGGTGAGTAGCTGCTTCGCAAGATCAGCCCCACGCTGGCCGGCCTGCGAGATGCGTTCGAGCAGCTCGTGCGCCGCCTCCGGGTCTTCGTTGACCTTGAGCTGGGCAAGCTCTGCGTTGCCGATGACGCTCACGAGGATGTTGTTAAAGTCGTGTGCGATGCCGCCGGCAATCAGCCCCAGGCTCTCGAACTTCCTGGCCTCCTGCAGCGCTTCGTCCACGCGTACCCGGGCACTTTCGTCGCGCACGAACAAGGCGCTGCCTACATCGTGCTTGCCGAGGCGAATTGGCCGGCGTTCGATGCTGAGCCAGGAGTCGGGATCGCTGCGGAGCCTGAATACCGCATCGGAACTCAACAGGTCCTGCTCATCTACGGCTTCGCCGAACCGGTCGAGAAGGCGTTGTGCAAGCAGCGGCAGAACCAGCTGCCGGTTCACAGGTATGTCAAACAGCTCCCGCGCCGCCTGATTGGTGTGAATCATGCGCATGTGTTGGTCCAGCAGGATGCCGGGCCGGGAGTCGTTCTCGATGGCATCCTCGAGCCGCAGCCCGGTTGCGCCGTAGATCTGTCCCCGGTACACCGCGAGCACGAACAGCGAAGTGACGATTGCGAAGCCAACGATGGTTGGGTCGTAGTCCGGCGGCGTGGCGGATGCCGTGTAGGTGAGGTTGAGAACGGTCGGTGTGGCCATCGCAAGAGCGCAGACTGCCATCTGCCATCGGTCGTCGCTGTAGGTGGCTCGGATGGCGCGGTAGCCGCAGAAGACAACGGTAAACGCCACGATGAGCCAGGATGTCAGCGCGCCGCCGTACCAGAGCGGCCCGTACAGGCTGCGTTCTCCCGGCACTGGTGTCAGAAACAACCCGTGCCAGGGGTTGGTGAGTGCGCTCAACCAGAACACGCCCAATACTGCGGCCGGCAGATCCCGCCAGATGTGGATGCTCACGCGCATCTTTGCACCGTGGTGTTCTGCCATACGTACCGCGACGAACATCCAGCAGCACACCGACAGAAACAGTCCGGTGTAGAGCATGACCAGTGAGTACCAGTACATCTGCTCCGATCCAGTGGTGAGGTTTGATGCAAGGTTTCCCGTGGAGAACAGCAGCGCGCCGGCGCAGGCCAACTGCAGGTACGGGCTCAGCAGGCGCGGGGCCCACCGATACATGACGAAAATGCCGTTCGCGGCGACCACCGCAATGCAAACCACATTGACGGCAATCGCTTCGGTCATCGTTCAGGCTCCGAACTGCTTGAGGCGGTCCTCGAGGTCCGGGCCGCGGCCGGGGCTGTTATCGCGCTCGAACTGCAGGCCGTCGGCGAGCGTGTGGTTGAGCCCCTGATTCACCAGCATCTTGTCGGCGCGCAGCGTAAACCAGGAGTTCTCGAGGAAGCCCCGGGCCATGTCCTGTGCCGTCTGCAGCAGGTCGGCCTCGGGCACGCAGCGGTTTGCCAGGCCGATGGCGGCGGCTTCCTCGCCGCTCACCACTCGGCCGCTGAACATGATCTCCTTGGCGCGCACAAGGCCAACCCTTCGTGGCAGGCGTTGGCTCATGCCCCAGGTGGGTGACATGCCCCATTTGCCGTGGGTGTCGGCAAAACGCGCGGTATCTGCGCACACCATGAGGTCGCAGGCCAGCGCCAGCTCCAGTGAACCGGTGTAGCAGTGCCCCTGCACGACGGCAATCACCGGCTGCGGCAGGGCCTCGAGCGCTTCCAGCGTTTCTGCCTGAAAGTGCGCGCTTGGTGCACGCTCACCCGCTTGGATGGCCTTGAGATCGTTGCCCGCTGAGAAAGAGCGGCCAGCGCCGCGCAGGATTACACAACCGATGTCTTCGGTTGCCCCACACAGGTCATCAACGTGTTTGCGTAGTTCCACGAACATGTTGGGTGAGAGGGCATTCAGAGCGTCTGGCCGATTGAGTGTCAGCGTGCAGAGACCGCCATCGTCTTCCCGAAGAACCAGTGCCATATCCCATCCCGTGTTCGGCTTTGGGTCAATGATGCGCCGAGGCTGCTCGACGGGCAACGCATGCGGCGCGCCGCCGCCGTCGCGCCGCATGCCTCGAATAGTCGGCACGCTCCGTGTGCCGGTTGGTGGACCCTTCCATGGCGGTTCGTTCGGGGAGTGGCGGCACCCCGAACGAGGAAGAGGATTGACATACTGGGCGCAACAGCCGCCGGGTACTATCGGCCAAGTGGGGTAAACGAAGGTTTAGCCCTGTCGTTTAAATGGCTTAGGAGCTCTAGCCGATGCGTGTATATTGGCCGCTATGGCAGTACCCGCAGGCGTTCCGGTCACAGGGAAGGATGAAGCCTTGCAGCCACGGAAGACGGCATTACTGATAGATGATCACCCGATTGTGGCCAATGCCCTGAGCATGGGCCTCAAGAGCCTGGACGTATTCAACGCGATCGTGGTGGTTGCGAGCATTGCGCAAGCGCGTGAGAAGTTGCAGGCATTGGCCTCACTCCACCTCATTGTGGTGGATCTGAACCTGGACGACGCATGCGGTACCGAAGCGGTTGAAGCATTGCGCCAGATCGCTCCGGATACCCCGCTGGTGGTGTTCTCCGCAGACGATTCACCGGAAATCATCAGATGCGTGTATCGGCTCGGTGCGCAGGGCTTCGTTTCGAAGAGTGCGGACCTGTCGGAACTCATGCAGGCCATACGCACCGTGCTGGAAGGGCAGCTCTTCATTTCCCCGGTAACGGCGCGAGTCCTGGGTTTCAGCGCCATCTCTCCGCCGGCATCTGTGGAGGGCGGGTCACCCATGGATCGCTTGTCACCCAGGCAGCGACAGGTGCTCGAGCATCTACTGCAGGGCATGACCAACAAAATGATTGGTGACCGGCTGAACATGGCGGAAGGTACGGTAAAGACCCACCTCAGCACCATTTACCGGGTGTTTGGTGTGAACAGTCGCGCCAAGCTCATGCTGCGCGCCAACGCGCTGGGCCTGGCGGGGGAGATCACGCCGCGGCGCTGAGGTGCCTGCCGATGAACGCACCGATTCGACGAACGGCATCGTCTGCCTCCGGCACACCGGGGAGCATCTGCCAGACGTGAATCAGCCCTTCCGACACCTCGAGGGTGACGTCCACTCCAGCTTTTTGCGCCTTCTCCGCGAAGCGCGTGCTATCGGAGAGCAGAATCTCGCGGGTGCCCACCTGCAGTAGTAGCGGCGGCAGACCCTGCAGGTCGCCGTGCAGCGGAGCGGCCAACGGGTTGCGTAAGGCGTTGCCGGCGTACAGCCTGCCACTTTCGCGCAGTCCATCCGGTGTCAGCATCGGGTCGTCCACCGCCCCCGGATTGGCGGTAGGGCCTGTACCCTCAAGGTCGGTCCAAGGCGAAAGACCCACGGCACAGGCGGGTAGCGGCGCGTCCGCCGCCTTCAACGCCAGCAACGTCGCCATCGCCAGCCCACCCCCGGCGGAGTCACCGGCAATGGCCATACTGGCCGGCGAGTAACCTTCGCTGACAAGCCATCGCCAGCATGCCGTGGCGTCCTCCACAGCCGCGGGAAAGGGATGCTCCGGCGCCAGGCGGTACTCGGCGAGGAGCACCCGCGCCTGCGCCGCGCGGGCGATACGCCCCGCCAGGCCGCGGTGTGTGTTTCTGGAGCCCAGGCTGTAGGCGCCTCCGTGCAGATAGAGCACGACACGGTGGGCGAGGCTCTCCTCAACGCTTACCCAGTCAGCAAGCACGCCGTTTGCGTTCACCTCGCTGAAATTTACGTCCGCATCCGGCGGCGACATGGCCGCCGATGCTTCCATCGCGGCGCGCTGATCCTCCAGCGATAAAGCATCCAACCCGAGCCCGCCAGCCAGCATGGCGACGATGTCTTCGTGTTCTGTACTCGGCATGGCGGCGAGCTTACAGGCCGAGCACAAGTTTGGCGACGATGTTTTTCTGCACCTCGTTGGTGCCGCCGGCAATGGAGGAGGCGCGCAGGTTGAAGTAGCGGGCAAAGCTCACTGTGCCACCAGAGGGGCCGGCTGCGGCGACGTTGGCGCCGGGAGTGGCTGCTTCGGCCTGGTTCAGGGCGGCGTACTGACCGATGGCTTCCACCGCGAGCTCGGTAATGTACTGCCCGATATCGGCTCCGAGGTTCTTCATGATCGAGGACTCGGGCCCCGGATTCTGCCCCTTGGACAACGCCGCCATGATGCGAAACTCGGTGTACTGCACCGCCTGCAGGCGCACCTCGGTTTCATCGAGTTTGCGTGCGAATGATGCATCGTCCATCAGCGTACCGGTAGGTGTGGGTACACTTGCTGCCAGTGTTCGAAGCCTTGTCAGCGCCGACTGTTGTGCTGCAGTACCGCCGCCGCCGCGCTCAAATTCGAGCAGATACTTGGCAACCTTCCAGCCGTCGTTTTCCTCGCCAACGATGTTGCGTTTCGGCACGCGCACGTCTTCGAAGAAAACCTGGTTGACCTCGTGGGTGCCGGAGGCGAAGACGATCGGGTCGACGGTGATGCCCGGTGTGTCCATGTCCAGCAGCAGGAAGGTGATGCCCTGTTGCGGTCTGCCGGAGTCATCGCTGCGCACCAGGCAGAACATGCGGTTGGCGTAGTGGGCGTGGGTGGTCCAGATCTTCGAGCCGTTGAGCACGAAGTGATCACCGTCGGTGGTGGCACGCAACGCCAAAGACGCAAGATCGGAGCCGGAACCAGGTTCCGAATAGCCCTGGCACCAGTAGTCTTCGCCGGACAGGATGCGCGGCAGATAGAAGCTTTTCTGCTCCTGCGTACCATGGCCGATGAGCATCGGCCCGCACATGCCCAGGCCCATGGGTGCGGTGCTCGGTGCGCCGGCGAGCGTGCATTCTGTGGTGTAGATATATCTGCGCGTGAGGTCCCAACCGGTACCGCCGTACTGCTTGGGCCAACTCGGTGCCACCCAGCCTTGCGCGTGCAGGATGCGGTGCCAGCGGATGTTGTGCTCGTAGTCGAGGAAGATGCCCGGGCACAGGCGCTGCGCTTCACGCAGCTCATCGGTGAGATGGGTGTCCAGGAAGCCGCGTACTTCGTCGCGGAAACGTTCGTGTTCGGTGCTGAAAGAGATGTTCACTGAGTTTCCATGAGGCGTACGAGTCGCTCCAACTCGAACACATGATCATCGTGAGCGTCAAGGCGGCGCAGCGCTTCGGCGAGGTCGAACAGGTAGTCGGCATTGGCGCCGCTCGGGCCGACAGAGGCGCGGATCTGCTGCGCGATATCGTTGAGAGGCGCCTCGCCAAGATAGGCGAAATTGCCTTCGGGAGCGAAGTACACCACGCCGTCGGTGCGCTCGCCGCCGGCGAGTATCAGCTCCACGATCGCGCGTTCGTAGCCATTCTTCTCGCGATGATCCAGCTTGGCCTGCTCGGCGGCCCATACATCGGCAGCGAGTTCGAACGCGAGCCCATCGCAGCCACGGCCCGGCACCAACGTAACAACCCGTCCCGGCCGCTCGGGCACGCCGCGATGATCGTGGCTGCCCTGCCAGAAGCGGCGCTCGAAACCGGGCAGGTGTGCCCGCTGCGCGCGCAGGTGTGCGACGTCCGGCCGCCAGATCAGCGACCCGTAGGCGAAGAGCCAAATAGAGTCAGACAAGCAAGGCTTCCGCGTCTAGGTCCAGAGCCTGTTCGGCGTGGCGGCTGGCCATGGCCATGAACATATCGTCGCCGCGGTCCGTCTGGCCGACGATCATGGAGGCGATTACCGCCATCACGAGGCCGCTGAAGCTGTAACGGCGGTAATCGTCGAAGCAGGTGCTGAAGTCGTAGCCGGAGATGCCGTAGGCACAGACCGCTTCGTGGTAGGCGCGCAGGAGGTCGGATTCATGCGCACGGCGCACCTCCGGCAGCAGCCCGGCGCCGAGAAAATAGGCAACGTCAGACAGCGGGTGGCCGAGGGTAGGGGTCTGCCAGTCCACCACGGCGAGCGGGTACGGGCCGCCAAACAGCATGTTGTCCAGGCGGAAGTCTCCGTGGGTTAGGGCAAATTGTGCGTTGGGTGGCTGATTATATGCTTCCAGACGCTCGGTGAATCGCACCAACAGCGCCAGATGTCGTTCCTCCAGGCGCGCGCGGTACCGCTCCACGAAGCCGTCGTAGACCATGCTCCAGATGGCTCGAAGCTGGCTGGCATCGCGATCGGGTGGGTTGATTACCGTGTCCTTCTCAAGCGCTGCAAGATTCCAGGTAGGTCCGTGCAGCCGCGCGGCCTCCGTCAGCGCGAGTTGTGCTTCTTCGAGCCCGCAACCGCGAATCTGGTCGCCCTGCTCGGCCGGGTGGAGGTCCTCCATGATCAGGCAGAACAGGCCCGTGGCCTCGTCGAGGTCCACGTGCAGCACCGTCGGTGTGCGGATCTCCACCAGCGGCCGCAGGGTGCGGTAGAAGTGCACCTCTTTGACGTAGTTGTGCTGTGCGATACCGGTAGCGCGGCTGGTCGGGTCGGCCGACGCGAATTTTCCTACCAGCGACTTGGGTGCGCGCTCCTCAGCACCCTTTTTGTATTGCAGCGCAAAGCGCACGTTCTGTCCGACCTGGCCGGTGCCGATGTTACGGGCAGTGAATCGTGCAACCGGTGCATCAAAACCCTGCTGTGCGAGCACCGATGTCAGCCAGCCTGCGGTGACGTCCTCCGGGGCGTGTGGGGCATACATCAGCCCAGACCCTTCGATACCTCGAAGGCCCTGGCTGCCTCGCTCTGCAGCGCCGGTGTGAGCAGATACTCCGCAGCGGTCATGGCGAGCGCCTTGGCGCCGTCCAGGGCTGCCTGGTCGCCCATCTCCGAGCCCGCCCAGCGGGCAAAGTCCGGGTGGTGAATGACGACGTTGCGTGGTGCTGCGGCCAGCATCGGGTGGATGGACGGCAGCCGGTGGCTGACGTTGCCCATGTCGGTGCTGCCGGCAAACGACGACTCGATCTCCTCACGGGTCATGAAGGCGCGGCCGAGACCGGTGGCGTGGGCTTCGAAACGCTCCGCCAGCGGCCAGTTGGTGTTGATGTCGAGGTAGTCCACACCTGCCCAGTTGACTTCCACCTCGCAGCCGGAGCCTTTCGCGCCAGCCTCGAAACAGGCCTGCACACGCGGCTTTAAGGCTTCCAGCGCGCGTTCGTTGGCGGCGCGCACGTAGAAGTCCGCTGCCGCCCGCTCCGGCACGATGTTCGGCGCCTGGCCGCCGTCGGTGATGATGCCGTGAATGCGTTCCGTGGGACGGATGTGCTGGCGCAGATTGGAAATCGCCTGATAGGCCAGCAGCACCCCGTCCAGTGCGTTGACCCCCTTGTGAGGCATGGCAGAGGCGTGGGCGGAACGGCCGTGATAGATCACGCTGACCTCCGCCACACAGATGCTCGGCATGGTGGCCATGTTGAAACCTGCGGGGTGAATCATCATGGCAGCGTCTACGCCTTCGAAAGCGCCGGCCCGTGCCATCACCTCTTTACCGCCGCCGCGCTCCTCAGCCGGCGTGCCGATCATGCGCACACGGCCCGGCAGCCGAGCCTGCACCGCGTGCAGACCGATGGTGGCGCCGAGGGCGGCGGTGGCGATGAGGTTGTGGCCGCACGCGTGGCCTATCCCGGGCAGCGCGTCGTACTCCGCCAGAACCGCAACTGTCGGCCCATCACCGCGGGTTTCCAGCTCTGCGTCAAACGCAGTAGGTAGCGTGTACACGTCGGATTCGACGCGGATACCCCGTTCTGCCAGCGCGCCTGTGAGCACGCGGCAGGCATGCTCCTCCTTGAAGGCGAGCTCCGGGTTGGCGTGAATGTCGTGCGACACCGCCAGCAGCGCATCAGCTGCCTCATCGATGGTGCGGCAGATCTGATCGAGAATATCTTCCAATGTGGTCTCCCGGATTGTCAGCGGCTGCGGCGTACCCGCATGGTCACGCCGCGTTCGTTGGTGAGAATGTAGCCGCCGAAACGCGAAGGCTTGATAGTCACTGAGTCGCCTTCTTGCAGTCGCACGTAACGGAATGATACCTGCGACCACACCTGTTCGTTGTCCAGCGTGATCACCGCCGCGCGGCCCTTGGGCTTGTTGATGCTGCTCACGGTGGCCGTCATGGCTTCGAGGTTGGAGGCTCGGTTGTGGCTAGGCTTTGGGTCGATCTGCTCGCGGCCGAAAGCCGCCAATGGGTCGCCGTCGTCGGAAGCGACGACGTTGTACAACGCGTCGTAGCAGGCAAGCCGAGCCGCATCCTCGGCGATACCGGTGCAGTCGGTGGCCTCGTGCGCAGTCGGTGCGGCTGATCCAGCCAGCAGGAATGCCGTCGTCGCGATTCTGATAAGTGCCCGCATTACGAGCTCCATGCGCGTTTGCCGTACTGTATTACGATCGCGCCGCCATGTGCAGGCGCTTTCCCACGTAGAAGTAGTGCGCACCACTCCAGAGCATTACCGCTGCCATGGCGGCCATGCCAACGCGCAGGCTGGCGTCGCCCATGCTGCCGCGCAGCAGATCGCTGATGGCGCCGACAGTCAACGGCCCGAGGCCGAGGCCGATGATGTTGACGATGAACAGGTTGATGGCCGCCGCCACGGAGCGCATGGCCACCGGCGTCTGGTTCTGCACGATGGCGAACCCGCAGCCGATATACACCCCGCCGGTGAATGCGGGCACGGCAAAGGCGAGCACGGCCAGCAACTGGCTGTCGGCGGCGTAGGCGATCAGCGCAAACGGCGCGTAGACGGCAGCGGCCAGCGCCACCACCCAGGCCCGCCAGCCTTCGCTGCGGCTGGCCAGGCGATCTGCCAGCCAGCCGCCGAGAAACGTACCGATGCCACCCAGCAGACCGATGAGCAGGGCGAGTACGGTGCCAGCATCGCCGCTGGACATCTCGTGGATGCGCATGAAATAGGCCGGAATCCAGGCAACCGTTGCGTAGCCCGCAAATGCCGACAGCGTGCCGGCGATGATCGTGTGTCTCAGCGTCACGGACTGCCACAGCGTGCGCGCCACCTCCGCAAATGGCGGTGGTGGCGCAACCTGCTTGTCTGGCTCCGAATAGCCCCGAGGCGGCTCCACGAGCGTGTATCGCACGATCAAGGCGATGACGATGCCTGGCAGACCGGCGGCCACGAACGCCCAGCGCCAGTCCAGCCACTCGTTGACCCAGCCGCCGATGAGGTAGCCGAGCATGATGCCGATGTTCACGCCCGTGCCGAAGATCGCCATGGCGGTGCCGCGCTCCATGGGCGGGTAGAGGTCGGCAATGATGGAGTGCGAGGGCGGATTGGAGCCGGCCTCACCCACCCCCACTCCAATGCGCGCCAGCAACAGTTGCCAGAAGGCCTGGGCCGCGCCGCACAGCGCTGTCATCAGACTCCACATGCCCACGCTCAGCGCGATGAGGTTGCGGCGGTTGCCGCGATCCGCCCACATGGCCATGGGGATGCCCAGCGTGGCGTAGAAGAGCGCGAACATCACCCCTGTGAGCAGGCCAAGCTGGGTATCGGAGATCTGGAAAGCGTCTTTGATGGGCTGCGCGAGGATCGCCACGATCTGCCGGTCGATATGGCTGGAGGTGAACACCAGTACGAGAACGAACAGCGTGTAGGCGCGCCTGCTGCTGGATATGTTGCCGCCGGGTTGCAAGAATCAGCGCTCAGGGAATGGGAAACAGGAAACGGGAGACAGCAAATGGCTTATGACTACGAACTCCTGCGGGTGAATATCGAAGGGCGGCTCGCCACAGTAACCATCGACAACCCGCCGATCAACATCATCACACCGGCACTGTTCGCCGAGCTCGCCAGGCTGTCGGTGGAGCTCCAGGCAGATCCGAGCCTCACAGTGGTGCTGCTCAAGAGCGCGGATCCAGACTTTTTCCTCGCGCACTTCGACGTGGAGGCCATCATCAGCTTTCCCATCGACACCGAAGCACAGCGCAACAACGAGCTGACCGTGTACCACCAGATGTGCGAGCGGTTTCGCACTATGGACAAGGTCACCATAGTGCAGATCGAGGGGCGCGTTGGCGGCGGCGGCAGTGAGCTGGCATCGAGTTGCGATATGCGGTTCGGCGTGCGCGGCAAAACGATCATCAATCAGATGGAGGTGCCGCTCGGCATCCTCCCGGGCGGTACCGGCACGCAGCGCCTGCCGCGGTTGGTGGGCCGCGGTCGGGCCATGGAGATCGTGCTGGGCGGTGATGACCTGGATGCGGAGACGGCGGAGCGCTGGGGCTACCTGAACCGCATATACGCAGCAGATGAGATCGACGCCCGTGTGGGTGCCCTCGCGCGTCGCATCGCTTCGTTCCCCGTGGAAGCCGTGCGCCTGGCCAAAGAAAGCGTCGACGGGGCAGAACAGACCCTGGAAGACGGCCTGCGCGACGAGGCTTATCTCTTCCAGCGCCTGCTGCGCACCGAGGGCGCACAGACCAACATGCGCCGCTTTCTCGAGATCGGCGGCCAGACCCGTGAGGGCGAGCTGAAAGTGGGCGAGTTGGGCGGCATGTTGGGTCGCGAGTCGTAACGGCGTTTTACCGGCGTTTTACCGCAAATCGAAAGCGTCAGATGGCATACTGCGGCGCGAATTCCGTAATGATTCGGTCAGAAATTAAGGAGATGACATGGCCAAACTCACCACCATCGAAGGCATCGGCCCGGCCTATGAGGAGAAGCTCAAAGGCGCAGGCATCGACACCTGCGAGGAGCTGCTCGAGAAGGGCGCAACCAAGGCCGGCCGTGCCGACATCGTTGAGAAGTCCGGCATCGACGCCAGCCGCATCCTGCGCTTCGTGAACCACGCTGACCTGTGCCGTATCAAGGGCGTGGGCGGTGAGTACGCCGAGATCCTCGAGGCTGCCGGTGTGGACAGCGTGCCGGAGCTTGCGCAGCGCAACGCCGCCAACCTGGCTGCAAAGATGGAAGAGGTAAACGCCGAGAAGAAGCTGGTGCGTCAGGTGCCCTCAGCCAAGCTCGTGGAGGGCTGGGTGGAGCAGGCCAAGTCTCTGCCGAGATTGGTAACCCACTAAGCACTCTACCTGTAACCTGTCGGGCTCGTGGTTCAGACGATCCGCGAGTCCGTCTTCCCCCAATACCGATCCTTGATCAGCCGCTTGTAGAGCTTGCCGGTGGGTAACCGCGGCAGCTCATCCATGAAATCCAGGCTCTTCGGCGCTTTGTAGTGCGCCACGTGGTCGCGTGTGTAGGCCAGCAGTTCTTCGGCCAGCGCATCGTTTGCCTCGATGCCGTCCGCCACCTGCACCACCGCCTTCACCGCTTCGCCCATCTCCTCATCCGGCACGCCGACTACCGCCACGTCGGCAATCTTCGGATGCAGGATCATGGCGTCCTCGATTTCCTGAGGGTAAATGTTCACCCCGCCGGAGATGATCATGAACGTGGCGCGGTCTGTGAGGTACAGATACCCCTCGTCGTCTACATAACCCACGTCCCCCAGCGCCGACCAGTTGGCGTGGTGGGGGTGCTGTGCGCTCGAGGTCTTCTCCGGCGACTTGAAGTAGCTGAACGGCATCTGCGGCAGCTCGAAGTAGACGATGCCGGGGGTTCCGTTGGGCAGCTTGTTGCCATCTTCGTCGCACACATGAATGGTGCCGAGCACGGCGCGCCCCACCGTGCCGGGGTGGCTGAGCCATTCCTCGGAAGTGTTGTGGGTCAAGCCGTTCAGCTCGGTGCCGCCGTAGTACTCGCAAATGATGGGTCCCCACCAGTCGATCATCTGCCGCTTGATGCCGGCGGGGCAGGGTGCCGCGGCGTGGATGGCTACGCGGTGTGACGACAGATCGAACCCCTCGAGTTCTTCCCGCGGCAACTTCAACATGCGCGTGAACATGGTAGGCACCCACTGGCTGTGGGTGACGCTGAAGCGTTCGATGGCCGCCAGTGCGCCCACCTCATCGAACCGCGGCATCATTACCACTGTGCCTCCAAGCGCCTGAGCCGCGGTGCAGAAGCCGATGGGCGCGGAGTGGTACAACGGCGCCGGTGACAGGTACACCGTGTGCTCATCGAACCCCCACAGCGCTTTCTGCAGGGCGCCCACGGGCCCTGCTTCATCTGAGATCTGGTGTTGGTGTTGGGGCCGGATGATGCCCTTCGGCCGTCCGGTGGTGCCTGAGCTGTAGAGCATGGTCTGCCCGGCGGGTTCGTCCGCCAGCCGTTGCGCAGGGTGTTCAGCCACAACGTTTTCGTACTGCTCGTAGCCTGCAACGGCGCCATCCACGGCAAGCCAGTGCGCGCAATTGGGCGCGAAGCGGGGCAACTGGCTGGCGATCTCGGCTAGCTTGGCGGAAGACACTACCAGCTTCGCCTCGCAGTCGTCGACGATATAGCCCGCCTCTTCGTCGGTGAGGTAGCGGTTGACCGTGGTGATGTACAACCCTGACCGCAACGCCGCCCACATCACTTCGAAGTAGCGCAGGTTGTTCTCCATGAAGATGGCTACGTGATCGCCAGGGCGAATGCCGCGAGACCACATGAGCTGGGCGAGGCGATTGGAGCGGTCATCGAGATCGCGGTAGGTCACCGTCTCGCCGGTCAGCGCATGGACGACGGCTGGCTTGTCAGGAAAACGCTGGCTCCAGGTTCCGGGATACATCGTGCCTACTCCTTCGCGAAGTTCAGGCGCGCGCACTCGGCCATCAGGCGGATGGCGGTGCTGTCGCCGGAAATCGTCAGCCCCGTGGCGCCGCTGTCTTCCCAGGCCTTGAAGCGCTGGCGGATGCGATCCGCAGGCCCGAGCAGCGCGCCTTCATCCACGAACTCGTCCGGCACCGCAGCGATTGCCTCCGCCTTGCGCTTGGCAAGATAGAGCTCCTGAATCCGCTCCGCCGCGTCGCCGTAGCCGCGCCGCACCATCATCTCCTTGTGGAAGTTGATGTTCTTGTGGCCCATGCCGCCCACGTACAGTGCGATGCCGGGCTTCAGCCGGTCGAGTGCAGCACGCACATCGTCGGTGACCTGCACCTGCGTCATTGCCTGGGTTTCGAATTGGTCGCTGGTCTTGCCGGCCTTGTCGAGCCCGGCCTGAATCCACGGCTCGTACAGGGACGCCGTTCCCGGCACGAATCCCAAAGGCAACCAACCGTCGGCGATCTCCGCGGTGAGCTTCACGGTCCCCTCCATACCAGTGCCGAGAAACACCGGGATGTCGGGGTTCATGTGCAGGATGGATTTCAGCGGCTTGCCCACCCCCATAGCGCCAGGGCCGGTGTACGGGAGGCTGATCTCCCGCCCTTCGTGGGTTACCGGCTCTTCCCGTGCCCAGATCTTCTTCATGATCGTCACGTAGTCTTTGATGCGGTAGTAGGGCTTGCCCCAGGGCTGCCCGTACCAGCCTTCGACGATCTGCGGCCCGGACACACCGAGCCCGCAGATGGCGCGGTTGCCGCCGGCGATGGCGTCGAGCGTGGCCATGGCCATGGCGGCGTTGGCCGGCGTCCGGCCGGCGAGCTGTAGCACCGCGGTGCCCAGCCGGATGCGTTCGGTGTGGGCGGCGATGTACGCCAGCGGCGTGATAGCGTCGGACCCGTAGGCCTCCGCCGTCCACACGGAGTCGTAGCCGAGACGCTCCGCAAGCTGCACGTCTTCGAGCGGAATGCGCAGTTCAGCGCCGGAATAGCCGAGCATGAGTCCGAGCTTCATGTTCTCCCCCAGAAATATTGGCTCGGCTTCAATGTACCCGAATAGGCGGCGTCAGGCAGCCGTGTCGAGATCCTCCTCCACCAGCGCGAGCTTCTCGCCCTCGGCTTCCAGCGATCGCATGGCCTGATCGGTGGTGAAGTAGATGCGGCCGGTCAGCGTGTCGCCGACATCAGCGGATTTGAGCGGTGTTGCCACCGAGTCCTTGACCTCGGCGAGGCTCAGGGTGACGCCGGAGCGCTGCAGCCGACGGTTGAGGCGGATCAGCATCTCGATACCGGTCACATCGATCATGTTGACAGCCGAGCACACGAGCAGAAGATGCTCCGTGCCTTCGCGTCGCTGCACGGATTTGACGATCTTGTTCTCCACCTGGTTGGCGTTGGCGAAGTAGATGTTCTCGTCGATACGCAGGGCGAGCACGTGCCGCACGGTGCGCACGTCGTGGCGGCGAATGGAGCGGAAATGTTCGGTGTCGCCCAGGCGGCCAATGGGTGTGACGTTCGGCCGGCTCGAGGAGCGCACGAAGAACGCCAGCGACAGGGCGACCCCGGTGAGCAGGCCTGTTTCCACGCCGAACACCAGCACCGTGGCCATGGTGAGCGTGCCGGCAATGGCGTCTTCCCGGTGAATGCGCCAGTGGCTGGCCGTGCTGCGGAAGTCCATGAGGCTGAATACCGACACGACGACGATGGCCGCCAGCACGGCTGTGGGCAAGTACTCGAATATGGGCGTAAGGAACAGCAGCGTGCCGATGATCACCAGCGCGCAGAACACCGAGCTGATGGGCGAGCGTGCGCCGGAGTCGTAGTTGACGCTGGAGCGCGAGAAGCTGCCGGCAACCGGATAGGCGCCGGTAAAAGCAGCACCGATGTTGGCAGCACCCAGGGCGATGAGCTCCTGGTGGCTGTTCAGACGGGTGAGCTCCCTGGCGGCCAGCGTGGTGCCGATGGAGTAGCTTTCCACGTACGCCACCACGCTGATCATGGCGGCGGAGGGAATGAGGTCGATCCACAGCTGCAGGTCGAACGGTGGCACGGTCCAGATGGGCATTCCTTCCGGCACGAACCCCACGGTACGCAATCCGGCCGGCTCCGCCAGCCACACGAACAGGATGCTGATCAGCACCAGCAGCATCGGCCCGAGCCTTGCGAACGCGTTGCTCTGGTTGATCTGCAACCGTGTGCGCTGCAGGGCGGCGGTGAGCAGCCTGGGGAAAAACAGAAGAAACCCCAGGCTGACGAGGCCGATCACGAGGGCCATCCAGCCGGTTTCGGCGGCGTGTTCCACCAGCCACAGGGCCTGATCCACGGGACTGTCAAAAGACTCCGGCTGCAGACCCATGAATGATGGCAACTGGCTGAAGATAATCAGTACAGCCGCGGCGTTGATGAAGCCGGTGATGACCGGGTGGCTCAGCAGGTTCACCAACCCGCCCATCTGCCACAGCCGCAGGAGCCACAGAATGATGCCCACCTGCAGACTGAGAATGATCGCCACCCCCATATAGGCGTCGCTGTGCCGAGGTGCGTGCTCGCCGATGGCGGCGGCCACCATGATCGCCGCCACCGCAACTGGCCCCACCACCAGGTGGCGTGATGAGCCCAGCAGCGTATAGATGAGCATGGGCAGCAGGCAGGCGTAGAGACCGGCCTGCGGCGGCAGGCCCGCGAGATATGCGTACGCCATGGCCTGCGGAACGGTAACGATACCGACAATGAGCCCGGCGACAAGATCATGGCCGAGATCACCCAGCCGATAGCCCCGCGCCACGTCGAGAATCGGCAGATAGCTTCGCCAGTTCTTGACGCGGAGTTCAAAACGCAACGGGGCTGTCCTTGACCGAAGTCGTGTGAGGTAGCGCTAGTTTAGCCGGGTTGGCGCACGGCCGTTGAGTATCCGGCCGCAATAATCACCTTGCGGCGGCGATGCACTCGATCTCCACAGCGCCGCCGAGCGCGATGCCGTTTGCACCCACGGCGCTGCGCGCCGGCTTGTGGTGTGGAAAATACGTGACATATACGGCGTTCATCGCCGGCCACTGGGCCATGTCGCGAATGAACACGGTGCACTTGGCTACGTCGTTCATGCTCGAGCCGTGCCGTTCGAGAACGGATTTGATGTTCTCCATCACCTGGCGGGTTTCCGCCTCGATACCACCGGGTACCAGGGCAAGCGTGCCCGGCTTGGCGGCGATCTGCCCGGACACGAAGATCAGACCGCCGGCTACCACCGCCTCGGAGAAGGGCAGGTTGGCGGCATCGTGCGCGGGGCTGGACAGCACACGAATGGGATCTGCCCGCAACGGTATGCTGACCAGGACGAGAAACACAAATATGGGAGCGCGCATAAGGACCTCGTTGTTTGCAATTGCCGTGTGACGGTATAGCCTCGCTGCCACAACCTCAAAGGGAGCGAAGGAGGAGCGAGGGATGGATGTACGCGCAGCCGTTGCGCTGGCCGCCGGCCAGCCGCTGAGTATCGAAACCGTGCAGCTCGAAGGGCCGCGCGCCGGCGAGTGCCTGATCGAGGTGAAAGCCACGGGTATCTGCCACACCGACGCGTTCACGCTGTCAGGTGCAGACCCGGAGGGCCTGTTCCCGGCGATCATGGGCCATGAAGGCGCAGGCGTGGTGGTCGAGGTGGGCGAGGGTGTGACGTCCCTGAAGCCGGGCGACCACGTGATCCCGCTGTACACACCGGAATGCCGCCAGTGCAAGTTCTGCACCTCAGGCAAGACCAACCTGTGCGGCGCCATCCGCGAAACCCAGGGCCAGGGCCTGATGCCCGACGGCACCAGCCGCTTCTCGCTGAACGGCGAGCGGGTGTTCCATTACATGGGCACATCAACGTTTGCCAACTACACGGTAGTGCCGGAGATCGCGCTTGCGAAAATCCGCGAAGACGCACCGTTCGACAAGGTGTGCTACATCGGCTGCGGCGTCACCACCGGCCTCGGCGCGGTCATGAATACCGCGAAAGTGGAGCCGGGTGCGAACGTCGCGGTCTTCGGCCTCGGCGGCATCGGTCTGAACGTCATCCAGGGCGCGCGCATCGCTGGTGCCGACCGCATCATCGGCGTGGACCTCAACCCGGACAAGCAGGCGCTGGCGGAGAAGTTCGGCATGACGGACTTCATCAATCCGAAAGAGGCAGGCGATGTGGTGGGGGCGATCGTCGAACTCACCGGTGGCGGTGTGGACTACTCCTTCGAGTGCATCGGCAATGTGGAAGTGATGCGCCAGGCTTTGGAGTGCTGCCACAAGGGCTGGGGCGAGAGCATCATTATCGGCGTGGCTGGCTCCGGGCAGGAAATCTCCACGCGGCCTTTCCAGCTGGTTACT
>JAUIED010000173.1 GCA_030428905.1 Gammaproteobacteria bacterium
CCGCCAGTTCAGTCTGGTGTTGGGGCCGAACTCCATCATCACCACGCCGGCGTACCCTGAGAAGCTGCAGCCGGGCTGGCACGAGATACGCGGGCTCGCCTGGAGCGGCCGCGGCAAAGTGGCGCGCGTGGAGGTGAGCACCGACGGGCAGAAAACCTGGACAGAGGCTTCCCTGCAAGGCCCGGTGCTGCCGAAGGCGCACACCCGCTTTCGCCTGGGCTGGCGTTGGCAGGGCAAGGCGGTGCAGATCAGCAGCCGCTGTATCGACGAGACGGGGCACGTGCAGCCAAGCCACCAGGTTTTGCGTGCCGAGCGGGGTGTCGGCGCCCCATACCATTTGAATACCATAGTCGTGTGGAACGTTGCCGGCGACGGCAGCGTAACTTTCAAGACCGAAAGCTGGAGCTGAGAGATGCAGTTGATTGGGCCGGATGTGCAACCTCTGACGGATGAGTTCGATGTGCTGCTGGATATGCTGGTGTTCGATGGCGCCGAGGTTCTGGAGCTCGGCTGCGGTGCTGCGGACAAGACGCGGCAGATCGCCGAGCGGACCGGTGTCGCTCGAATCGTTGCCTCGGAGGTGGACAGCATCCAGCACGAGAAAAATCTGCACGTTACCGACCTGCCAAATGTGACGTTCAAATCCTACGGCGCCGAGCAGATCGACGAGGCGGATGGGAGCTTCGACATCGTGCTGATGTTCAAATCGCTGCACCACGTACCGATGGCCGACATGGATCAGGCGCTGGCGGAGATTCGCCGCGTGCTGAAACCCGGCGGTGTGGCTTACATCTCCGAGCCGGTGTTCGCCGGCGAGTTCAACGAGGTGATCCGCCTGTTCCACGATGAGGAAGCGGTGCGCAAGGCCGCCTTCGATGCGGTTGCACGCGCCGTGGACGGCCAGGTGCTTGCGCTGCGCGAGGAGCGGTTTTTCAGGAACCGCGTTCGGCTGAAGAGCTTCGACCAGTTCGAAGCAGGCATCATCAACGCGACCCACACGGAGCATCGTCTGGATGACGATCTGCTTGCGCAGGTGCGGACGCGGTTCGAGCAGCACCGCGGAGACGAGGGCTATGTGTTCGAGGTGCCGAACCGCGTCGACCTTCTTGTCAAAGTGGGTGTCTAGCGGCCACCTGGAAAGCCTCGTGCAATGAGTCCTCCCGCTTGCTAGCATCCGGCTCGGGAGGAGGACCAATATGAATAAGACATTCTCGATAATCGTGCGGGGGCTGTTCGCCTTCGCTATTTACTTTACGGTGCCGGCCGCCTTTGCAGAGCATCGGACTGACCGCGATTGGATTGCTACCTGGGCGACGGCAGTCAGCACGCAATCGCCATTCGACGCGCCCACGCCACAGTTCAATGACGTCACCCTGCGCCAGATCGTGCGGGTCAGCATCGGCGGGCATCGGTTGCGGGTGTGGCTGAGCAATGAGCACGGTACGGAGCCGCTGGTAGTACAGTCCGCAAGTATTGCGCATCGCGATGCAGGTTCTGCTGTGCGCGCTGGTACTGTGCGACAGCTGACCTTTGGTGGCAGTGCCGCGGTGACCATTCCTGCCGGTGCGCGGGTGTTGAGCGATGCGGTGCGATTGATCACGCGAGCGCGTACGGATCTGGCTATCAGTATGCACCTGCCCCAGGATCTGTCGGCGCAGACGTCACCGGCGAGCTATCACGTTAGAGCGTTGCAAACCTCCTACATCGCGCCCGGCGATCAGGTGCAGGAGGCGGATCTGGCATCTGCAGAAACCACCACTGCCTGGTTTTATCTTGCAGCCGTAGAATCGCAGTCCGGTTGGCTGTCTGCGGTGGTTGCCGGTTTCGGTGACTCGATTACCGACGGTGATCAACTGGCCGCCATGGAACCGGTAGATCAGAACGAACGTTACACCGACTTTCTCGCACGCCGATTGATCGTTGCGCGAGATTTCGGCCGCTACGAGCGCGGGGCAGTGGTGAATCTCGGTAAGAGCGGCAATCAACTGCAGAGCACGTTCATTGGCGAGAACATGTTGGCGCGTCTGAACGCTGATGTCCTGTCGATCTCCGGGCTAACCCATCTGATCGTTCTCGGTGGCATCAACGATCTTGGTCTGCCGGTTCTGCTCGGGGCCCCACAAGGCGCATCGGTGGAGGCGTTGATCGCAGCTCACCTGCAGATCGTGCGGCAGGCGCGAGCGCAGGGTGTCATCGTTATCGGTGGTACGTTGCCTCCCTCGGGCGGCAGCTTCCTACCCGGCTACAACACGCCGGAAACGGACGCGGCCAGGCAGGCGCTCAATGACTGGATACGTCACGGCGGCGCATATGATGCGGTGGCGGATTTCGACCGTCATCTGCGTGACCCAGAGAATCCCGGCGCCATGCGCGCAGATCTCACGGCAGACGGTTTGCACCCGAATTCCGAAGGCTATCGACGAATGGCTGCGGTGGCTGAGGCTGCGCTCAGGCGCTCAGCCACACCCTAGAACACTGCTCGCAGCAGCTTGCTGTGGATTGGGCCGCCAGCTAGCGGCCGGGTCAGGAGGGCTCGGCCGTGCGGCGCGCTACTTCGGGCGCCTGGCGCTCACCACTTCCGTGTTGAAGCCAAGCACGTGCATGCGCCCAAGGTAGCGTGCGTGCTCGACTTTGATGCATCGGTCGACAATGCAGCGCACGCCACCCGCTTCGGCGATGGCAACACCCTCAGGGCTGATGACGTTGTATTGCAGCCAGAGAAACTTCGCCCCGCACGCCACGGATTCTTCGGCGATGGCAGGCACGGCGCTCGGATCGCGAAACACATCCACGACGTCCACGGGTTGCGGAACGTCGGCAACCGTGGGATAGCATTTCAACCCCAGTATGGATTCCTCCCGCGGGTTCACGGGCACCACGTCGTAACCGTGCCGTAAGAGGTAGTAACCCACGTAGTGGCTGGCGCGCAGCGGGTTTGGGGAGAAGCCGACCACGGCGATGCGCTTGCAGGCAAGCGCAGCCTTGATGGTGTCGACATCCTGATGCTCGGTCATTGCACTGCCTCCAGGCCACGTTCCAGGTCGCGTATGAGATCGCCCGCGTCTTCGATGCCGATGGACAGTCGCACGGTTCCCGGGCCTATCCCGGCTGCCTTTAGCTCGCTGTCGTTGAGCTGCCTGTGGGTGGTGGTGGCGGGGTGGATGACCAGGCTCTTGGCATCGCCCACATTGGCCAGGTGTGAGAAGAGATTCAGGGTTTCGATGAAGGCGACACCCGCGTCGCGTCCGCCTGCCAGGTCGAAACAGAACACCGCACCGGCGCCGCGCGGCAGGTAGCGTTGTACCAGCGACTGGTAGCTTGATTCGGGCAGGCCCGGGTAGCTCACGCGCAGTACTTTCGGGTGTGCCTGCAGAAATTTGGCGATGGCAACCGCGTTTTCTACATGCTTCGCCATGCGCAGCGGTAACGTCTCGAGGCCCTGGGCGATGAGAAAGGCATTGAACGGTGACAGTGCGGCGCCGAGATCACGGAGCGTCTCCGCGCGCAGCTTCATGAGAAACCCGTAGGTGCCGAAGGTCTCGTGAAACGGCAGCCCGTGGTACGCGGGTGATGGTTCAGCCATGCCGGGAAAGTGGCCGTTGGACCACGGGAAGTCACCCCTGTCGATCACCGCACCGGCAATGCTGGTGCCGTGCCCGCCGATGAACTTGGTGGCCGAATACACGACGATGTCGGCGCCGTGGCTGAGTGGCTGGCAGAGGTAGGCCGTGGCAAAAGTGTTGTCGATGATCAGTGGGCAGCCGGCCGCATGGGCGATGTCGGCAACCGCGGTGATGTCGAGAACATTGCCGCCGGGATTGCCGATGGTCTCCGCAAAAAATGCCCGCGTGGTCGGCCGCACCGCCGCTTGCCAGGCGCTGAGGTCGTCCGGGTCCACAAACGTGAGCTGCACCGACAGTTTGCGAAAGAGGTGCTTGAGCTGCGTTACCGTGCCGCCGTACAGGGCGCTCGAGGCAATCACGTGATCGCCGGGCTCCAGCAGGGTAACGAATGTCGCGGCCTGTGCCGCCAGACCCGAGGCGAAGCAGACGGCGCCGACGCCACCGTCGAGGTTTGCCAGTCGCTCCTCGAGGGCGGCTACGGTCGGGTTCATGATGCGAGAGTACGTGTTGCCGTACTCCTGCAGGTTGAAATACGCGGCAGCCGATTCACTGTCCTCGAACACGTAGCTCGTGGTCTGGTAGATCGGCTGCGCGCGTGCGCCCGTGGTCGGATCGGGGCGCGCCCCTGCGTGCACGGCGCGGGTGGCGAAAGCCAGCGGTTGGTCGTCGTTCATGCCCGCATAGTGAACCGCGATGCGGGTTTCGTCTATGCCGCAGCGAGCCCTTCAACGATGTCTGGATAGATGCGCGGTGCCGGAATCTGCAGACGCGTGCGCACCTCGTCGAGCGGCATCGCCAGCAGTGCTTCCCAGTCCTGCGCGGGCAGCCATGCGGCTGTGCAGCCTGCACGGAAAGCCGCCCAGGCAGCGGGCACGATGCGCCGGTCGTTTTCCCGCGCAATCTTCAGCATGCCTGCGAGCGCGATCACTGCGAGCCCCGGATTTTTCAGCTGCGCAACGGAAAAGGCGAGCAGGCAGACCTCGCCGGATACGTCACGTCCGTAGCCGGAAGCCGTGTGCCACAGGTCGTGCATGTCCCGCACCCGGTTAGCGTACAACGCCATCTGCGGATCATCGATCACCGCATCGGAAGCACTGGCGTCCACCAGGCCGTCGGCGGTGATCTGCTCGCTCTCCACATAGTGCAGATAGGCGCGCCCGAGACTGTCGCGAGGCATGTCGCGCAGCGCCTTCCGGTCGCTCAGGTGGTCGAGCAGGCTGCGATTTTCCTGCAGAATGGCCTGCCCCGTGTCGGTGCGAGCAAAACGCTGGTAGCCACGGAGCATGGATTTGCCGGTGAGCGCGCGCACGATGGCGAACACTTGCGAGGTATCTTCCGGGTTGGCCAGAAGGACTTTCAGGGCGCTCCAGGCCTCGCGGGGGCGTAGAGCGTAGGAGTCGTTGGATGGCTGCTTGGTGGTCATTGGCGTTATCAACATAATTGTAGATAGCGGCATCTTAGCGCTATCTACATTTATGTCAATAAAAAAATCGAGGTGGTGTGATCCAGTGAGCAAAGCAGTACGCAAACGGCGGCAGCCCGAGGAGGCGCGTCTGGAGATCATGCAGGTGGCGCAGCGGCGTTTGCGGGAAATCGGCATCGGCGGCTTGAACGTGGCAGACGTGGCCAAAGACTGCGGCATGAGTCATGCCACGGTGATTCACCATTTCGGCAGCACGGGTGGCATGCGCCGGGCGCTGGTGGACCATATGACTGATGCGTTGTTGCGGGATGTCATCCGACGGATTGAGGAAAGCCCCGTGCCCGATCCGCCGGCCATTCTGCAAAGTTTGTTTGCAACCTTGTCAGAAGGTGGCCACGTGAAGCTCATCGCCTGGCTGAGTTTGAGCGGCGATGAGTTCGCGGCGGACGTGCATGGTTCCGCGCAGATCGAAAGCCTGTTCAGCCAGCTCGTGCCGGTAGTGGCGCAGCGTCTGCCGGCCGGCCACGAGGATCGCCTGCTGGCTGCAAGAAGAATAGTGTTCCTGACCGCAACCGCCGCGATGGGCTACGGATTGGGCGGGGAGACCTGGGCGCAGGTGATGGGGCTGAGCGCCGATGAAGCGGCGGCGTTTCCTGCGTGGCTGGGGGAGCAGATCAATCGCATGTGGCTGCCTGAGGGCAATTCATGATTAGTGTCGAGACAGTAGAAGCAGGCGATGACTTGCAGCCGCTGGTGGACGCGATCAACGGTGCGCGTTGGGATGAATCGAACGATGTCACGCCGTACGACGCAGGATCGCTTGCAACGTACCTGCAACGCCAGGACACCGTGTTTGTTGCGTGTTGGGAACAGTCGACTGCCGGCGAACGGGTTCTGCTGGGCATGGCCTCGGGGCGCTTCGAGATCAAACCCTACGACGAAGAACGCTGGCTCTACGTGGATGAGGTGGACGTCTGTGCCGATCAGCGCCGCCGGGGAGCAGGTAAAGCCATCATGCACACGCTCATCGAGCTTGCACGATCACATGGCTGCACCGAGGTGTGGCTCGGCACGGAAGTGGATAACGACCCGGCGAACGCGCTCTATCGTTCCCTCGATCCCGACGATGTCGGCGCCGTCGTGGGGTATACGTGGGAACTGGACGACTGATCGGGCGCGTCAGTCCCTGGCGTGGTGCACCATGTCGATACTCATGTTATGTAGCGTTCTGCGTGGCGTACTTGGCGTTGATCTCCGCCTGCAGCGCTTTCACTCGGTCTTCGGTGAGGTCGTAGTTCCACAGCAGGGGAATCGCTACGAACTTGAACAGTGCCGGCACGATGGAATACAGGCAGCCGAGCCAGATGAGTGCGCTCAGCGGGTTCGGGTCTGCAACCGGGTCGCGCAGCGAATCGAACCCCACCCACACCGCCGCACCGCCGGCGACCACCAGGCCTAGGGCGTAGGCGAGCTTGCGGGCCATGGTCCAGATGCTGAAGTAGGCACCGCTCTGACTCTTGCCCGTCTGCGCGGAGTCGAGGTCGATGACATCCGCCGCCATGGCGTAGGGCAGGGCGGACAGGGCGCCGATGGATGATCCTTTCAGCATCATCACGCCAATGAAAAACAGGAACTTGCCCGTAGGCACGCCTTCAAAGTAAGCCACCGTTGCTGCGTGCTGTTCGGCAGGCAGGAATGCGAGCAGGGTGCCGATCTGAAAGGCGTCGAACCAGGCAAGCGGCGCGATGGCCAGCACCGGGATGAAACACGACCAGAAGGCGTACCAGAAGATCGCCGCCATGGTGGCGCGATGCTTGCCGATGCGGCGTGACAGCTTGAACCACAGCGGGATGGCGATGATCTGCGAGATGAAATAGGGCGCCAGGTAGAAACCGTAGAGGTTACCGGCGAGTAGCACGTGCTTGACGAAAAAGAAGCTCAGGCTGTTGGTCATGGCCGAGCCGATAGTCGAAAAGAGAAATATGATCACCAACCGCCGGTATGGCTCGTTGGCCCACACGGTCTTGAAACTTTCCTTCAGGCTCAGACGGTTGCGGTTCGACTCGACGATGGGCGGCTCCGGCACGCTCCACAGCAGGTTGAGCACATACAGCGGCATCAGCACCGCGCAGATGATGGACAGAAAATAAACGTTGTCCGCCGGCTTGGTGTAGCCCCAGAAGACGATCACGGCGGGTGTCAACGCGCCGATCAGAGAGCCGGATACCGTGAACGCCTCTTTCCAGCTCATCACCAGGGTGCGCTGGTTGTAGTCCCGCGCAAGCTCGGCGCCCATGGCGCTGTAGGGCACGTCCTTGATGGTTGCACCCACGTACATCAGCACCAGTACCGCCAGTAGATACGGGTAGCCGTTGCTCATAGTGACGCCGAATATCTCCACGTCGCTGAACTCGATGGGCGGTACCCACAGTAGCCACACTCCCGCCACGAAGAACGGCGTGCCGATGAGGATGAACGGCTTGCGGCGGCCCCAGCGGGTGCGGATGCGGTCGGACAGAAAGCCGATCACGGGGTCCGTGACACCGTCGAACACCCGTGAGAGAGCCAGCACCAGGGCGACGAACCCGAGGCTCAGGCCGAAGCCCTCGGAGTCGGCGTAGACCGCCGGCAGATACACCGCCAGCGGCAGTGCGATCATGGCGAGCGGCTGCGACGGCGCGCCGTACGAAGCGAGCATCCATGTCGTCAGCGGCCGATCGGCCCTCTTATCTTGGCTCAAGCGCTTTCCCTCCCCTGGTGATCCTGTATACCTTGTGGGTGCCGCGAAGCGCAATGTTAGTGGTCCGCTTGATAAATTCGGTAAGCTGAGCGCTTCCCACAGCGTCGGTGGCTAGGCGCGACTCGCAGGGCATGGTGGTTCCATGTCCAAGAGGCGCAACAACGCCACCGGCGCTGTGGGAACCGCCCAAAGGGGATGGCTGAGGTGTGCCAGTACTGCGTTACAGCTCTTGAACTTACACCCGGTAAGCCCTGCGAGCGGTGCCTTGTCTTGGCACACCTCAGTCATCCTCAGGTTACCTAATTTATCAAGCGGCCCACTATACTCGCCGGCTTTGCTTCGGGGCCGTGCTGATGCGCGATGAGGTGTATAGATGGGTGGTGGTGGCTTACACCATCGCGCTGCAGGCGGCAACGCTCGGCACCATCATCTACAGCTTCGCGCTGTTCGCGCCCCCCTGGCTTGCCACATTCGAGGCCAGCCGTACCCAGGTGATGCTCACCATCGCGCTGCTGCAGCTCTCGCTGGGTCTGGTGTCTCCCTTTGCCGGCGCGCTCATGGATCGCTTGCGCATGCGCACGGTGGTGCTGTGCGGGTGTGTGTGTTTCGCCGTTGGCTGGATCGCCGTGCACTACGCCACGGCGCTCTGGCAGTTGTGGCTCATCTATGTGCTGGTGTTTCCCCTAGCGATGAGCACGATGGGCACGCTTGCGGCGCAAACGCTCGTTACCCGCTGGTTCGTCAACGGTCGAGGCCTCGCCATAGGCATCTCCGCGGTCGGCACCAATGTGGGTGGTGTGGTGGTGCCGCTGCTGGTTGCTGGTGCGCTGGCTCAAGGTGCGTGGCGCGAGGTGGCGCTGTGGATGTGCATGGGTGGGTTGGCGGTGGTCGTGCCGTTGACGTGGCTCGTGCTGGCGCGCCGTGCTCCGGGTGAGCGGTCGGTGACCCCTGGCGCAGCCCGCGTGAGTTCCATGGACATTCTGCGCAGCCGTACGTTCTGGGTGGCTGCCGGTGCGCTGTTGCCCCTGAATCTCACGTTCGGTGCGGTCCAGTTCAACCTGGGCGTGCTCGCTGCCGATCTCGGTTTTGCGGAGCGGGGCGGCTGGCTGATCGCGTTGTGCTCCATTTGCATGATTGGCGGCAAGGTGCTTTTCGGCGCGTTGGCGGACTGGCTCGACCACCGTGCGCTGCACTGGATTGCGGTGGCCTCGATGATCACTGCCATGGTGTTGCTGCAGGGCTCGCCTGACTGGTGGCTGCTGGTTACGGCGGTGGTGTGTGTTGGGCTTGCCGGCGGCAGCCTGCTGCCGGTGATGGGGGTGGTGGTGGGTGCCCGCTACGATCTGGCGAGCTTCGGCCGTGCCATGGGGCTGATGATGCTGACGTTGAGTGTTGCGGCGCTTGGCCCGTTGTTGGCCGGATGGGTGTTCGACGCCAGTGGC
>JAUIED010000174.1 GCA_030428905.1 Gammaproteobacteria bacterium
CGCTGCTCCAAGGTGAGCTTGCCTGCCTCTATCTTGGAGAAGTCGAGGATGTCGGAGATCAACGACACCAGGTTTTCGCCGGCGTTGCGGATGCTGGTGAGGTATTCGTGTTGTTTGCGGTCCAGGTCGGTTTCCAGCGCAAGCCTCGAGAAACCGACAATGGCATTCATAGGCGTGCGGATTTCGTGGCTCATGTTGGCCAGGAACTCGCTCTTTGCCTGGGTGGCCGCCTCGGCGATCTGCAGTTGTCGGTCTGCCTCGTCTCTGGCGATACGCTCTGAGATGTCCACCAGCGAGCCGTCCACGTAATCACCGTTTTCCGGGTCTTCCGTCAGCCTGGCGGTAATCGCCATCCAGAACACCTTGCCGTCGCGGGTGACAGCCTCCGCCTCGAAGGCGTTGACGAACTTGTTGTCCTCGAGCTCGGAGATGAAGCGCTGAGCTGCTTCGCGCTTAAGGAAAACATGATCGAGCAGGTCGCGATTCTCGCGCATGAGGCTGTCGACCTCATCGAAGCCGAGAAGGCGAGCGAGCGTCGGGTTCGCGCTTTGCAGCTGCCCTTCGCCGTTGACTCGGAACAGGCCCTCGATGGCGTTGATGTACAGGGCCCGGTACTCGTCGCGGGCCGACTGCAGATCGGCATACAGGCGTGCGTTCTCAATGGAAATGGCTGCCTGCGAAGCCAGCAGAGACAGCACTTCTACGCGTTGCGAAGTGAACACGCCTGTCAGCCATCGGTGTTCCACATAGACCACGCCGGTAACGGCGCCGCGGTGCAGGATGGGCAGGCAGAGCACAGACAGCGGGTTCAGGCGCTGTACGTAAGGGTCCTGAGAAAACACCTCGTCACGCGTGGCGTCTGCCAGCACCATGGGTTCTTTGGTGCGGGCGACGTACTGAACAATGCCGATCGGTACATCATCGCTGGACTCCAGCGGCTCTGGTGGGTTGCAACGTCGCGATGCACCGCCATCCACCGCGGCGATGGCTTCCACGTGCAGCTTGTCATCGTGGGTGAGCAGCATGCAGGCCTTCTGCGCGCCGGCGTGTTCGAGCACCAGGCGCAGCAGCTTGGACAGCACCCGCTCCAGCATGATCTCGCCGGAAATCGTCTGCGCGGCGCGCAGCACCGTGGTGGTATCGAGTACCCGGTTGGAATACTCGGAGCTTTCGAATGTGGCGGTGGCGGTCTGAAAGTCGCGCACGGTGAGATCCACCAGGTCGCCCACGGAGAGGGCGCCGCTGACGGGGCGTTCGCCGGGGTCGTTGATGGCCGCCTGGAAGTCGCGGTCTATCTGCTGTGCCTTGGCAACGGCGCCCCAGCGCAGATAGGCATTGTAGGCGTTGCGTGCGAAGAGGCGCGTAAAGTCGGCCCGGCCCTTGGCTTCGCAGCTGCGCGCTGCAAGCTCGTAGGCGAGTGCCTCGTCGTTGGTAATGCCGTGCCGTCGGGCGGCTTCTGCCGCTCGCTCCCACGCTTCCAGTGCTCGCGTGGTTTCCCCGTTGTGCCAGGCGAGCTCGGCTTCCACCAGGCCGATCTTCGGCTCGGCCAGGCGGCAACCGCTGGCGGCTGCGCGCTGCAAACGCTCGAGATTTCGTCGCGCCACCGATACCGCCTCCGCTGCGCGGGTGCGCAGCAACACGATGGCCTCACTCATGGCGAACTGCACGGCAATCGGCGACGCGGCGAGCGCCGCGGCGTAGCTGCGTACCAGGCCCACGGTGGAAGCGGCGCCCTGAAAGTCCTGGAACAACACGGCGTAGTATGTGCGCAGCGCATAGACGGCGCCAAAAGCGAACGCATCTTCCGGATTGTCGATGCGCAGCGTCTGATCCTCGGAGTTGGACTCCGCTTCATTCTCGCCGAGCAGGCTGAGCACGATACGCCGCACGAATGTCGTAACGTTCAGGCCTGTTACTGTGCCGATGGGAAGCAGCTCGTTGACCTGCTCCGTTGCCAACCGCCGCAAGCTGCTGAGCTCCTGGCCGCGCATGAGGGCGTTCAGCGTGAAGTTGGCGCTGGCGAACGCAGCGAACTCGAAGTCGCGCTGCGCGATGCCTGCCCGCAGATTGGTGGTGAGTGACTGCAACGCGGTATCGGCGCTGCTCGTCCATGGATCCACATGGCTGTTCAGCAGCGTCAGCGCGCGCCGGCTGAAGAAATCGTCGTCGAACTGCTCGATGATGGCGCGCGCGCTGGTCGCCAGATCCGTCGCCAGTACCGCGTGTCCGTCGGCGATGGCGCGAGCGGCTCGGGCGGCAAAACAAAAGGCGATTTCAGCACTGTAACCGCGAGACCTGGCGGTGATGATGGCGTGGTCCAGAAGCTGTCGGTTGCCGGGGGCGCCCATGAGGCTGTTCAGGTGCGTGAGGTAGCCTGTGATGCGCAACGCCTGTTGAAGCTTTGCGTTGCTGAGCGGTTGCAGACGCCCGGCAGGCAACGTCAGCGCGCTCAAGCCGCTTTTCCCGGTGTAGCTTGCGAGTACCGTACGCAGCTCGTTTACCGGGTGCGGGCGCGGCTCGTATTCCAGATCGAGCAGGGTCACCTGGCAGAGGTTGCGTGCTCCTTTCAGATCGTTCTGCAGCAGCGCTGCGCGGATGAGGATTTCCTTCAGCGAGCTGTTGCTGGTGCTGCGGGCCGGCGCGACGCGAGATAGCTGCTCGAAGTCTCCGCACAGATAGGCCGCTTCTGCAGCGGTTTGTTTGAGCTCCAGCCGCAGCGCATCGTCTGCTGTCTGGTCTTCGATGAGCAGCAGCCCCATGCGGCAATGCTTGTAGGCGCTCTGGTACTGGCGCGCATCCAACAGCTCGCGGGCCGCAATCAGGCCGAACTCGGCTGCTTCGCGACGCTCCGCGGCCGGGTCGTCCAGCGGGTCGGTCGTAGCAAACAGGTGATGGGCAATCGTCACGCTCGAAGGCGGTGGGCTCTGACGGCCGGTCTTGAGCCAGCTGGCGATAGCCTGGTGGAAACTGCGTTTGCTGGTTTCCTGAACCGCCCCGTAGATGGTTGAGCGCACCCGGGGATGGGCAAACTGGTAGCGGTCCATGTCGGCGCTGGTCAGTAATCCCGCGGTGATGGCCGGCCGCAGAATGCTTGCGATCTGCGCGGGCGGGTGATCAGAAAGCGCCGTGAGCGCTTCGGCGTCGAAGGCGGTGTCCAGGCACGTCGCCTTGGCCAGCAGTACCTTGGTCTCTTCTGGCAGCTCTTCGACAAGACGCTCGACGCGCTCGATGGTGCTGTGGGAGAAATAGTGTGCCCTTACGGCTTCAAGGTCCCAGGCCCACGTCTGCTCATCGGCCTCATGATGGATGGCACCGTGGTGATGCAGTTCGAGTATCAGCTCGAGGAGGTGCGCCGGCAGCCCATCCGTTTTGGCATGTAGTTCGGCCGCCAGCTCCCGTACCCGGGCTTCGCTGTGTCCGAGCATGTCGGCGAGCAGTGCGCGGATGTGGGCTTTCTCCAGCAGCGTGAGCGTCTGGGTGTGGGTCTTTGTGGCGATGGCAGGTGTGGAAAACGCCTCCAGACTGTGGTCTTCGGAGCTGGCCAGCAGCAGCATCTGCGAGCAGCGGATCAGTTCCTGGGCGATCTCTGCCAGCGTTTCGTCTGCGAGCAGGTCCGCGTTCTCCAGCACGAAGCACACCGGGAGGGGTACCAGAAGGCCGAGCAGTTCATGTACGCCCTTGCGCCAATCGCCGTCGTCTGCCGCTGAATCTGCCAGCAGGCTCGCCAGTTCCGGCAGCAGCTCGGCCAGCGCGTGCAGATGCGCCGAACCCTGGTGGGCCAGCCGGGACATGAACTTGCTGTGGGCCCCTTCGGTGCTGGAAAACAGCTGCCGGATCAGGGGCCTTAGCAGCCCGAGCCACACATCCCGTTCTTCAGCATCGGAGCGTTCATCGCCCACCCGATGCCGGGCGACGAGAAAACCTGCCTTCTGCGCATCGCGCGCCAGGCTGCTGGTCAGCGCATGCTTGCCCATGCCCGGACCGCCGAGCGCGAGGTAGAACAGGGTTTCACCGCGCAGCACACGCTCCATGAACTCAGAAAATGCCGAGGTTGCGTCGTCTCGGCCGTACAGTTTTTGCGGCAACGACAGCTGGCTCGGCGCGTCGGTTCTGCCGAGCTTGAAGGTTATGGCGTTTCCCTGGCGGCTGCCTTCGAGGAGGTCGTCAACCACCCCCGAAGCGCTCTGGTAGCGGCTTTCGGGTTGCTTGGCGAGGAGCTTGTTGACGAGTTCTGACAGCCAGGTGGGGACCTCGTCGTTGGCCTCTTTCAGGCTCGGTGGGGTGCTTGCGATGTGTGCGTGGATGAGTTCCAGCGGGTCGGTATTGGTGAAAGGCGGCACGCCGGCGAAGAGCTCGTACAGCGTCGCGCCCAGCGAGTAGAGATCTGTGCGGTAGTCCACCACGCGGTTTACGCGCCCGGTCTGCTCTGGCGCGATATAGGGCAGCGTGCCGGATAGAGAAGTGGCGGGGTCCGCGCTGGCCACCTCGCGCTGGGACAGCGTCGCGAGGCCAAAGTCGATGAGCCAGACGGACGGTGATCCGTCGTCGTTCATGCGCAGCAGGATGTTGCCTGGGTTGATGTCGCGGTGGATGACCCCTTCATCGTGAATGGATTGCAGCGCCTGACTGATACGCACACCGATCTCCAGGCGCTCGGTGAACGTGAGCGCGCCCTCGCGAATCCACTCGCGCAGCGCTCGCCCACCGACGTCCTCGTAGACGATGCGATGACCAACCTCGTCAAACGCCAGCGCTCGGCAGATGTAGGGGCTGGTCAGCGACTGGTTGAGATGAAATTCGTGGTGGTAGCGGGCGATGGCCTGCGGCGACTGTGCTGCCGCTTTCAGCGCCTTTTCAATACGGCGACTCTCGCCATCGTCCGCCTCGTGCACCGTGCGGTGCACCTGCGTGGTGGCGCTGGAGTAGATCTGTTCCGGGTCGCGGTTCAAGCCACTTCGGGAGTGAAGAGGTACCCTGTGCCATGGATCGTGGTAATGATCTTGGCGTTGGCGGCACGCTCACCAAGCTTCTTGCGCAGCTGTCCAACCAGTACGTCGATGTAGCGGTCGTCCGGGAACCACTCACGGTTGCGGATGCGGTTCATGAGCTGGTCTCGATTCATCACCTCGCCCGCTTTTTCCATGAATGCGAGCAGAAGCTGGTATTCGCCGGCGGATAGTTGCGAGGTGAGACCGGTATCGTCGGTGAGTTCGCGCTTGTTCAGATCGAGTTTGAAGCCGCTGAACAGGCGGATATGACCCTTGCGTTTCTGACTCTGCTGGATGTGCACCCGGCGGATCAGGTTGCGCGCGCGGCTCAACAGCTCACGTGGATCGAACGGCTTGGTCACGTAATCGTCGGCGCCGCTTTCCAGGCCCAGGATACGGTCGATCTGCTCGTTCTTGCTGGTCACCAGAATGATGCCGACATCGGAGTTGGCGCGGATTTCCCGCGTCAGTGTCAGGCCGTCCTTGCCAGGCAGCTTGATGTCGAGCAGCACGAGGATGACGTCAGTTTCGTTGACGAGCTTTTGTACCTCGTCGCCCGAACCGGTGGACGACACCAGAAAGCCTTCGTCTTCGAAATAGGAAACGAGCTGTTCCCGGGTGATCGGTTCGTCTTCGACGATTAGTATGTGATCCTGTTCAGCCATGGTTCCCTGTCCGATTGGAACTGCGTCTAATGCCGCATTTGAAGCTGCGATTGATTTGCGTCGACGTAATACGCGGCAGCTACACGTTGCGCGAACTGTTATGCAACGATTGCAGGATGAATTCAACCGGAGTTGCTCGGGGCGTGGGCTGCATCACGTTTAGTTTATGAAGATCCCACCAGATGCGCTGAGCGAGGAAGCGCTTGCGGCCGTGATAGAAGAATTCGTTCTGCGCGAGGGCACCGATTACGGCCGTGCATTCAGCCTGGAAAGCAAGTGTGCTCAAGTGCTCCGATCGCTCCTGGCAGGCACAGCAGAGATCGTCTACGACCCCGTAACCGATAGTACGGACATTCGCCCGACGGAAGTTTGACACGGTTTTTACCGTTTGCCGCCGCCGCTTTGAATCATGTCACGGATTTCCGACGCGTAAACACCGACTATCGCGTCGATTTTGTATGGATTTCTGACAGGTGCGAGGCAAGACGCTGACATGGGTGGTGCGCTTCATGCTGCTAGCCGCCAGCGCCGCCACGCATGGGGTCGGAACGGAAGCCGGGACGATGATCAGCAATACCGCGACGGTAACATTCGAGATTGATGGGGCACCTCAGCCACCAGTGGAGAGCGCTGCGGCGGTTACCCGTGTGGATGAGCGCATCGATGTTGCCGTGGTGAGCCTCGATGGCGGCTTGCCACTTATGTCCAGCGCTGCAGGAGAGGCGACTGCCTCGTTCGAAGTGGCCAACGCCGGCAACGGTTCGGAGGGCTTCCGCCTTGTGGTGGATGCCCACGTGGACGAGGGCGGCTTCGATCCTCTGGTGCTGCAGAGCTACGTTGAGAGCAATGGCGTGCCTGGGCTACAGGTGGGGGCTGCGGGGGATACACCCTATGCGCAGGGTGATGCGCCTGAGTTGGCGGCGAATGAGCGCGTGGTGGTGCATGTGGTGCTTCGGCTCCCTGACGGCGTGGGAAGCCAGGCGGAAGGCATCGTGCGCTTGTCTGCCGTTGCCGACACTATTGCAAGGGCGTATGGGGTGGATGACCCCGAGGATGCCGGCTTTCCTGCTGCCGGCGCTTTTGTTGCCGGTGCGGGTGATGCCGGTGTTGGCGCGGTAGTGGGGCTCAGCCACACCGCTGGTGCGACGACGATCAGCGCCGAAGCGACCCTGCGGGTGGATGGCCCTTTTGTACAGCTCAGTAAGACGGCGCTTGCCATTGACGATGGCCAGGGCGGTGCACGGGTGACGAGCGGCACGCAGATTACCTATGAGATCGCCGTGGAGGTAATTGGCAGCGGCTCGGTAGGCGATCTGCTGCTCACGGACCCCGTGCCGGACAGCCTCGAGTACGTACCGGGAAGCCTGGCGGTGGACGGCACGCCGCAGGATGACGACTTCCTGCCGAGAGACGCTGACTTTGCAGGATTCAATACCGCCGGGGACACCGTGTCGGTGCGAATCGGCGACTTACCTGCCGGTGCGGCGCCGCGGCGCGTGACATTTACCACGAGGGTTCGTTAAAACGTGCCCCCGTCGTTCACATATTCAAGGAGAAGGCCGTGATTCGAGTGTCGTATCGATGGCTGTCGGTAGTTCTGATGGCGCTTCTGGCGCCGCTCACGTATGCCAACGTGGAGTTGTCCACATCGGTGCAGAAGGTGGTGCCGGTGCTGGATGACAGCGGCCAGGTGGTGCGCCGTCTGGAAGCGGTGGAAAGCGTCGTGCCGGAAGACGTGCTGCATTACACCATCACGTTCACCAATGCCGGTGCCGACACGGTGGATGCGGGCAGCATCGTCATCACTAACCCGTTACCGGCGGAGACCGTCTATCTGGACGGCAGCGCGTTTGGCAGCGGTACCGACATTACCTTCAGCGTGGATGGCGGCAAGACGTTTGCCGAGCCGGGCGCGTTGAAAGTCGACCGGGAGGGACAGTCGGTACCGGCGCAGGCCACCGACTACACGACGATTCGCTGGGTGTTCAAGCCAGCGCTCGATCCCGGGCAAACAGGAGACGTGACGTTCGACGTGCGTCTCAAGTAGCGCTTCGCATACCACGAGGCATAACAGGAAAGCGGAAACGGGGGTGACCGCGATGGATATGAGGAGTATCGGTATTCATGCAACACCTCCAGAGAATCGGCCGGGCGCTGGCTGCTGGCGTGCTGGCTTTCGGCCTCGCTCCGGCGGCCTTTGCTGAAGGCACAGACGCCGGCACGGCGGTAACCAACAACGTCACGCTGTCGTTCGACGTCAACAGCGTTTCACAGACGGCGAACGCCTCGGTCACCTTTCAGGTGGACCGTAAGCTCGTGCTGGACGTGACTACACAGAACGGCGACTGGGTCACCGTGATTCCCGGCCAGACGGATACTCCGGGAGCGGTAAACGCGCTGGATTACCTCATCACCAACCAGTCGAACGACACGGTGGATGTGGTCATTGCCCTGGTGGACCGTGCGGCAGCGGCGGTGACCGGCTTCACCGCTCAGAGCGGCTCGCCGGTTGCCTTCAACCCGAATCCTGCGACGGGTACGGTATGGAACGACCTCAATGACAACGATGCGGTCGATGGTGGCGAACCGACGGCAGCGCTCGACCCGTCCGGCGTCACGCAGCTCGGTATCGGCTCGCTCACGGAGAATCAGACCACCAACATCAAGGTGATCGTCGACGTGGCCGCCGGTGCAGCGGGGGATCAGTACCGCAGCTTCACGGTGGTTGCTGCCGTGGCGAACGGCGCTACAGCGCTGGCGGGAGACGACAGCGGCAACGCCGCTCCCGGCGGCTCGTCCACGGACGTTGCCAACGGCTTGAACACCGTGGAAGTGGTGTTCGCTGATGCGGGTTCGGCGAACGCTGAAGACATCCAGTTCAACTTCATAACCAGCACAGCGCTCGGCACGGCGGATGCCCAGTATGACGGACAGAGTGCCGATACCAGCGGTTTCATCACCGTGGTGGCGCTTTCAGTCGCCAAGCACGTCGAAGTCCTGTACGACCCGATCTCCGGCAATGCCTACGACGGCAGCGGTTCGGCGAGCGGCGTTAATCCCAAGGCATTGCCCGGCGCGGTGATGCTCTACGTCGTGGGCGTGGTGAATGGTACGGCGGCGCTTTCGAGCCAGAACGTGTCTATTGACGACGACATCCCGGATGCGGCGGGCGAAGTGCTCGTCGGCGATCAGGCCAACCCCACCACAGCGGTGGATGTACCCGCCTCGGTGACGTTCGATGTTGGCGGCACCGCCACCACGTTCACTCTGGATCGCGCCAACATCACCTCGGATCTGGACACCATCTGGATACACGGTTGCCAGGCTGCCAATGCGGCGTCCCAGGCGTTTGGCGCTGGTGATCCTGAGGTGGATGCTGCGGCGCTCGGCACG
>JAUIED010000175.1 GCA_030428905.1 Gammaproteobacteria bacterium
TGCCAGGAGGTCGGCAGCGCGCCGTAGCGCGTCGGCGCCGCCGCCGGGACGCTCGAATTCGATCTGTGCCGGCAGCTCGATATCGATGACCTGCGTCCAAAGGTCCCGCGGCACGTTGATCTGCGCAGGCGCGGAGGCCCGCTTGGCTTCGCTGATCACACGGTTGAGTACCTCGGCGATACGCGCCGGCGTGCGCACCTCCTCCTGGTAGGCCACCATGTCTTTGAACAGCGCCATCTGCTGCACTTCCTGGAATCCACCCTGCCCGATGGTGGCATTGGCCGCCTGCGGCGTGACGAGCAGCAGGGGGGTGTGGTTCCAGTACGCCGTTTTCACCGCCGTGACAAAGTTGGTAATGCCCGGCCCGTTCTGCGCGATCATCATGCTCATGCGCCCGGATGCCCGGGTAAAGCCGTCGGCCATCATGCCGCCGGAGCCCTCGTGGGCGCAGTCCCAGAAGGCGATGCCGGCGCGGGTGAACAGATCCGATATCGGCATGAACGCAGAGCCGATGATGCCAAAGGCATTGTCGATGCCATGCATCTGCAGGACCTTTACAAAGGCTTCTTCAGTGGTCATTTGCATGCGGCTTCCCCAGCGCTTGAATTTGGCGGTGCAGGATACCGGCTGAAGCCGTGCGAATCACGCAGAGGAACCGGTAAGATGGACGGCGAACACTTAAGGAGATCATCGTGGAGATTACGAAAGACACCTGCGGCATCTTTGTCGGCGGCGCCTCTGGCATGTGCCGGGCCACAGCGGAGCAGTTTGCAGCCAAAGGCGGCAAAGTGGCCATTCTCGACCTCGAGTCGTCCAAAGGCGCAGAGGTTGCCGAGGCCCTGGGCGGCACCTTCCTTGCCTGCAACGTCATGGACTACGACGGCATGGAACAGGTGCTCAACGACGCCGTTGGCGCCCTCGGCGGCCTGCACTTCCTGGTTAACACCGCAGGCGGCGGTGCGGCAACGCGCACCGTCAACAAGAACGGCGAGCCGCACCCGCTGGATGTCTTTCAGCGTGTCATCGACCTGAACCTGATCGCCTCGTTCAACATCAACCGCCTGGGTGCGGTGCACATGTCGAAAAACGAGCCGAACGATGTGGGCGAGCGCGGCGTGATGATCAACACGGCCTCCATCGCTGCGTTCGAAGGGCAGATCGGCCAGGTTGCCTACACGGCAGCCAAAGGCGGTATTGCCGCCATGACGCTGACCATGGCGCGCGATCTCGGCACCATCGGTGTGCGGGTGATGACCATCGCACCGAGCCTCTTTGAAACGGGCCTTACCGCCGGCATTCCCGACGAGGGCGCACTGCAGCTCACCAAGGATGCGGCCTTTCCCAAGCGTATGGGCAAGCCCCACGAGTTCGCCACCATGGCCATCGCCATCTTCGAATGCGCCATGATGAACGGCTCTACCATACGCGTGGACGGCGGTCAGCGCTTCCAACCGCGCTGACGGTGCCTGGCGGGTGCGGTGTCAGGCCTGGCGCCACCAGGCGACACCGCTCTCGTCCTCCTCCGCCACCAGCATGCGCCGGTCCTCAGCGCAGTGCAGGTGGGCAATGGCCTCGCCGGTGGCCGGAAAGAAGGTCCACTCCGTGATCGGACTGCGAAACAGCGCCGGAAAGACATCCACCGCCCGCTTGGGTTCTTCACACAGATCGTAGAGCTTGTTGAGGCCGGTTTCATGCCAGTCGATGAGCGCTGTCAGGCGCTCATGTACGCCGTTGAACAGGTGTTCGTGGGCCGGCAGCACCAGCAGCCGCGACGGCAACAGATCCCGCAGACGCGCGCAGGTGGCGAGAAAGTCGTGCAGCGGATTAGCCAATGGCTCGCTCGGCTGCACGCCAACGTTCGGCGTGATGCGCGGCAGGATCTGATCGCCGGAGATGAAGATGCCGAGCTCCGGGCAGTGCAGGCACACGTGCTCAGGTGCATGACCGTGGCCGATCATGGCGCGCCACTCCCGCCCGCCGATATCGATGTACTGGCCGTCCACCACGCGCCGGAAGCCCGCCGGCAGCTGCGAGATGCGCGAGCCGAACTGGCCGAAACGCGAGCGGTACCGGTCCAGCCGCTCCTCGTCGAAGCCGGCACGCCGGTAAAACCTGATGGCATCCTCCGGCACATCGGACGGCCCGTCTGCCGCCATTACCTTGCACATGTAGAAGTCACTGCGACTCATCCACAGATCACATGCCCACTCACGGGTCAGCCAGCCGGCGTTGCCCGTGTGGTCACCATGCAGGTGCGTGGCGATCACGCGGGTGACCGGCTTGCCACCGAGGTGCCGCTGAAACACCTGCCGCCAGGTGTCGCGCACGCGGTCGTTCGACAGGCCCGTGTCGACGATGGTCCAGCCGTCGTAGTCCTCCAGCAGCCACACGTTGATGTGATCCAGGCGCCCGTCCATCGGCATGCGAAGCCAGTAGACGCCGTCCGCAATCTGCACCGCATCCCCCGGGGCGGGTGCCCTGTCGGAAAAAGGGTAATGCAGCGGATCTTCGGAACGACTCGTCATGTCAACCTCAATGGCGGCGTGGCGACCCATTCTATAGACTTCCCGCACCGTCCGCCCGAGGCCCCTGGTGCGTACCATCGCAGACAGCACAGCGCAGGCCATCACCGTGATCGCCGAAACCGGCGACATCGACCGGATGCTGGCCGACTTCGGCAGCGCCATGGGCGCAGATCGCGCCTATATCTTTGCCGAACACCTCTGCAACGGTCAGCTCGCCGTGAGCCTGAGCAACGAATGGTGCTCGGGGCACGCCGAACCGCAGATCGAGCTGCTGCAGAACTGCGTGATCCGCGACATCGGCATGCAGCGAGCCATGGACATCCTGCATAGCGGTGCGCCCTTCATCGTGCACGCGCAAACCATGACCGACACCGAGTGCGCACACCTCGGCCCGCAGGGCATCCGCAGCATGTTGAACGTCCCCATCCACCAGGGGGGGCGGTTTCGCGGCCTGCTCGGGCTCGACGCCTGCCAGACCGACCGACCGTGGAGCGATGATGAGATTCACAGCACCCATTCGCTGGCCATGGCGCTGGCGCTGCACATGGAGCGCATCGAGCTGCAGCAGCACGCAGACCACGCGGCGCGACAACTGGACCTCTACGCAGAGAATCTCAGGCAGGCAAAGCGTATCGGCCACGACCTCAACAACGCGCTGACGATCATCAGCAGCGCCTGCGATATTCGCGAGCCCGACCAGGATGGCCTCGGCGCCCTGGAACGACGCGCCATCGACAATGCGACACGCCTGGTCCAGCAGCTGCGTGGCGCCACCCGTCTCGGCCTGCAGCCTGCACGGGTAGACAGCATCAGAAGCGCCGCGATTGGTGCGACCCTCAACGCCAGCACCGAGGTGCACCTGGAACTGGCCGATGACATGCCCGCCATGAACATGGACGCCAACGATCTGTTTCGAGTGATCGACAACGTAGTGCGCAACGCCAGCCAGTCGATGGATCTCGCCGGAGCGCTCACGGTGCACGCCGCGCCGTTACCGCCGCCCGCTTCCATGGTACGTATCGTCGTCGCCGATGAAGGCCCCGGCATTCCGAGCCGCGAGCTTGGCCAGATTTTTTACGATCGATACTCCAGCCACTCCTCCGGACTGGGTCTCGGCATCTGCCGCAGCATCGTCGAGCAGTGCGGCGGCAGCATTTCCGTGGAATCGGCCGCCGGTACCGGTACCCGCGTTACCATCGATGTGCCGGTATTTCAGCCGAAGCTCTTACCGACCAAATAGAAAGGCTTTCGTCTCTTCACGGGCGGCGGCGAAATCCGTGCCTGCCAGGCGATCGATGTCACCTACCTCTTCCGGCACGTACCAGTGCGTGCGATTGTCATGATAGGCCCGCCACACGGTGTCGGCGATCTCCTGCACCGGTACCAGCCGATAGGCACCGGACTTCGGCAGCGTGTCGAGCAACCCGTCATGAAACACGCCGCCGTTGCTGGCGGCCAGCGCGTTGCGCAGCATCGGGGTGTCAATGCATCCCGGAAGCACATCAGCAGTACGAATGCCAAACCGCTCGAATTCGAGGCCAAGCGCTTCGGTGAGCCCTTTCACGGCGAATTTGGATGCCGAGTACACCGCGCGCATGGCGTGGCCATGGGTCGCTACCGAAGACGATGTGCTCATGCACAGCGCATTGGGTGTGTTGCGCAGCAGCGGCAACGCGGCACGCACACCATGAATGACACCCATTACGTTGATGTCGATGACACTGCGCACCAAGCCACTCGGCATGTCCTCGAACCAACCGCCGGGGGCGATGCCGGCATTGTTGAACAGCACATCCAGCCGTCCGTCGGTGAGCCCGGCAAAATCGTTGATCACCGCGGCGTATGCCGCTTCATCAGTAACATCGAGATGGGCAAAGAAAGAACGCGCTGGATCAAAGTATTCCTGTGCCGCCTCGAGACCGTCGTCATCGACGTCTACCAACCCCACGAACCAGCCCTCCGCCGCGAAGCGTTTGCCGGTGGCAAGGCCCATACCGCCGGCACCGCCGGTGATGAAGATCGACTGCATGGAGATTTGCGCCCGGGCCCACAGGAATGCGCAGGATCGCAGTCTGCAGGCGAAATGGCAATGCACGTAGGATGCGACCACACAACTACGCCCAGGGGAATGATGAACCACGAGAAGATCAGCCAACTGATGCAGCACCATGGCTCGCTGACGCGCGGCCGCGTGGTTGCGGCAGCGACGCAACCCGCGCCCTACCAGGCAACGCTGTCGTCCATCGAACGTGTCGAGCTGCGCTATTCCACAGATGCCGAGGGCGAATTGCCAGCGCAGGTTCTGGCGAAATCCAGTACCCCCGCCAGTTTCATGCTCGGCGCCGCCGAGGTGCGTTTCTACCGGGCTATGCAGGAACAGCAAACGCTGCTTCATCTGCCGCCGGTGTACGGCACTGAAATCGACCAGGATGCGCAGACCGCCTGCGTGATCATGGGCGAGTTCGCCGCGCCGCCACCGGCAGAGTGGCCCATCCCGCCACAGCCGGCGGCCTGCACCAACGCGGTGGAAGCGCTGGCGGCATTTCATGCGCAGTTTCTCCGCACGCCGTTCGCAAATGACACCTGGAGGGAGCAGCACGCATCGGGCAGGTTCGGCGCGGAAAGGTTCAACACGCTGACCCAGGCGCTCATCGCGCGGCTGGGCGACGGCATGAGCGCTGCCCGCCGCCGCCTGCTTGAGCACCTGTCACACGCCTATCCTGAGGCACAGCAGGCACGTTTCGATCATCACCCCCTGGCCGGCGTCGTGCACGGAGATGCGCATTTCTGGAACATCCTGCAGTCCGACAGCGGCGGCGTGGTGTTCGTTGACTGGCAGCTGTGGGGTGCAGACCTGGTCACCGCCGATCTCGCCTACATGATCGCCCTGCACTGGTTTGCCGAGCGCAGAGCGCGGTTCGAGCGGGACCTCTTGTGGCGCTACGCCGATCGGCTGGGCGTGGCCGCGGACACCGTCTGGGAATCCTATCGCTTCTCCGTGGCGGGTCTCCTACCGCGCTGCGTGTTGTATGCTGGCTTCATACCAGCAGCCATCTGGTGGCCGCACCTTGAGCGGGCTTTCAACGCCTTTGACGACCTTGGCTGCGGCGAATTTTTTTGACCCGGGACGCAACGACATGACCAGCAAACACCTCGTGGCCGACGACCTTCTGCCGCTACTCGACGCAATGCCGACGCTGCGGCTGAACGCTGCCACGCTGCCGAAGATCCGCGCGGCACGCGAAGCGATGACCGAGCGGGCGGGACCGGTACGCGGGGTGCGGGCGGAGGAGCGCTGGCTGCCCGCCGCAGATGGTCGGCCGGAGCTGCCGATGTTGCTGTACATACCGCAGGCAGAAGCAGCAGGTAAAAGGCCGGCAATTCTGCACATTCACGGTGGCGGTTACGTGCTCGGCAGCCCGGACATGGCAGACCTACCGAACAAACTGCTGTGCCGCAGCCTGGGCGCGGTGATCGCATCCATCGGCTACCGTCTGGCGCCGGAGGTGCCGCACCCCGGGCCGGTGGAGGATTGCTACGCGGGCCTTACGTGGCTGTACGAGCAAGCAGACACGCTCGGCATCGACACCAGCCGCATCGCTATCAAAGGCGAAAGCGCCGGCGGCGGCCTGGCGGCAGGGCTGGCCCTGCTGGCACGCGATCGGGGCGAATTCGCCATCTGCCACCAGCACCTCACCTACCCCATGACCGACGACCGCACGTGCACCCGCGACACGCCGCCATACGCCGGTGAGTTCGTGTGGACGCCGGAGAACAACCATTTCGGCTGGGCCAGCTTGCTCGGCACCGAGCCCGGCAGCGACGAGGTGTCGGTATACGCAGCGGCTTCTCGGGCGGAGGATCTGTCGGGGCTGCCGCCGGCCTACATCGCTACCGCTGCCCTGGACCTGTTCCTCGAGGAAAACCTCGACTACGCGCGCCGCTTAACCCGCGCTGGCGTGCCGGTGGAGATGCATGTTTACCCAGGCGCGTTCCACGGCTTTCAAGGTGCTCCCGAAGCGCAGGCAAGCAAAGCCTACGCACGTGACAGCCTAGACGCGCTGCGCGCAGCACTCAACTGACGAGTTTGCGCACGGCTTCCGGCGCCGGCCCACCCGGCAGGATCATCACCACTGCGTCGTCAAAGCCCGCCTGCGCGTATCGCGCGAGCTTCTCGCCAAGCTCGCCCAGATCCGCGCCGGCGGGTATCTGGATGGTAGACACCACCGCGCGTCCGCCACCGAATTCACGGTAGCGCGCGAGCGCAGCGCACACCTCGTCCACGGTGCGGTAGTGGCCGGAGGCAATCCAGCCGTCGAACTCCCGCGCCGCGCGCGCCACACCCTTGCCCCAACTGCCGAAGAACAGCGGCGTGCTGTCGAGCAAGGACCGCCACGGGCTCAGCGACGAACTACCACTCGCGCCAGTAGTCAGATACTCGCGCAGTGTTTGCAACGACGTGTCGAACGCGCGGAAGCGTTCCTCATACGGTCGGCCGTAGGCGTCGAAATCCTGTCGGGTAGAGCCGGCACCGAGGCCGATGATCAGCCGATCGCCGGCAATCTGGCGCAGAGAGAAAATGCGATGGGCGAGATCGGCAGGGTGGTACAGCGGCAGTTGCAGAACCGCCGTGCCAAGCTCGACCCCGTCGGCAACGGTCGCCGCCACAGACAAGGCGGCGAACGGGTCCGTCAAAAGGAAACCGCGGCCAACCGCCTGCGCCATCCATAGACTGTCGTAGCCCTGATCAGAATAGGCGCGCGCCTGCTCTGCCAGGAAGCGAGCGTTGCCCGGTTCAGAAACCGGTCCGAGCAGCGCCCCCAAACGCATCAGATGCGCTCGATGATGATCGCCGGCGCCATGCCGCCGGCGGCACACATCGTCACGAGACCGGTGGCCTGATCGCGACGCTCCAACTCGTCGAGCACCGTGCCGATGAGGATCGAACCGGTAGCGGCAATGGGATGCCCCAGCGCAATCGCTCCGCCGTTGACGTTACAGATTGCCGGGTCGAGGCCAAGATCGCGCATGAACTTGAAGGCCACCACGGCGAACGCCTCGTTGATCTCAAAGAGGTCAACGTCGGAGAGGTTCATGCCGGCTTTCTTCAGCACCTTGCGGGCGGCCGGAGCCGGCTCGTTGAGCATGAGCTCGGGGCTGCCGGCAGCGTTGGCCATAGCCACCACTCGGGCACGCGGCTTCCAGCCCCTGGCACGCGCATAGTCCGGCGAGGCCAGCAGCACCGCCGCGGAGCCGTCCACCACACCAGAGGAGTTGCCGGCATGATGAATGTGGTTGATGTCGATATCCGGATAGGTGCGCCGCACGATGGAATCGAAGGTCTCGCCGGTTTCGTCGTAGGGCATGTCCATGAACATGGAGAACACGGTAGGCAGATCAGCAAGCGCCTCGCGGGTGGTGCCCGGTCGCGGAAACTCCTCACGGTCCAGCGCCATCGTGCCGTCCTCGTTCAGCACCGGCACGAGGCTCTTGTCGAAGTGGCCGCCTTCGAGCGCTGCGGCAGCACGCCGCTGGCTCTCGAGCGCCAGACCATCCACGTCATCGCGCGTAATGCCTTCGAGCGTTGCGATCACATCCGCACACACGCCCTGATGGGGCTGCGGGTGCAGTTCGCGCAGCGCCAGGTTGCCGGAGTCGATGGGCGATGGCTCGAGGGTGGCGGTGAACGACATCATTTCCACGCCGCCAGCCACCACACAATCTTCCATACCGGAAAGAATGCTGGCAGCGGCGAAGTTCACCGAGGTGATACCTGAGCCGCAGAAGCGATCGAGCGTCACGCCGCTGGCAGCGGTGTTCCAGCCGGCCGCGAGAAGCGACATGCGGCCGATGCAGGCACCCTGCTTGCCGCGCTGTGCCGAGCAACCCCAGATGACGTCGTCCACCTCGGAGGTGTCGATACCATTGCGCTGCTCCAGAGCCTTGAGCACGGTGGCTGACAGATGCTGCGGGTGCAGGTGGGCCAGCGCTCCCCTGCCCTGTTTGCCAATACCGCGGGGCGTTCGGCAGGTATCGATGATCCAGGCTTCGTTATTCGACATTCAGGGCTCCCATCAGCGTTGGTAAACCGCCAAGCGTGCCTCAACCGTTGGTTCGCCGCCACCTTCGTGCTCAAATGGTGGGTGCGAGAGGAGGAGAGATGCTCAACAGGACGAACGCGTCGCACAAGGGCGCGACGCTGCGCGTGAACACCGATGGTTGACCACGAGCCGCCCTACCCCAGCCGGCGCTACGCCTGGTTTGTGGTAGGCGTACTGATCGTCACGTCGCTGGTGGCCTTCATCGACCGCCAGGTAGTCGCCATCGTCGTCGAGCCCATGAAGGCGGATCTCGACATCGGCGACACCCAGATCGGCTGGCTGTACGGGGTGTTCGCGCTGTTCTACGCGGTGGCGGCGGTACCCA
>JAUIED010000010.1 GCA_030428905.1 Gammaproteobacteria bacterium
CCATGTAGTCGGTCATGCCGGCTTCGAATGCCCGCTCCTTGTGCTGGGTGGTTGCGTTGGCAGACAGCGCGATGATCGGCACCGCCGGCCGACCGGAGATCCGTTCCAGCGAACGGATCTCGGCGGTGGCCGAGTAGCCATCCTGCACCGGCATCTCGCAGTCCATCAGCACCAGGTCGAACTGCAGCTCGGAGTAGTGGTCGAGTGCTTGTCGGCCATTGTCTGCGAGCACCACGTCGGCGCCGAGGCTCGCCAGGGTTTTCTTCGCCACCACCTGATTGGTGCGGTTGTCTTCCGCGACCAGAATGCGCATACCTTGTAGGGGTTGGGTCGGAGCGGTTGCCGCTTCGGTTTGCGGTTTGCAAAACCTGTCTCGCAGCGCGCAAAGGCGAACACCCGAGTCGAGCTCCAACGTGTGCGGTGCGGTGTCCTCCAAGGTGACATCCCAGCGTCGCAACACCCGGGAAACAGCTCGCTGCAGCCGTTCATCGCCGCCTCTGAGTGCAACGGTGCTGCCGGGAAACGGATACGCGTGCATTGCATCGACCACCAGCGGCACCCAGAACTCAAAACTCGAACCGCGACCCTCGATGGATGTGGCGCGAATGCCGCCACCCATGGCCTCTGCCAGCAGCTTGCAGATCGCCAGCCCCAGGCCGGTGCCGCCGAAGCGGCGCGTAACCGATGAGTCTGCCTGAGTGAAGCGCTCGAAGAGCCCCGGAAGTTCGGCAGGGGCGATACCGATGCCCGTGTCGGACACCTCCACATGCAGCGCGCCGGCGGTCGTGAACACGCGCAGGTGAATGCAACCTTCTTCGGTGAATTTGGCGGCGTTGCTGACCAGGTTGCCCAACACCTGGCGCAGGCGGGTGGGATCAGCGACGATGCGCTCCGGCGCCTTTTCGTCGAACTCGACGATGGTTTGTACAGACTTGTTTCTGGTCGCCTCGCTGATCGACAGAACCACGTCGTCAATGATCGTGAACAGGTCGCAGCTCACGTGTTCGAGCACGAGCTGGCCCGACTCGAACTTGGAGTAGTCGAGGATGTCGTCGAGGATGTTCATCAGACTTCGCCCCGACCTGGATATGGCGTCCACATACTCGCGCTGTTCGGCATTGAGCTCCGTGTGGCCGAGCAGGTCCGACATACCGAGCACGCCGTTCATGGGCGTTCTGATTTCGTGGCTCATGGTGGCGAGGAACGCGCTCTTCGCTTCGGCGAGCTTCTGTGCGCTGAGGGTCTCCTGGCGGGCCTGGAAGACCACCTGTTCAGTCTCCAGTGCCTGTGCCTGCAGCGAAGTCATATGCTGCACCATCACGTATACCAGGAGCAGCGCAGAGACCACCGATCCCCACAGGAACAACAGGTGACCTAAGGTGCTGCCGCCAACGCCGAATACCTGTTCGCTCCAGGTGGTTGCGCCACCGGCCAGCGTAAACAGCGTGACTGCAAAGAAGCGCCAGGCGTCGCGATTGCCTTTGATTCCGAGGTACGCCGCGTACGGGTGCATGGCCATACTGACGATACCGCCAGGCACCGCGGCCAGGGCGAATATTTCGGCTGACGGCACGAACAATAGCACCAACGCGCCGAGCAGCATGCATGCGGAGTAGATGACGGCGCCTTTGTGCACGCGCTGGTTCATGATGGCGAGCGCGAAGGGCAGGTAGGTGGCGAACACCACCAGCGGCAGGGCGTCGATCAGGCGTTGGTTGGCAGTGGTGAAATCCTGCCAGAGCAGCAGCGCTGCGTAGCCTTGATAGTGCGTGAGGTAGAGCAGGGTCGCAGCGAGGTACGCGGCTAGCAGGCTGTAGCGCCTGTCGCGGGTGTAGAAGGCGATGATGGCGTTGTACAGCACCAGCAGCGCCAGAATGCCGAAGCCTGCACCAGCAACGAAGAGGCTGAGAAAAGTCATCTCCGCCAGCTGATCGGTGTTCATGAGCAGAACGCGCGGCACGAAAACCTGGGTGTTCTGCATGCGCACGCGAACCGGCAGCGGGTCCGTGGTGTACGGCAGGGGGCTGGACACGCGAGGCGTGCTGTTGACGTGCGACCCGAGCCCGAAACCGGTACCTTCCAGCGACGCGGCCTGCCAGCGGCCGTCGAGGAAATACCAGATCTCACTGTGCGCCAGGCGTGGGTTTTCGATCTGCAGTACGTAGGAGTTCGCGCGGTCGGTTCGCACGTCCAGAGCCACCCAGACGTCGCGGTTGCTCAGCAGCGCTCCGTCGTAGGCGGAAAAGTGCAGATTTCCAGGCGGCGTGCCATGCGGCTGGTTGGCGTCTGCGAGTACCAGTTCATCAAGCAGGTCCGGGGCCGCCAATTCTGCAGGGTCGACCACTGGAGGTGATGCAGCCCACAGCGATGCTGCGCTGCAGGCGAGCGCCACAACCCATACCTTGGCGATGGAACGAGGCATACTTGAGTATAGAAAGGCTGGAGAAAAGACAATGATGTTGGTCCTGCTGCTGCTCAGAACGGCCATTGGCCTCTTGAGCGGCGGCTTGGTATGGCTGTTGGTCACCATGTATGCGCCGTCGTGGGGGCCCATGGCAGCGGCGGTGTTGGGTGGCTTCGGCGGCGGCATGGTGTGCATGTCGCTGGGACCGTCCACCGGCCAACAGATCGCGCTGACCGCAGGTCTGGTGGGGACGCTGATTGCTTTCGCAACGATCTGGCAGGAAGCGCACCCGCACAACTGGGCGCTCAACTACTGGCCGGTGTGGATACTGCCGGGCTTCATGGCAGGTGCGGCGTGCTGGCTGCTGGCGGCACGGTGGCTGCAGAACAGGAAAGGGAACAGGTGATGGATTTTTCAGCGTACTTCGAACCGGGCGACCGGGTGTTCGTGGCGGGCAGCAGTAACGAGCCGCGTGCGCTCCTTAAAGCGCTGGCGTCCAGCATCTTGCCGGAGCGGCTGCACTTCGTGCAGTTTCCCATTGCCGGCTACAACGAGGTGGACTTCACGGCCTGGCACCCCAGCTACGAGCTCACCACGTTTTTCATGTCTCCCACGCTGCGCACAGCAGAGCCCTCGCGGCTGCACTTTGTGCCGATCCAGATGCGTAATGTCTACGACTATGTGGCGGCGCATGCGGACGTTGCGTTGATTCAGGTGGCCGAAGATCACGAGGGCGTGTTGCGTCTGGGGCCGAACGCGGACTTCGCCGAGGCGGCACTTGCAGGTGCTCGAGTGGTGCTGGCAGAGCGCAACCGGGCGTTGCGCGCCGCATCCGGCAGCCCGGCTGTCGATGCCGGTCGTCTGAGCGCCGTTATCGACTCAAGCCTGCCTCTGGTGGAGGTCTCGCCGGCGCCCATAGATGCGGTGTCGCAGGCTATCGGCGAGCATGTGGCAGGCCTGGTGCGCGATGGTGACTGCATTCAGACAGGAATCGGCGCCATCCCGGCGGCGATACTGGCGGCGCTTGGGGAGCACAACGACCTCGGCATGCACGGTGGCCTCATCGACGATGGTGGTATGGCGCTCATAGAGCGAGGCGTGATCAACGGCAGCGCCAAAGCCATCGACCGCGGCGTGCACGTTACCGGCATGGCGCTCGGTTCGGCGGCATTGCATGAGTGGCTGGCGGGCCGGGCAGACGTGCAGTTCCGCGGCGCCTGCTACACCCACGAAGTGTCGGTGATGCGTCAGCTCGACAACTTCGTGTCGGTTAACTCCGCCGTGGAGGTGGACCTCTTCGGCCAGGTGAACGGCGAGTACGCTGGTGGCCGGCAGATCAGCGGTACCGGCGGCTCGGTGGACTTCATGCGCGGCGCGCGCGCCAGCCGCGGCGGACGATCCATCGTCGCGATGCCGGCAACAGCGCGGGGTGGTGCGGTGTCGCGCATCGTGCCGAAGGTGGAGCTCGTCACGGCGGCACGCACCGATGTCGACATGGTGGTCACCGAGTTTGGCGTGGCGGATCTGCGCGATCAGCCGGTGGCTGCGCGGGTGGAACGGCTCATCGGCATCAGCGCGCCGGCCTTTCGCGAGGCGCTTCGAGAACAGGCACACACTAGCCGCTGACCCCTGCGGTACTGCTTCACACTTTGCAAGGCGCGGGCTCGGAAGTTCGCTCGGCTTTTTTACAATCAACAAGGTATCGAGAAAGGCAAGACAGGGAGTCTTCCGCGTCATGGATTACATAGGCATCGATCCTGTAGTAGGGCTCGAGTGTGCAAGCTGCAAGGACATCACCCGTCTGCCGTACAGCGAGCTGCTCGACATGGTATCGGATGACCATCAGATCGCCTGTTCCGGTTGCGATCGTCAGATGTTGCACGACTGGACCACCATCAACGTGGTGCAGAACATCATCAAAAAGCGTATGCGCCAGGCCAACGAAGCCAAAGAGCGCAAGATGCGGCAGCAGTCGGCGGTCTGAGCCGCCGACCGGCTCTCAGGCTCGCAATGAGCCCGCGAGGCTGGCGATAAAAAACGCGTATTCTTCGGCTACTTCCTCCAGCGCATCGTAGCGCCCGGATTTTCCCCCGTGGCCGGCACCCATATTGGTTTTCAGCAGCAGCGGCGTGTCGTTCGTTTTCAGATGGCGAAGCTTCGCTACGTACTTGGCGGGCTCCCAGTAGGTCACCCGAGGGTCGTTCAGCCCCGCGGTGACCAGCATGGGCGGATAGGGGCCAGGTGTGAGCTGATCGTAGGGGGAGTAGGCGCGGATAGCGTTGAACGCCTCCACATCCTCAATGGGGTTGCCCCACTCCGGCCACTCGATGGGTGTGAGCGGCAGGCTGCCGTCCAGCATGGTGTTGAGCACGTCCACGAACGGAACGTGCGCGGCCACAGCGCCCCATAGCTCCGGCGCCTGATTGACCACCGCTCCCATCAGCTCGCCACCGGCGCTGCCGCCGGCGATGGCGATGTTGCCAGCGCCTGCATAGCTGATCTGTATGAGGTGGCGGGCGACGTCCACGAAGTCATTGAAGGTGTTCTGCCGCTGGTTCAGCTTGCCGGCCTCATACCAGGCATAGCCGAGATCGTCGCCGCCGCGTATGTGGGCGATGGCGTAGACGAAGCCACGGTCGAGCAACGACAGGCGGCTGCGGGAGAACGCAGGTGGAATCGCGTGACCGTAAGCACCATAGGCATAGAGGTAGAGCGGTGTGTCCGCGGATGGTGGGTGATCTGCATGCCACACCAGACTCACCGGCACCTCGACGCCATCCCGGGCCGGAGCCAGCAGGCGCTCGGTGCGGTAGCGGGTGCCGTCGTAGCCGGAAGGAATCTCTTCGACCTTCAACTCGGTGAACTGCCGCGTTGTGAGGTCGTAGTCGTACACCGTGCCTGGCCGCACCATGGACTCGTAGTAGATCCGCAGTGTCGTCGTCTCGGCGATGGGATTGGTGCCGAGGGAGACGCTGCCTACAGCGTCCGGCAGGTCCAGCAGATGTTCCGTGCCGTTGGTGGCCACCACGCGCAGCTCGTCCAGCCCCTGACGGCGCTGCTCGACGATGGTGTGATCCTTCAGACACAGGTGGCCGGTGAGATACAGCGTGTCGGAGCCATCGATGAACGTCTGCCAGTTGGCTTCCTCCGGCGTTGCCACTGGCGTGGTCATCAGGTCGAAGTTGCGGTGCCGGCGGTTGGTAAGCACGTAAAACGTCTCATCCCGGTGATCCACGCTGTACTCATGGCCCGGCCGCCGCGGCGCCATACACCGCGGCGTGCCGTCGCCTTGGCGGTCGATCAGCCAGCACTCGCTGGTGACGTGGTCGCCGGTGCCGATGAGAATGAACCGCTCCGACTGGGTCTCGTCGAGACCCACGAAAAAAGCGTCGTCCGTCTCCTCGTACACCAGGACATCGTCGCCGCTTGCGAGGTGGTAGCGGCGCACCTGAAACGGTCGCCACTGGGCGTTGAGCGCAACGTAATACAACGATGCGCCATCGTCGGTCCAGATCGGCGCGCCCTGGGTATTGGTTATGCAGACATCCGGCGCCTCACCACCGTCCAGCGCCCGGAACTGCAACGTGAAGCGCTCGGAGCCGTCGAGGTCGGTGCTGTAGGCCAGCAGGCGGTTGCCGGGGTCAACAGCCAAACCGCCCAGCCGGAAGTAGTCATGCCCCTCCGCCAGGGCCGTTTCGTCGAGCAGCACCTGCCAGTCGTCGGGCGTTGCCACAGCCGCCCGGTACCACACACGGTACTGCGCGTCTTTGGCGAAGCGCCACTGATAGCGATAGCCGCGGTAGGTATACGGCACGGATTCATCCGCCTCCGGCTGCCTGGCTTTGAGCTCCTCGAACAGCGTCTGCACCAACGGTTCCAGCGGTGTGAAGACGTGCTCGAAGTAGGCGTTCTCCGCTTCCAGATAGGCCAGCACCTCTGGGTCGTTGACGTCCGGATAGTTGGCATCGCGCAGCCAGTGGTAGTGATCTGCGAGGGTCACTCCATGCCAGGTGCTTCGATGCGCCTTGCGTTTGGCAACGGGCGGGCGCATGTCAGTCCGGCAGTCCCAACACCCGCTTGGCGATGATATTGCGCTGGATCTCGTTGGAGCCCGAGTAGATCGAAGCGGCGCGGTTGCCCAGCCACTCCCGCGTCCAGTACAGCTCTGACTCCGGTGTAGCCTGCCGGTCCCAGCCGAAGCCGGCGGTACCCTTGATCTCACACATCAGTTCCGATTTCTGCTGCTGCAGCTCCGTGCCGTAGAACTTGAAGATGGAGGTCGTGGGCCCCGGTGTCTGGCCGCTTTCCGCTTCTGCAACCGCGCGCTTCTGGGTGAGCCGGAAAGCGTGTGTGTTCATGTTGTGGTCGAGCAGGCGCTGGCGCCACATGGGATTGTCGATGCGTCCGTCGGCAGCCGTACCCAGATAGTCGCGCGCAGCACTCAGCAACGTGCCTCCGGGGCCGTCTGCACGCCCGCCCACCAGCGATGTCATACCAGATCGCTCGTGCTGCAGAAGGCGTTTGCCGACGGTCCAGCCGCGATTCAGCTCGCCCACCAAATCTTCTTTGCGGGCAACGGCGTCGTTGAAGAAGGTCTCGCAGAATGGCGACACGCCGTTGATCAGGCGGATGGGGCGTACCGTCACGCCGGGCTGATCCATGGGCAGGAGCACGAAGCTGATGCCCAGATGCTTCGGTGCGTCTGCATCCGTGCGCACCAGGCAGAACATCCAGTCCGCGTACTGCGCGCCGGAGGTCCAGATCTTCTGGCCGTTGATGATGAAGTGATCGCCCCGATCTTCCGCCCGGGTGCGCAGGCTCGCAAGGTCTGAGCCTGCGGACGGTTCGCTATAGCCCTGGCACCAGGCGTACTCCCCGCGCGCAATCGGGAGCAGGTGCCGGCGCTTCTGTTCCTCGGTGCCGTACTCCAGAAGCGTCGGGCCGATCATGATGTTGCCCATGCCCATCAGCGGCGGTCTGGCGTCGATGCGCCGCATCTCCTCCACCAGCACCACGTAGGCCTCGGTGCTGAGGCCCGCGCCGCCGTACTCCACCGGCCAGTCCGGCACCGTGAAGCCGCGTTCGGCGCAGCGTTCGAGCCATAGCCGTGTGTCCGGGTCTTCAATGGTGATCTTCGTGCTGCCCGAAGGTACCTGACCTTCGCCGCGGGCACCTGCCGGGCAGTTCTGGGCCAGCCATTCCCGAACTTCCTCGCGAAAGGCTGTGATTGAGGAATTTGACACCGCGCCTGCCTCCTTTTAATACGCCTGAGGATTCATCAATGAAGGCGAAAAGGCAAACCTCTACAATGGTGCGGATTCATGCATGGGAGCGAAGGCTCATGGCGCACGTCGAAGCGAAGAACGCAGCCGATCTTGAGGTCCTGGCTCCGGTGCTGGCAGCTTCCGAGGCGGCGATGGGGTTCGTGCCGAACTCGATGCTCACCATGGCACACATGCCGCAGCTCACGATGGCGTTTTCTCTGCTTGCGGGTACCGTTTTCGGCGGCGATCTGAAAACGCAGATGGCGGCCTTTGCGGAGCACGTGCCTGACGCTGGAGACCCGGCCGGCAAGCTGCCGCCCACGCTGGTGCAGCTCATCGCCTTCAGCGTCAGCGTTGCGGCTGGCTGTCGGTACTGCCAGGCGCACACCAGCAACAACTTCGTACGCTTCGGCGCCGACGCTGAGAAGCTCGATGAGGTGCTTCGTTATGAACGCAGCGAGCTGCTCGACGACGCGGAGAAGGCTGTGGTGGCGCTGGCATTGGCTGCTGGGGCTGTGCCGAATGAAACGAGCGCGGCGCATTTCGAAGCGCTGCGCATGCACTTCGATGAGCAGCAGATCACGCAGATCGTTGCAGTGATCTCCCTGTTCGGCTTCCTCAATCGCTGGAGCGATACGATGGCCACGCAACTGGAAAGCCATCCGGTGGCGTTTGCCGAGGCAAAGCTCGGCGCATTCAGTTGGACGGCGGGAAAGCACGCCTGAATGTGCGGGCGCTTTAACATTACCTCTGACCCGCTGGCGAAGCTCCTGCTGGCGCTGGTGAACATGCCTTACGAGGCTGACGACAACGTCAATGCAGCCCCTACCGAGCAGATCCCGGTGGTTCGTATTGCGCCGGATGGATCTGAGCAGGCTGGAGCTCCGGAGATCGTGTCCATGCGCTGGTGGCTGACGCCGTTCTGGGCCAAGGAGATGAGCACGCGTTACTCGATGTTCAATGCCAAGTCGGAAACCGCAGCAAAAAGCCCGGCGTTTCGTGAGCCTTATCGAAAAAGACGTTGTGTGGTGCCCGTAACAGGGTTTTACGAATGGCGGCGGCGTGATGGTGAGAAGATTCCGTACATGATCACGTCGCGTGACACTCAGGGGCTGCTCATAGCGGGGCTGTGGGATGAATGGAAAGACCCGCAGAACGATGGAGCGCCGGTGCTGAGCTTCACGGTGCTCACCGACGCGGCTAATGAAGCCCTCGAGTTCGTGCACAACCGCCAGCCTGTGATGTTGTCGCTGGATGACGCCCGGCGCTGGTTGGATCCGGATATTCCTACCGACGATCTCGATCGCCTGTTCGAGTCGGCCATCCCTGTGCCGCTCGATGTCATTCCGGTGTCCACGCTCGTGAACAACGCCCGCAACAAGACGCCGGACGTAGCGACGCCGAGCGGAGCGCCGATCCACATCGAGGCCTCTCAGTAATGCTGATTGCCCCTGGGAAATGGCTGGGCAAAGGGAGCGTCCTGCTGCAGGGTATGAGCATCGGTCAGACGGTCAGCGTCGACCTCGACGTGACAGAGCAGGCGGATGGCCTTACCGTAACTGGCAAGCTCAGCCTCGGCGAGCAGGCGGCGCACGATCTTTCCATACGCATCGTGCCCAACGAGGTGGGTACCTACACGCTGGACGCGTTTCTCGCTGGCACGCGTCTGGACGGGGTTGGAAAGCTCGAGAGCGAGCCGCACCTGGGGCTGCTGTGGCACGAACGGGAGCTGGCGCATGTGTCGATTGCGCTCTTTGCGCTTCCGCGAGGCTTTGGATGCCGGGGTTTTTTGCGGGAGGGGGAGACGGTGCGCACCTGGGAAATCGCCTTTGCGTCGAAACAGGTGGCGGTGGGTGGAGACAATGTCGTGTCGCTTGCGAGAAGGCGCCGGCGGTGAATCACTGAGGAGTAGCTAATGAAGGTAGGTCTGGCATTTGGAAGTAGCATCGCGCAGGACGGCGCAAGCGTCATGGAGCTGTGCAAACGCGCGGAAGCCGCGGGGTTCGAGTCGATCTGGGGAGGTGAGCACGTCATTCTTCCCGATAGCATCGCCTCGAAGTATCCCTACACGGCGGACGGCAAGATTCCGGCAGAGCCGGAAACCCCGATTCCTGACCCACTGATCTGGCTTGCCTTCGCCGCTGCCGCAGCGCCTTCGCTGCGCCTCGGCACCTGCATCCTGATCGTGCCGCAGCGCAATCCGCTCATTCTCGCCAAAGAGCTGGCGACACTGGATCAGATCTCCGGCGGTCGGATGGAACTGGGCCTCGGCGTTGGCTGGATGAAGGAAGAATTCGACGCGCTGGGCGTGCCGTGGGAGCGACGTGGTGCGCGCAACGACGAGTATATTGAAGCCATGCGCGCCCTCTGGGCCGGTCCGCATGCCGAGTTCCATGGCGAGTTCGTGGACTTTCCGCCGGCGACCTGCAGCCCACGGCCGGTAAACGGCAATATCCCGGTCATTGTCGGCGGTGACAGCGATGCGGCGATTCGTCGTGCGGCGCGACTGGCAGACGGCTATTTCCCCGGTGAGGGGGATGCGCAGCTTCTGTCAGCGTTGATTGGGCGGCTGCATCAGGCCGCGGAAGCGGCGGGCCGCGACCCGGCAGAGATCGAAATCAATGCCATGTTCGGCGCGCAGATGATGGATCCCGCAGCCGGTGTCGAGCAGCTTGCGGGCATCGGCGTGCACCGCATCATGGTGCCCGCGTTTTTCTTCGCAGGCCCCGGCGGCCTGGAGCGGATGGAAGCGTTTGCGGAGCAGGTGGTACCGGCGGCCGCGAACGCCTGAGCACGTCTAGCCCCGTTCCAGCCAGGCCACGTCGTCCGCCGTCAGCGCGCACGACATGGCCTCGGCGCAGCTGTCGATCTCGCTGAGAACGCGAGGCCCGACCAGCGGAAATGTGGGGAAGGGCTGATGCAGCACGTAGGCAAGGGCGATGTTGATCATGCTGGTGCCACGTGCCTGCGCCAGCTCTTCGGCGCGCGCGCGCCGCGCCAGGTTGGCTTCGTCCACCCAGGTTCGGGTCAGTTCCGCCACGGTCGGTTCCATGGTGGTCACGGCTTTCTGCTCGCCGCCGCGTTGTGCCAGCACCGCGCTGGCCCAGGGCGTGAAGAAGCCGCGTGCCTGCGAGGACCAAGGTAGCAGCGCCATCTGCGTGTCGGCGAGGTAGGTGAGGAACGCTTCGTCAACGCTCTCGGTACCCGGCCATATCTGATTGACCATGCGGGCCAGCGAGAAGTTGTTGGAGATGGCCGCAAAGCCTGTCAGTTCACGTTCGCTGGCTGCGAGGTTGAACGCGCGCGTGCGCTCCAGCGTCCAGTTGGAGCCGCCGAAGGCACGGATGCGGCCGGCGTCCAGTTCGTCGTTCAGCGCGCTGACAAATTCATCCACCGGAATGTCCGTATTGTCGCGGTGCAGGAAGTACAGGTCTACGTAGTCTGTCTGCAGGCGTTCCAGGCTTTCGGTGAGCTGCGGGCCGATATGCTCTGGCGTGTTGTATGGCGTGTGCGCCCCTTTGCCGATGATGACGATGTCTTCGCGCACGCCCCGTTGCCGCTGCCAGGTACCGAGCAGACGTTCCATACGACCTTCGCCATAGATGTGCGCGGTGTCGAAGGCGTTGCCGCCGATGTCGAGGAAGTGGTCCCACATGATGCTGGCGTGACTCAGGTTTGGCTGGTTGTCGCAGCCCATCACCAGGCGTGAGACTGGCTTCGTCAGCGGTGCCAGCGGTTGTCTGGCGATCGCCGTGCGATTGTCTGCGGCCTTCAGTGATGTGCGGGCTGGGGGTAGCTTTTCGCTCGCATAGGTAAGACCGATCTCTTTGCGCCAGGCGTCGAGCACGCGGGCGTTGCCGAGGCTGTCTGCGTGGCACATCTGCGCAGCTTCTACCGCACCGTCAGCGATGGCCTGCTGCAGCGCCTCGATTTCGTAGACATACAGCGGTTCCGCTTCGCCGCTGATGGTCTCGACGCTGCCCTGCCGATGCAGTTCAAAAGACCAGTCTCTGCCCGGCAGCCAGGGGTTGGCTACATGGATGCGTCCTTCGCTGCCGTAGATGGTAACGGTGTTGTCGAGCAGTACGCCCACAGAGGTGGCTACCTGCGCGCTCGTGCCGCCGGCGTAGCGCAGCTGTGCAGCGCTCCACTCGTCCACACCGCTCCGACCGAGATGGCCATGCGCCTGCACTGAGTCAGGCTCGCCGAGGATCAGACGCGCCATGGACACGGGATAGCAACCAACGTCGAGAATTCCGCCGCCGCCCAGCGCATTGGCGAACAGACGCGAGTGTTCGTCGAACGCAGCGTGGTAACCGAATTGAGCGGTGAGGTGGCGTACCTCGCCGATGCTGCCGTCGGCCACGAGGGCGGCGATGCGTTCCGTTTGCGGGTGGCAGCGGTACATGAATGCTTCCATGAGCACCCGCTGGTGCTGGCGTGCGGCATAGGTGGCGGCCATGACCTCCGCATGGTTCATACCCATGGGCTTTTCGCACAGCACGTGCTTGCCGTGCCGCAATGCACGGATCGCCCACTCGGCGTGTATCGGATGCGGAGTGGCCACGTACACGGCGTCGACCGCCGCATTGGCGAGTAAGTCCGCGTAACGTTCGTGCGCATCCGGTGCCCCGTGCGTGGACGCGAAGGCTACCGCTTTGCTGCGGGTGCGGCTGGCCACTGCCTGCAGGCGGGCGCCTTTCGACACCGCCAGCGCGTCGGCGAATGTGGCAGCAATCCGCCCGGTTCCCAGAATGCCCCAACGCATCATGTCATCGCCCGTCAAACCCGTGAGTCGCGCATCATAGCAGGAGTGTGAATCCGTTCTAGAATTAGAAAAAATCCTTACTAAACATCAGCTTATGCCTCCATACTTTCTCAAGAACGTTCCATTGTTCATCCGCTCCTCATGCAGAGTTGGTGTGCACAATTGGAACTGTAGAAAAAGCAGGAATCCGGTGTCATCCGGAGCATTTCCGGGTGAAAGCACCTGATGGATTCCCTGGGGCAAACGACATGAGCCGAAGCAAATCTGTAGTCTGGCTGGTAGCAGCGATATCTCTGCTCCTCAGTGGAGCAGCATCTGCAGACCGGCACGAGCCGTCCTACCGCCAGGACGATCAGTTGTTGCTTTCTGCACTCAACGACAGGCGTATGAACCTCGAAGTGGGCAAGCAGTACGCGCTTGGCCTCAGCAAGCACCGCCTCGACCACGAGACTGAAGTGCTTGGCTGGCAGGTCAGCGACACGGTCTATTTCGGCCGCCAGCGCGGTGAGGACTCCGGCCTCACGCTGGTGTGGCAGCAGCGCAACAACCAGGTCAGCTTGTCGAAAGACGGTCTGAGACTCACCCGCAGATTCTGATCTGCGCGACCCGCTGGTACGTCAACCATCCTGCCTCTGCATCAGGCAACCTGACCAATATATCTGCGATACCACCTAACGAGTGAAAGCGTTCTTGCACGGCGTTGCGCAGACTGCGACGATGGCGCGAGTTCGCACGTTTTTTTGGAGGAACGCTGTGGAACGGAACGATGTCGGAGAAAGCATCGAGACCACGGGAATCGACCCTGCGCACTTTGCAGAACGCCGCGTTGGTAATCGTCGCATCGAACACGGGCACATCCTCGGTGAGGTGATCGGCCCGGTGCAGGAGCGGCGCGGACCTCTGAAGGCCAATGCAGCAAAGCTGCGAGATCTCCTTGCCGGACGAACCACCCGCGATGAACTGCCGCCATGGCTGGTGGTAGGCGATCGAGTCGTCATGCGTTGGCGGGATTGGCACCACGTGGCGCCCATCGGCGGTGATGACCCGGTGGCAGTGGCAGAGCGCCTGTTCAACCGATTGCGGGTTGTCTCACGTAGGGCTGCACGAGCAGGTTGATCTGCGCGGTCAGGCTTTCGCTTAAGCCTCGTTGCTTCGCACTGATGCTTGAGCCGGGCGGTTTATCGCTGCTGGTCGAGTCGTCGATGCACGCCATCACCATGGCGTATTCGGACAGCGCGTAGATTGCATGTGCCATTACCTCGGCATCCGCGCCACTGTCCAGCTCGCCCAGGCGTTGGCCCTTGCGCAACAGCGCAGTGAGCCGCTCGTGGGCGGCGCTATCGACGCGTTGGTAGAGCGCTTCAGCGTCGCTGTCTCGCTGCATGAGGTCGATGGTGAGTTGTCGCCACAGCGCTGGGTCCTGTCGCCAGAAGAAGTCCAGCCGAAGCTGGTTGATGTGGTGCAGTACGCTCAGCAGGTCAACCCGGTAGCCCTCAATGGTTTCGCCGATCTTGGCGCTCAGCGCTGCAATCTCTTCGCCGAGAAGCGCTTCGGCGATGCGGGCCTTGGTTGGAAAGTAGTTGTACAGGGTTTGGTAGCTGACCTCGGCGCGTTGCGCGATGTCCCGCATGCGCGCGTCAGTGTAACCATGCCGTTCGAACAGCTCAGCCGCCGCCTGGAGTATTGCGGCACGTGCTTTCTGCTTCTTCCTCTCCCGAAGCGAGGTTTTTGACATGGTCAAATTTTAGGGTGAGTATAGGAAGGATGTTGCCCCAGAAGCAGCGCCCCCTGCAAGCGCCTGGTTGGCGTGCGAGAGAGGAGATTGAGATGCGATGGCGATTGCTATGCCCGTTGTTCTTGGCCCTTGGAACGCTGGGTGTTGTGCCGCTGGGCGTTTTGGCGGACACGGCGCAGACCGCGCGAGCCCTCGTAGAGAGAGCCATCGATCAAACACGCGGCCGCACCTCATTCGCGATGATGAGCATGACCGTGCATCGCCCCAGTTGGGAGCGTACCTCCACGCTCGAGGCGTGGACTCGAGGACGTGAGGATGCGCTCATCCGCTTCACAGAACCCGCCCGTGATGCCGGCAACGCAACGCTCAAGCAGGGCGAGAAGATGTGGACCTACACGCCCAAGCTGAACCGTACCATCCGGCTGCCCTTCAGCCTCATGTCACAGAGCTGGGCGGGTTCCGACTTTTCCTACAACGACCTGTCGCGCACCGACAACCTGCTGCATCAGTACGATCTGTCGGTGACGGCAACTGAGCAGCGTGAGGGCCACACGGTGTACACCATCGAGGCCGTTCCCCACGAGGATGCGCCGGTGGTATGGGGCAAGGAGGTTCTGGTGCTGCGGGATGACTTCGTGCTGCTGGAACAGGTGTTCTACGACCAGGATCTTGAGCCGCTGAAAAAAATGCAAGTGCTTGAGATCGGCGAGCTTGGGGGGCGCACCATGGGCTTGCGTTTGCGCATGTTCGAATTCGACAAGGCCGACAGCTACACAGAGCTTGAGTGGCGCGAGGCAGATTTCGACATTGAGCTGGACGATCAGCTCTTTACGCTGTTCAGCCTGCGTCAGGGCAGCCCTCGGTGAGCGAGGCAGTAATGCCTGCAGCCGCTCCTGTGGCACGGCGGCGCGGCGGTGACCTGCTGATTAAAACCGCCTTTCGCAATGTCGGCCGTAATCGCCGGCGTACCTGGCTCACCGCCGGAGGTATCGGCTTTGCCGTGTTTCTCATCACGGCCTCCATTGCGCTTCAGGACGGCAGCTACGTCGGTCAGCGACAGAGTGCAACAGGCCTGCTCACGGGACATGTGCAGGTGGTACATCCGATGTATCCGGAAGACGCTAAGTTCGAGCAGGTGGTGGGTGATGTAGGCAATCGTCTGCATGTGCTGCGTGAGACGCCCGGTGTTCGGGCTGCCAGTGCCAGGGTACAGTCTTACGCGCTCGTCAGCGTGGGCGAGCGTAGCTTCGCCGCGCAGGTGTTGGGTATGGACATCGATCGCGAGCGTGACATCGTGCGTTTCTTCGACACGGTGCAGGAGGGTCGGGTGCCGGAAGGCGCAGACGAAACGCTGATCGGCTCCGCGCTTGCGCGCAATCTGGGTGCTGGCGTGGGTGACGAGCTGGTGCTGCTCGGTTCCGGCAAACAGGGCGGCATCGCGGCGCTTGCGCTGACGGTCAGCGGCATCTATCAGACCGGCATCGCCGACATCGACAGGGCTCTGCTGATTGCACCGCTGCGGACGGTGCAATCCGGCTTCGGGCTTGGCGATGAGGCGCACGCGCTGGTCGTTGTCGGCTCGGATCCGTTGGCATCGGCAGCGTTGGGCGAACGCCTGGTTACTGCACTCGGGCCCGACCTTCGGGTACGCACCTGGCAGGAGATCATGCCGGAGGTGGAGCAAGGTATAGAGCTTGATCGCGTAAGCGGCGATTTCATGTACGGCATCGTCATGATTCTGGTGGGCTTTTCGGTGGTCAACACCTTCATCATGGTGATGTTCGAACGCACCCGTGAGTTCGGCATGCTGCTGGCGCTGGGCCTCAAGCCGTGGTCCATCATCGGTATGGTGCAGCTGGAAGCGTTCGCGCTGTGGGTGCTGGGCACACTGCTCGGCTGGTTGCTGGCGGCGCCGCTCATCGGCTATCTGATGGTAGTTGGCATTTCTTTCGGGGAGGCTATGGAGCAACTCGCGGAGCAGATGTACATGCCGTCGAGCATTCATGCAGCGGTGACCTGGCGTGCGCTGCTGACCGCGCCGCTGATCATGCTGATCGCCACGCAGATTGCAGCGTTCCTGCCGAGCTTGAGACTTCGCCGCATGCGGCCGGTGCTGGCACTGAGGCAGGAAACCTGATGACGGTAACGGCTGCAGTAGCCGCGCACGGTGCACGCACGCTGCCCGGAGCCAGCGGCAACCTGCTGCTGGCACTCGCCTGGCGCAACCTCTGGCGAAATCGCCGTCGTACCTGGCTCACTGCCTGCGGCATCGCGTTTGCGGTGTGGATGCTGGTCTTCGCCTGGTCGATGAACGATGGCACCTTCGACATCATGATCGACACGGCAGCGCGCACGTTCAGCGGTCACGTGGCGCTGCAGGACCCGGACTATCAGGAAGAGCCGACGTTGGAGCACGTGCTGTCTGATGCGCCAGCTCTGCTGGACCAGGCGAAGGGATTGGCGTCGGTGAAACATGCCGCCCCACGGACGATGGGCACTGCGCTCCTATCCGTCGATGAGCGCAGTTTCGGCGCGCAGATTGTTGGCGTCTTGCCCGAGGCGGAGACCGGCTGGAGCACGCTGGCCTCGAGCATCACGGATGGCCGGTACCTGCAGGCACCGGGAGAGATCGTGCTGGGCGCTCCGCTCGCCCGCAATCTGCATGCTGCGGTGGGCAGCGAAGTGGTCATGCTTGGAACCGCTCGGGAAGGGGGCGTGGCGGCTGCGGCGGCTCAGGTGGTAGGCATCTTTGACACCGGCCAGGTGGCTATGGATCGGAGCCTGGCGCAGATCCACATTGCGGACTTTCGCGACGCCTGGCGTCTGCGCGACGATCAGGTGCACGTGATTGCGCTGGTGCTCGATGGGCCGCGTCAGAGCGCCGAGGTTGCGGCGCAGCTCCAGCAACCTGGCGTGGCGGCGCTGCCCTGGAACGAGCTGATGCCTGAGCTCGTACAGATGGTCGATCTCAAACGCTCGGGTCAGGGCCTGTTCTTCGTGTTGATCGCCGTCATTGTCGTCTTCAGCGTGGTCAACACGTTCATGATGACGGTCTTCGAGCGTACCCCGGAGCTCGGCATGCTGCGTGCGCTCGGCATGCGCGGCGGCCAGCTACAGATACTGCTGCACATCGAGGCGCTGTGGCTTTCAGCGCTCGGCATCGGCGTTGGCCTGCTGTTCACCTGGGCGCTGCTGGCGGCGCTGTCGGGCACCGGCATACCGTTGCCGGAAGAGACCCGCGAGCTGGTGGCCGCCTACCACATGCCGGATAGGCTGTACCCGGCCTACTCCTGGGGCGCGACCTACGTTGCGGCGGCCGCCATGCTGCTCGGCACGCAGCTGGCGGTGCTGATTCCAGCCTTTCGTGTGCGCCGCATGCAGCCCGTTGAAGCGCTGCGCAAGGAGGATTGACGTGAGGTGTGACGCATGAAGGTGGGATTGCTGGCGACGCTGAGCGTGCGCAACCTGCTCCGGCATCGTCGTCGCAACGCCATGCTGGTGGCAGCCATCGTCGTCGCTGTGGCGGGCGTGACGTTCATGAACAGCTTCATCCGTGGTTTTCAACAGGATCTGCGCGACAGTGCGGTTGCCAACCTCACCGGTCACATCAAAGTGCACGCGCCCGGTTATCGGGACGATCCCAGCATCGAGCGCAGCTTCGAGGTGGCGACGTCATGGCAGCCGGACATCGATGCCCAAGCGCTGCAGGGCTGGGCGGCCCGCGTGCGCGTGCCGGCGGTGATCATGAGCGAACGTGAAACCCGTGGTGTGCAGCTTGTTGGCATAGACCCTGCGCAGGAGGGCATCTCCTTCCTCGGCGACGTGGAGTTTGAGGGTGAGCAGCTGAGCGGTGTTGGTGACAAGCGGGTGTTTCTGGGTGCTGCGCTGCGGGATCAGCTCGACACGCGCGTAGGCCGCCGCCTGGTGCTCATCACCCAAGGCAGCGACGGTCGCAACCGGGAGGCCGGTTTCCGTATCGCCGGTGTCTACGATGCCGAAGGTACGGCGCTGGAAAAAGCATATGTGTTCACCGGCCGCGAAGCGCTGCAAAACCTGCTGGATACGCATGCGGTTACTGAGGTGTCCATTCGTCTGTTGCAGGACCCGGCGGGGCCGAGCATACAGCGGCGCCTGCTTAGCTACTTCACCGGCCTCGAAGTGCTTGGCTGGCGGGAGCTGGAGCCGCAGGTGGCGGCCATGTTCGTCTTCGCTGACACGGCCATCTTCATCTGGTTTTCCATCATGATGGGTGCACTCGTGTTCGGCCTTGTCAACTCGCTGATCACGGCGGTGATGGAACGTGTACGCGAGTTCGGCATGTTACGTGCGGTGGGTATGCGGCCCGGTGCGGTCATCGTTCAGGTAGTCATGGAGTCCACAGTGCTCATGGCGGCGGGCGTCGCCATCGGCCTCGGTATTGGCTGGCTGCTGTGTGCGTCTCTGGCGGATGGACTGGATCTGTCCCAGTGGGCGAGCGGTGTGGAGATGGTTGGCATGCGCAGCCTGGTGGTACCACGTCTGTATGGAGAGGACATGTTGCTGGTTGCCGTGCTGTCCCTGGTGCTTGGCGTGGTCGCCAGTTTGTACCCGGCGTGGCGCGCGGTGAAGATCAACCCACTGGAGGCGATGCGCCGGTGAGCAATGAAGTAGTGAGCGTGCGCGGCGTCAGCCGCGTGTATGCAGAGGAAGCGGTGCCTGTGCACGCGCTGCGGGATGTGGACCTGACCGTTGTGCAGGGTGAGTTCGTGAGCCTTGCGGGGCCTTCCGGTTCCGGCAAGTCGACGCTGCTCAATGTCATCGGCGGGCTCGATCGGCCTACGGGCGGCGACGTGTTTATCGACGGGGTGCTGCTCAACGATCTCAACGACACGCAGCTCGCCGATCTTCGGTTGCACAAGATCGGTTTCGTCTTTCAGGCGTACAACCTGATTCCGGTGCTTTCCGCGCAGGAAAACGTGGAGTTCATCATGCAGTTGCAAGGTGTGGGTGCCGCGGAGCGGGCCCGGCGGGCCCGCGAGGTGTTGCAGGCGCTGGGGCTGGAGGACATGAGCGACCGTCGCCCCGGTGAGATGTCCGGCGGGCAACAACAGCGGGTTGCTGTCGCCCGCGCCATCGTCACAGAACCGGCGCTGCTCCTGGCCGACGAGCCAAGCGCCAACCTGGACTCGCGCACGACCGGTGAGCTGCTGGAACTTTTGAAGACGCTCAACGAGGAACGCGGCGTGACCATCGTTGCAGCCACCCACGACCCGCTGGTGATGAGCTATGCCAAGCGGCGGATTCAGCTGCGCGACGGGCAGATCGAAAACGACAGCGGGCCTGCCTGACATGCGCTGGCTGGTCTTGGCGCTGCTGTTTGCGTCGGGCCTCGCGCACGCCCTGGAAGCAGATGTGCGCCTGAAGTGGTTCGGCTCCGTCACGGCGTTGCCGAGCCACGACGCCATCCGCTTCTTGGATGGCACGCCCCAGCGTGATCAGAGTGTCGATGCACGGCTGATGTTCAGCGGCGGCGGAGGTGGCTTCGAATGGCTCGTGCATCACGCCAGCACCATGCTCAGCGGCGATGGTGTAGCGCTGTCCCGTCAGAATCAGCGTGCAGTCCCTGGCGCCTTCGATTCTGTACCCTCCGGCGATGAGCGGCGGTTGGCGGATCTGACCTGGCCCATCGATGATGGTAAGCGTCACGATGCGTTTCATCGCCTGGATCGGGTTGCGCTGAAGTATCGGCGTGGCCGCTGGGCGTTCACGGTTGGGCGCGACGCCGTGAGCTGGGGTAGCGGGCGGGTGTTTCAGCCCATGGATCTGTTCAACCCCTTCGCCCCCACGGCGGTGGACCGCGACTTTAAAGCCGGTGACGATCTCGTACACGCCCAGGTCCTGCTCGACAGCGGTGCCGACATCGAGTTGCTGGCGGTGGGCCGTCGCGACGCAGCCGGCGATGTCACGGCCACGGCTGCGAGCTTTGCCGGAAAGGTGCACGGCTTCGCGGGTGCGGCTGAGTACGAGCTTCTGGCCGCCCGCCACTATCGCGACCGCGTGTATGGCGCCACGCTGCGTCTACCGCTTGGTGGGGCGCTGCTGCGCACGGATATCGTGGCCACGGATCTGCAGGGTGGCGGCTGGCGTACCAGCGGTGTGCTCAACGTCGATTACAGCTTCGATGTAGGGCAGAAGAACGTCTACGTGTTTGGTGAGTACTACCACAACGGGTTCGGTGGCTCGTCGATCGTACCGCTTGCGCAGCAGTCGCCGCTGCTGCTCGAGCGCCTCGCGCGCGGCGAGGTGTTTACCCTCATGCGGGACTATGCAGCCCTTGGCGGCAGCGTGCAGTGGCATGCGTTGCTCACCCAGAACCTGACGTTGATTGCGAACCTCCATGATGCGTCGAGCCTGCTGCAGACGTCGTTCACGTACGATCCGGGCGACCGGCAGCGACTCGAGGTCGGTTTTACGCTGCCTATGGGGCGGCGAGGGGACGAGTACGGCGGCCTGCCAGTGGCGCGCTCACCCACCGGCTCCGTGCTGACGAGCGGTGGCGGTGCCCGGGCGTTTGCCCGGTGGGTGTTCTACTTCTGACCAATATGCTCGTGCAGAAATGCCAGCAACGCCTTGTAGAAATCCGAGCGGTTTTCTTCCGACGCAAAGCCGTGGCCGTCGTGTCGCTTCTCCATATACACCGGCGGGTTACCGGCCTTCTCCAGCGCTGCGCGCATACGCCGCGCATTTTCCACCGGCACACGCGAATCTTCACCGCCATGCACCAGCATGATGGATGCTTTGATGCGCTCGGCGTGGTGGACCGGTGACATCTGCCGCAACGCCGCCTTGCTGTCGGCCACTGCCTGCCTGGTGTAGCGCTTGCCGGTGCGGAACAGCGCATAGTCGGCTTTTCGGGACTGCAGCACGTAGTCGTACACCCCGGCGGCGCCAATGGCGCAGCGGTAGAGGTCCGGTTCGCGCACCGCACCGTTGAGCGCCGAAAAGCCACCGTAGGACCAGCCGTAGATGCAGATGCGCTTCGGGTCAGCGTACCCCTTGTCGACGGCCCAGCGGGTCGCATCCGTCACGTCGTTCTGAATTCCCTGTGCGAATTCGCCGAGGCCCAGACTCGCGAAGTGCGGGCCATAGCCGCCGGAGCCGCGAAAATTCACCTGCAAAACAGCGTAGCCATTGCTCGCCAGCAGCTGAACGTCCGGGTCGAAGAGCCAGCGATCTTGGATCTCCAGAGGGCCGCCGTGCGGCATCACCACCATCGGTAGCGGCCCTGCCGGGGCGGACGGCGGCAGCGTCAGATAGCCGTGCAGTTCGAGCCCGTCGCGCGCGGTGAGCGTAATGGGCGTCACGCGGCCCAGACTGGCATCGTCGATGTCGGCATGCTCGTCGAACAGTAAGGACATCGTGTTGCCTTCAGGTGCCTGCTCGTAGAGGAACCATTGCGTCGTAGCGTCGCCGCTGCCGACTGCGATAACGGCTTTACTGTAGTCGTTGGAGGGTCTTTCTACGGTGACCGTGTGCTGGGGGAATGCGCTTGCGGCGGCGGCATAGATTGCTGCCAGCGGATGCCGCTCATCCAGTATGACGGTCTCTCCCCTACCGTGATCGTGGCGCGCACCCCACAGGTCGCCCCAGCGATCGAACAGGCCGATGGCATCGGCCGTCTCGTGTTGGTAGACCAGTGTTGAGTCACCGCTTGCCAGGTCGGTACGGTAGATGCCGTAGGGCGCATTGCCTGTCGCCTTGCGCAGATACAGGTGCCGGCCGTCGCGGCTTACCGACAGCGGGAGCGGGGCGCCCTGAAGGTGCGGGGTGGTGGACTCGAGCGTCCAGCGTCGGGAATCTGCGTCGTAGGAATGGATGAGGGTGTTGAGCTCGTCATCGACGAACGATGACAGGCGCACGGTGCCGAAGGCATCGGCGAACAACTCGGCGTTGCGTGTGCGTGCGCGGGCGATCTCGTTGTAGCCGCCGCCGTAGATGTTGAGCGTACCGAAGGACACATCCGCACGCCAGCTGTTGTACACATACCGGGCGACGAGCACGCGCTTCGGATCTTCCTCCATGCGGCTGATCACTTCGATGTGCCTGCTGGGCAGCAGGGCTTGCGGCGCGCCGCCATTGGCACTGAGGGCGTACAGGCCTGTCACCCAGGCGTCCCAGTCTGCGCGCTTCACATCGACGGTGGCGCGGGCTACCACCCGTTCATCGTTGGCCCAGAAGTAGTCTGCCACGCTGTAGCGTTTCGGCAGCGCCAGCGTTGCTGAAAGCTGCATGGACGGGTAGTGGAAGATGACGAGCACGCGCTTGTCGAAACCTTCGAGCTGCACGTTGCGGATGGCGCTTAAATAGTTGCCTGCAGGGGAAATCCTGGCGTGGCTGAGATCGGCGCTACGGGCGAACTGCTCCGCGGTGGGCGTGCTTGCCGTCGCCGCAGCCGCCGCGCAGACGGTCAACAGCATTGATACGAATCCGCGACCCACAGCGTCCACCTTCCCTGTGCATTCTCCTGTTGCACCGCATTATGCGCTGCTCAAAATTTCATACAACAGGTAGGCGAACGTTTTGATATCAGCGCGTGGTGTCTGTAGATGCCGTTCCTATCGGACGGATTCTGCTGGCAGGTTGCAGCCGTATCTCCTGCACCGTGTGCCGCCTGATCAGCTTCTCGCTCCAGATCAGCGGAAAGTCCTGATCCTGGGCCCAGCCTTCCAGAAGGTTGTCGTAAAAGGGCGATCTCGGGTCGCCGGATTGTCCGGGAGCGTTGGTCATGCGCGCAGCATCCCAGCGGCCGACGTCCACCACCATGCGGAAAGACGCCCCGGAGCGCACGAGAAAGTCGTCGGGTTGGAAGAAGGTGTTGTTGGTGGTGTTGCCGGAGCCGCCTCTCGGATAAGGCGTGATACGCATCTCTCCGGCGAGCGCGGTTGTCGCCAGATGTTCCAGCGGATGCGCGAAGCGTATCTGGTGCAGCTTGCCCCAGGCCCAGCGGGTGGCGTCCTCGCCCAGAAGCGCTGCGCAATCGTTCCATGCAGCGGCGAGTGTGGTCCGGATCAGCTCGTCGTCCGGGCGGTTTTCCAGATAGCTGAGCACGCTCAGGGAGTCGAAGTCATCCAGGAGCAACGCTGCCGCGCCGCCGGTACGCTGCGCAACTGCCGGCTGCAGATGGCGGTAATACCACACGGCCCAGAGCGCTGCCGCGCCCGAATCTGCGTCGAGCGAGCGGTTCCAGGCGGCAAGGAGACTGCCCGCGTCAGCAAAGCGTTCCAGGCCGTCGATACGCTCCAGAACCGCCTCTGCCAGCAGCGAGCGATAGTCCCGCTGCAGTGCTGTCGAGTCCTTCATGGTGTGCTGCTCCTGGCGTTGCAGCACCTGCCACAGGCGCTGGTAGCGCCACGGTGCAGACCACTCGAAACCGATCCGGTACCGGTCGATGTCGTAGCCGGGCGGCAGGTTCATGGAGTTTGCGGAGCCGGTGAAGCCCCGCTCCGGGTTGTACTCTTCAGGGAGTACATCCATGTCGAAGTAGCCGTGCCACTCGTAACGTCCGTCGCCGGGCACAGGCAGCAGACCGTCGTAGGTTTTGCGCACCGGGAACAGTCCCGCGGGTTTGTAACCGATGTTGCCGTCGATGTCTGCGTACACCTGATTTTCGGAAGGCGCGCCCCAACGGTTCAGTGCGGCGACGAACTCGCGCCAGTTCTCCGCGCGCATGTATTCCACCGAGCCGAAGTAGGGCGCCATGCCCGCATCCAGCCAGGCCGCGCGCACGGCCCAGACGTGTTTGTCGTCTGCGTAGACCACGGGGCCATGGCGGGTGAACTCCAGTGTCACGGTGACCGGCTCTGTCCCTTTTACGTGCACGACCTCGTTGATCTTTGTGGTGGGCTCGTTGGCGGGATAGAAGTACAGGTCTTCCTGATCGATGGGAAAGATGGTGAGGCCGAAGGCGATGCGTTCGTTGTGGCCGATGGAGATTCCGGGAAGCGCCGGCTCTCCAGCGCCGATGACGTTCAGCCCGGGGGCGGTGAGATGCGCCACGTAGCGCAGCGACGGTACGGCGTGGCCGCGGTGCGGATCGTCTGCCAGGATCGGCCTGCCGGTACTGGTGCGGTTCGGTGCGACCACCCAGTTGTTGCTGCCGACATCGCTTCGATAGACATCTGCTTTTGCATCGGCCAGTGCCAGCTCCGGTTGATCGAAACGCACAGGCGCTTTGGCGAGGAAGTAGGTGTCGAGCACGTTCTCCGGAACTGCGCACGGGTCGAGCTCCTCCGGAATGCTGGTCTTCCACGCAGGTTCCAGTACTTTCCAGGCCGCTGCGACGTCGGCGCCGGCGGCGCACAGAATATGCGCTCGTCGCACTTCGGTGCTGACGTTTCGCCATAGGCCGTTGCTGCGGATGCGCACGATGTCCTGCGCATGCCACATGTCGGGCAGGTAGCCGAGAAGCTGAAACTCCGGCGGCAGTAGCGCCGGCTGTTCGCGGGTGAGTGCCACGTAGGCATTGATGCCGGCGGTAAAGGCCTCGCTGATGCGCTTGGCGTCCGAGCCGTAAGCCAGCCACTCGCGGTACATGTCGCCGCGATAGAGAAAGAGCCTGGCGGCGCGGTCCTGTGCTACGTAGCCGGCGCCCAGCACCTCGGCCAGCCTGCCGAGGCCGCGCCGGCGCCAGGTGTCGATCTGCCAGAGCCGGTCGCGGGCGGCGTTGAAGCCCTGAACGAAAAACGCATCGTAATGGGTGCCTGCCTTGATGTGTGGCACGCCCCACTCGTCGATACGAATGCTGGCAGGCTGCTCGAGGCCGGTGACGCTGTACGTCTGCATCTCGGCAGCCGTGGCGCTGGTGGCCGGCCATAGAAAGGCTGCACATAGAAAAGCCGTGCATAGAAAAACGGCGCCTGTGAGGCGCCGTCTGTTTGTCGCACTCAGTCCCAACTGAGGGCTCCGCCGGTCTGATACTCGGTGACCCGGGTTTCGAAGAAGTTCTTCTCCTTCTTGAGGTCCATGATTTCGCTCATCCACGGGAACGGGTTCTTGGCACCGGGGAACTGCTCGCCAAGGCCGATCTGCGCCAGGCGCCGGTTGGCGATGAACTGCAGGTATTCCTCCATCATCTTGGCGTTCATGCCGAGCACGCCGCGCGGCATGGTGTCGCGGGCGTAATTGATCTCGAGCTGCGTGCCTTCGAGAATCATCTGCCGCGCCAGCGTCTGCATCTGTTCGTCCCAGAGTTTCGGATTTTCGAGCTTGATCTGGTTGATCACATCGATACCGAAATTCACGTGCATGGACTCGTCGCGCAGAATGTACTGAAACTGCTCCGATGTGCCGGTCATCTTGTTGCGCCGGCCCATGGAGAGAATCTGGCTGAAACCGCAGTAGAAGAACACACCTTCCAGCACGCAGTAGTAGGCGATGAGGTTCTTCAGCAGCTTCTTGTCGTTGTCGATGGTTCCGGTTCGGAACGTCGGGTCGGCCAGCTCCTGGGTGTACTTGAGCGCCCACGATGCCTTGGCAGCAACCGATGGGATCTCATGGTACATGTTGAAGATCTCGCCTTCGTCGATACAGTACTGATAGGCGTGCGTATGAATGGCTTCCTCGAAGGCCTGACGCAGCAGGTACTGGCGGCACTCGGGGTTGGTGATAAGCCGGTACACGGACAGCACCAGGTTGTTCGCCACCAGCGAATCGGCGGTGGAGAAGAAGCCGAGGCTGCGTTTCACCACCACGCGCTCGTCCTCTGTGAGGCCTTCGGCAGACTTCCACAGCGCGATGTCTGCGGTCATGTTCACTTCCTGCGGCATCCAGTGGTTGGCGCAGCCGTCGAGGTACTTCTGCCAGGCCCAGTCGTATTTGAACGGCACGAGCTGGTTGAGGTCCGCCCGGCAGTTGATCATCGCCTTCTGGTCCACCGTGACGCGCTCGTAGGATGCATGTCCCTGGTGCTGGTCGATGGCTTCGGTTGCCTGCTTGGTGAGCTCCTCGACGAAGTCCTGGGCCTGATCCGCAACCAGCGCATCGTCCACCGGCGCTTCTGCCAGCGCGTCCGGCTCCGGCGCCGTCGTCACTGCTTCAGGCGCTGCCGCCACATTTTCAGGTGCGGGCGCTGCGGCAACAGGCTCGGGCGCTGCAGTCACCTGCATGGCCGGCTCTTCCGCGACAACAGCCACCGCTTCCGGCACGACGATCTCGCTCACCGTCTCCGGCTCCATCTGCGGCGGTGCCGGCGGCGGAGCCTTGGCCTTCATCTCTTCGTTTTCGTAGTAGTCGTCCCAACTAATCATTGTCTTCGTATCCTTTTCTTTCGTTCCAGCGGCCTATTGGCATGCCTCGCAGTCCGGATCGTCGATGGAGCATGCCATCGGTACCGGGGCTGCCTCTCCAAGCGCTTCAGGCGCCGCTGAAGGGGCGGGCGCAGACGCTGACACTTTGTTCAGCGTGGAGCGATCCACGGTCGACTTCTCTGTACTGGTGGCACCCAGCGCACGCAGGTAGTAAGTGGTCTTCAAACCGCGCAGCCAGGCCATGCGGTAGGTGATGTCGAGCTTCTTGCCGTTGGCGCCTGCAACATACAGGTTCAGCGATTGCGCCTGATCGAGCCACTTCTGCCGTCGGCTGGCGGCGTCCACCAGCCAGCGCGGCTCCACCTCGAAGGCGGTGGAATATAGATGCTTCAGCTCATCTGGAATTCGCTCGATGGAGCGCAGGCTGCCATCGTAGTACTTCAGATCGTTGACCATCACCTTGTCCCACAGGCCATGCGCCTTGAGGTCGCGCACCATGTACGGATTGACCACGGTGAACTCGCCGGAGAGGTTCGATTTGACGTACAGGTTCTGATAGGTGGGCTCGATGGATTGCGATACGCCGGTGATGTTGGCGATTGTCGCCGTCGGGGCGATGGCCATCACGTTGGAGTTGCGCATGCCGTTCACCTGCACTTTGTTGCGCAGCTTGTCCCAGTCCATGGTGCTGGAGAAATCGGCATCGAGGTAATCCTCGCCACGCTCCGCGCGCAACAGCTTCAATGAATCGATCGGCAGAATGCCGCGGCTCCAGAGCGAGCCGGAGAACGTGGCATACGGGCCGCGCTCTTTGGCGAGCTTCGACGATGCGTCGATGGCGTAGTAGCTGATCGCTTCCATGGAGCGGTCGGCGAAGGTCACCGCTTCGTCGGAGCTGTAGGGCAGGCGCATGCGGTACAACGCGTCCTGGAAACCCATCACGCCGAGCCCGACGGGCCGGTGCTTCATGTTGGAGTTGCGCGCCTGCGGCACCGAGTAGTAGTTGATGTCGATGACGTTGTCGAGCATACGCACAGCGGTGCGCACTGTCTTTTTCAGCTTCTTGAGGTTGAGCTCGCCGTTCTCCACGTGCTGGGCAAGGTTCACCGATCCCAGGTTGCACACGGCGATCTCGTCCGCTGACGTGTTGAGCGTGATCTCCGTGCACAGGTTGGAGGAGTGCACCACACCGATGTGCTGCTGCGGCGAGCGGACGTTGCAGCTGTCCTTGAAGGTCACCCAGGGGTGGCCGGTTTCGAACAGCATCGACAGCATCTTGCGCCACAGGTCTGCTGCTTTCATGCGCTTGAACAGCTTCAGCTCGCCGCTGCGGGTCTGCTCTTCGTAGAGCTCGTAGCGGCGTTCGAACGCCTTGCCGTACAGGTCGTGCAGATCGCCCACGTCGCTTGGCGAGAACAGCGTCCATTGGCCGTCCTGCATGACGCGCTTCATGAACAGGTCCGGAATCCAGTTGGCCGTGTTCATGTCGTGCGTGCGGCGGCGGTCGTCGCCGGTGTTCTTGCGCAGCTCCAGAAACTCCTCGATGTCCAGGTGCCAGGTTTCCAGATAGGCGCACACGGCACCCTTACGCTTGCCGCCCTGGTTGACGGCCACGGCGGTGTCGTTGACCACCTTGAGGAATGGCACTACACCCTGCGACTTGCCGTTGGTGCCCTTGATGTACGAGCCGAGCGCGCGCACCGGGGTCCAGTCGTTGCCGAGGCCACCTGCCCACTTCGACAGCATGGCGTTGTCGTGAATGGCGCCGTAGATGCCGTCCAGTGTGTCCGGCACAGTGGTGAGGAAGCACGACGAGAGTTGCGGCCGCAGCGTGCCGGCATTGAACAGTGTCGGTGTAGAGCTCATGTAGTCGAACGAGCTCAACAGGTCGTAGAACTCGACGGCACGCGCATTCGGATCGTCTTCCTGATGCGCAAGCCCCATGGCAACGCGCATGAAGAACACCTGCGGCAGCTCGAAGCGGCTCTCGTTCCAGTGAATGAAGTAGCGGTCGTACAGCGTCTGCAGGCCGAGGTAGGTGAACTGTTGATCGCGCTCTGGCCGCAGGGCTTCGCCGAGGCGGGTGAGGTCGTAGTTGGCGAGTTGCGGTGCCAGCAGCTCGAGTTCGATGCCCTTGGCGATGAACGCTTTGAACGCCGCCGGATAGAGCGTGATCATCTCGGACTGCGTGGCGCGGAAATCGCCTGTCATTGCGTTGGGCTTCTGCACGTTCATGAACGACAGCGCTTCGGTGCGCAGCTCATCGAGCAGCAGGCGGGAGGAAACGTAGGTGTAGTTCGGTTCTTCCTCGATGAGCGTGCGTGCGGTAATCAGCGTAGACGTAGCGACATCTGCGGCGGAGATGCCGTCATACATATTGGTCAACGATTCTTCGATGATGCGCTCAGCATCCACATCGCTCAAACCGTCACAAGCCTCTGTGACCAGCGTGCGCAGACGATCCACATCCAGAGGTGCGGTAGAGCCATCGGCCAACACGACGTTGATGGACGGGCGCTGTGCTGCCGCACCGACCTGCTGGTTCTTTTCCTGTCGCTCGCGCGCCCTGCCTTCACGATAGAGCACGTAGGAGCGGGCCACCTTGTGTTCGCCCGAGCGCATCAGTGCAAGCTCGACCTGATCCTGAACATCTTCGATGTGCAGCGTGCCGCCGCTTGGCAGGCGGCGTTTGAATGCTTCGGATACCTGTTTCGTGAGTGCTGCCACCAGTTCGCGGATGCGTGGCGAAGCAGCCGCCGTGCCGCCTTCGACTGCGAGGAACGCCTTCGTCAGCGCGACCGCTATCTTGTCGTCTGTATAACGCACGACCGTACCGTTGCGTTTGATGACCCTCAGCTCGCCGGGGGCGGTTGCCGTGAGGGATGCATTCAACGACGGCGTTTTCGTGGCGGGCGCCTGTGTCTTCGCGGTCGGTGGGTGGGTGGAAACCTGGGTGTCCGTTTGCATGTGGCTCCTTTCGAAATTCGTTTTCGTCTGTCTTGTCTGTACGTTACGCGTCAATCCAGTGCGCGCTCCCATGCGCTCCGGGCTTTTACTGGCTTGGCCTTTTCGCGCACTGCTGCTTGCGTGGCTGTTCGTTCGTGGGTGTCAGACTGTTTGCGGTTGCTGCTTGCTCTGCCATTGCGTCAGGGTTCTGTATGCTCGAGGTCGTGCAATAAAGTCGCCATGGCGCAACAGGTTGGGCTAAGGTCAATTTATTGACCGGGTCAATTTGTAATTTTCGGGGTGCGTAGTGTCGAACGATGCTTGCCAATGTCGACAGCCTGGATAGCGCTCCACGTACACCTGCTGTGTGCGTTTGAATCCTGGCTGGTGCCACACTGTTGGCCAAAGTTCTTTGGACGACTGTCCTACAGGGTGTCCTGTCCTACAGGGTGTCCTACAGAGAGAGCCGCCAGAAACACTAGATATAGTGTTTTCCCGCATCCCGCACACAACATAGTGCGATGATGCCCTGATTGCAAGGCTTTAAGGGTGATAATCCGGGAATCGGCCGGAGCAGGCACAAGCTGGGGATAAACTCGGGATAAAGTGGCCGAAATCGCCGCTCAAAGCAGGCAAAAGCTGTGCATATCCTGTGGGTTTGGTGACCACTTGAAAGCGGCCTGGGGTTTGCGCACATTGCACCGAACTCAGAGCCCAAACTTCGGAGGCCAGATATGGCTCGCTACCTGCTTGCGTTGGATCAGGGGACATCCTCTTCCAGGGCCATTCTGTTCGATACGCTCGGTCGTGCTGTCTCCATCGCGCAGCAGGAGTTCGACGCTACCTACCCGGCGGATGGCTGGGTGGAGCAGGACCCGGAGGTGCTCTGGCGCACCACACTCGAAAGCGCCCGTCAGGCGGTTGCGCAGGCGGGTGCGGGCGGCGGCGACATTGTTGCGCTCGGCATTACCAACCAGCGCGAGACCGTGTTGCTGTGGGACCGGCAGACCGGCGAATGCGTGCACCCGGCCATCGTCTGGCAGGACCGTCGCACGCACGAGCGGTGCGAAGCCCTGCGGGCGGCCGGGCACGAAACGCTGATTCAGTCGCAGACTGGCCTGCTGATCGATCCGTACTTCTCCGCCAGCAAGTTGGCCTGGATACTGGACAGCGACGCAGAGCTCAGGCGCAGGGCCGAGCGGGGCGAGCTCTGCTTCGGCACGGTGGACAGTTTCCTCATCTTCCGGCTCACAGGAGGTGCCCGCCACGTCACTGACGCAACGAACGCCAGTAGAACGCAGCTCTTCGATATTCACCGGCAGGCGTGGAGCGATGATCTGCTGGGTCTGTTCGACGTGCCGCGTGCCGTTCTACCCGAGGTGCTCGATAGCGCTGCGGACTTCGGCGAGACAGAAGCGGCGTTGTTTGGTTCGGCGTTGCCGATTCGTGGCGTGGCTGGTGATCAGCAGGCGGCATTGGTTGGGCAGGCGTGCCTGGGCGAGGGAATGACGAAGAGCACCTACGGCACGGGCTGTTTCGTCATGGCCAATGCGGGCGCTCAACCCCCCGTGTCCTGTAACGCGCTGCTCAGCACCGTTGCTTACCGTCTGCAAGGGCATACGACGTATGCACTTGAAGGCAGCATCTTCGTTGCCGGGCAAGCGGTGAAGTGGTTGCGGGACGAGCTCGGTGTCATCGCTGAAGCCGTCGACACCGAGCGTCATTGCCGTGCTACGGGCGGTGATACGAAGGGCGTGTATGTCGTGCCGGGGTTTACCGGCCTCGGCGCACCGCACTGGCGTCCGGACGTGCGCGGTCTTATCACCGGGCTGACTCTGGCCAGCGACGTGAGTGACATTGTCACAGCGACCGTTCAGGCGGTTGCTTACCAGACCCGTGACCTTCTCGAGGCCATGGCGGCGGACGGTGTGCAGGTGACTGGACTCCGGGTAGACGGTGGCATGGTTGCGAACGACTGGTTGTGTCAGTTCCTCGCTGACGTGCTCGATGTGACGGTACAGCGCCCGAAGGTTACCGAGACGACGGCGCTGGGTGCGGCCATGCTGGCGGCGGTAGGTGCAGGCGAATTTGCCGACCTGGAGTCGGCTGCAGCGCTCTGGCAGGTGGATTGCAGCTTCCAAGCAAGCATGACGGGGGCGCGGCGGGAGGCCCTGCTGCAAGGTTGGCGCAGCGCCCTGGCGCAGGCGCTGGTAGCACCAGCGGCCACATCTTTGTAAAAAACCCTTACAAAGCGTCACGAGTTGCCGCAGACGTGTGGCTGGCCTGGTCGGTACACTTCGGTTTTACAAATAGGAGTTGCGGCACGCACGCCGTAGCGCGGAGTGTTCATCTTCAACCTGCAGAGAAACCATCGATTCGCGATCGTCGTACTCGCGGCGTTGATCTACCTCGCCTTCGCCTGGGCGTTGGTCGACGCGCGGTATGTGCGGATTCGCGGCGACCTGTACCTGGCGCTGGTGACCATCTGGTTGGCCGGCGTCGTGGCGCTTTGCTGGCAGGGTAGAACGCTCGAGGTGTCGCGCACGCTGCGGGTCGTGTTCTATCGCCTGCTCTGGTTCAACGTCGGCAGTGTCGTTGTAGCGGTGTTGGTGCCGAGCGAGCTGCGTTTCCTGCTGCTTGTCGTGCCTTTGTTTGGTCTTCTGTATGCCAGCCTGCGCCTGCACCAGGACCGTGTTGTTTTCATTGCTGCAGTTACCTGGCTTACCTATGCGGCTTCGGCTGCTGTCCTTCTTTCTGTGGGCGCCGTCGATACCGCGTTCGAAGCGTTGGCGGGCGTGGCGTTTTCGTTTCTCCTTGCGGGTACCTTGTACTTCGCCCGGGATCTGCATGAGCTGCGCCGTCGCGCAGAATCGCGTCACCAGCACCTCGAACGCTCCGTAGCGGAGTTGTCGATCGCTGCCATGCGCGATGAACTCACGGGTACCTTCAACCGGCGCTACATCACCGAAGCGTTACATCGGCACAAGGCGCTGGCAGATCGTGATCGGCTGGAGTTCACGGTGTGCTACTGCGACCTTGACCACTTCAAGCGGGTGAACGACGAACTTGGTCATGTCGCTGGCGATCAGGCGCTGGTGCAGTTTGCGGATCTGGCGCGCGGCCTGGTGCGATCCATGGACTACGTTGCGCGGTTTGGCGGCGAAGAGTTTCTGCTGGTGCTGGTGGGTGCCAACGAAGCGGTCGCCCGTCGCGTCTGCGAGCGGCTCTGCGTCGGCACACGGAACCTGGTGATTGAGGGCCGGCAAGCTGCTTCACAGCGATTGACGGTATCCTGTGGAATCGCGCGTTATCGTTTGGGTGAGTCGGTGGAGGATCTACTTCAGCGGGCCGATCATGCGCTGTATGAGGCCAAGCGTAGCGGCCGCGATCAGGTGGTAACGGCAGGGGATTAGCTGCTTCACAGGTCGGTTGCAACGGTGCACGCCGACGGCGAATCAGTTAATGTCAGACGTCGTGCTGCACCCGTCAGCTGATCGGACCGAATCGTTGGAACAACCGGCTAACCGGCGTCAGTTTTCACGCCATCCCATCTCGTTGTCTGCCTTGCTGCACCCTGAGCGGGGGCGGTCGTGGTTATGCAACATCCGCGACTTTTGCGAGGTGGGGATGCTGCTTGTCGGAGCCGGCAGCTCTCGTCAGGTGCTCAAGCAGGGTGCTGCTTTTCGTGCGGGCGCGCCGATCGCGCTGCACTTCTCCGTTGCTACGCCAGGCGGCCACCAACATTTTCGAACGCGCGGGCAGATCGCCCGCATCACGGAAGATGGACAGGGCCTGGGGGTGCGCTTTGCTTCTGGCGGAATGCCTCGAGATGCCTACGAGTCGCTCATGCAGTACGCGGTGGCCGCTGGCACCGCGTTCGTCGATTCCGCGCCTGCGGACGGCGAGGATGGGGTTGAGTCGCGCCGCGACATCCACGATATCCCTGAAGCGTTTCTACGTGATGCGCGCATTCCTGAGCGCGATGCGTTGCGCCTGCGGGCGCGTATCAAAGCGGTGGTGGGTCGGGCGCTCGAGCGTGTCGGGCGCAACTTCGTGAAGTATGCAAAGGAAGATCTGCTGCTGAAGGCTCGCGATGCCGGTACCAACGCGGTACAGATGATGTACTTCGAAGGCCTGGAGCTCATCGAGGCGCGGCATGCGGACATTGAGCGTGTGCTGCTCGATGGGGTGGTGGGGCAGGTGGAGCAGATCTCCAACATCGAAGACGTGCTGGAGAAGCGCCGGCGGCGACAGGCGGGCGACACGCAGAAGCTGGCGCTGGTGGACACCGAGCAGTTCGAAGACTGGCTGGCGGTGGCGGAGATCATCTCGAAAACCGAAAACCGGTTTACCGAGGAGCTGCTGGATCTGCGTGCTCTGCTTGGCATGCTGGCCAAGCCCTGGAGCCACAAAGATGTGGTGCCTGTTGGGCCCGCGGTGATCATGTGGGCCTTCGATGATGCCATGAGCCACTACGATCTGCGCCGCCAGGTGCGTCACGACCTCTATCGTTGCTTCGAGTCGGCGCTGGTACCGGTGCTCGTGCCGCTGTACGAGGCGCTCGTGAAAGTGCTGTCCGACAGCGGTGTGTTCCCATCGATCGATGAGGTACGTCGTAAGCTTGCGGAAAGTGCCGTGCGCAGGAACGCCAGCGGAGTGCGGGTGGATCCGCAGGCCTACGAGCAGATGGATGCATCGGTGCGCAAAGCAGCTATGGCGGCCGATGGTGTTGGCGCGAGCCGGCTCGACTACAACCCGTTCGAGGAATCGGCCGGCACCGGTCGGCGGGTGTACACCACGGCGCGCAATCTCATCGGTCTGGAGCGTAGCGCAAGGGCGCGCCTGGGCCGGGACAGCGATGAGCTGCTGGCCTCGCCGGGCACGCGCAGCGCGGATCTCTTTGACACGGGCGATATCCTCGACGCATTGGCGGACGTGGAGTCGGAATTCGGCAACGCGCCGTTAACCGGCAGACGGGTGCGCGCACGACTGCTCGAGCACTTGAAGAGCCGCGCAGATGGGCGCAAGAGTCTGGCGGAGGAGGACTACGACACCCTCGAGCTGATGGAAAACCTGGTGGAGTCCATCGCCGAGGACCGCTTCATCACGCAGGGTATTCGCGAGTGGGTGCGGCGTCTGGAGATCACGCTCAACAAACTGGCGGCCAGCGACCCGGAGTTTCTGCGGCACGAGGCTGAGCAGCCACACAGTGCCATGCAGATGCTCAACCAGCTGGCCCGGCTGGGCAATGCGCAGGACGTACGTGATGGCATCGACCGAGAGGTCGGCCGGCGAGTGGATGAGCTGCTGAGCAAGGTCGTTACCGAGTACGACGAGAACCCGCAGGTGTTCACCGAAGTGGTAGACGAGCTGCATCCTCTCGTGGATCGGCAGACTCAGGCCTATCGCGGAAACGTCGAGCGCACCATCCGCGCCAGCGAAGGCCAGCAGAAACTTGGCCGTGCGAGACGCCGGGTGATCGATGAGATGGCAGAGCGTTTTGAAGGCAGGGAAATGCCGCAGCTTCTGCTGGAGCTGCTCAACCCCGGCTGGCGCAACCTGCTGGTGCACACGCACCTGCGCAAGGGCGTGGAGTCCAGTGAATGGCGTGACCAGCTTGCCACGGTCGATGCGTTGTTCAAGCAGATGATGGGTACGGTCTCGGCAGGCGATGCCGAGTATCTCGACCCAGACATGCTGCTGCGACGCGTGGTGGGTGAGCTCAACAGTATCTCCTTTGACCCGAGCAAGCGCACGCCGCTGGTCATGAAGCTTTCCAGCGTGCTCGTGGGCGACACGGCCGGCCAGAAGACTGAGGCGGTGCTCGTCACGGTGCCGGAAGGTGGTATGGAGGCAGCGCTCGGCCTGACCGGCATGATGCCCGACCTCAATCCCGATGTGGACAGTGAGGATGAAGACGTACGGCAGAATTTCGAGAAAGCCCTCGGTCGGGCACGACGGCTGCAGGTCGGTGAATGGCTGGCCACCAGCGATCGCGAAGGGCGGCCGCTGATCCTGACCGTCGCCTTCGTCGGCGACGACAACGGCTCCTTCGTGCTGGTCAATCGACGGGGTATCAAGAATCAGGAGCTCGATCTGAAAGCGATGGCGGAGTCGCTGTTCGAGGGCCGCATCACCCTGCTCGACGACTTTGATCTGCCGCTCATGGAGCGCGCCTCGCAGCGCATGCTCGAAAACATGCACAGCCAACTGGCATTCCAGGCGAGCCACGACGATCTCACCCAGCTGCTCAACCGAAAAGAGTTCGAGCGTGAGGTGGAAAGGGCCATCGTCACGGCACTCAGAGAGCAGAAGCAGCACGTGTTGCTCTACACGGACCTCGATCAGTTCAAAATCATCAATAACACCAGCGGCCACACTGCTGGGGATGCGCTGCTGCGTGGTATCGGTGAGCTCCTGAACCGCCTGGTGAAAGGGATCGATGCCTGCGTTGCCCGGCTCGGTGGCGATGAGTTCGGCGTGTTGCTGCGCAATGTCAAAACCAACGTCGCGCGGGACTTGGCGGAGCAGGTGCTCACCGCCATTCGCAGCGAGCGGTTCGAGTGGGAGGGCAGGCGCTACAGCCTGAGCGCCAGTATTGGCCTCGTGTTCATCGATCAATCGACCGAAAGCGTGGATGCGGTTATGCGCCATGCAGATGAAGCCTGCTACACCGCAAAGGATGCAGGGCGCAACCGTGTGCAGGAATACGAGTTGGGCGACGCGCGCATGATCCACCGGCATGGCGTGATGGAGTGGGTCACCCAGCTCGACCACGCCCTCGAAGAAAACCGACTGATATTGAATTGTCAGCGTATCGCCTCCGTGCTCGACCCAGACAAGCGAACGGACGGGCACTACGAGATTCTGCTCACCATGCGGGATGAGTTGGGCGAGACCATGCCGCCCACCGATTTCATCCTGGCGGCGGAGACTTACAACCGGATGACGCAGATCGATCGCTGGGTCATTGAGCGGGTGTTGCGCTGGCTCGCGGATCATCGCTCGCGCCTGGATCACTTCGGCGGTTTTTCCATCAACGTGTCGGGTCATTCGGTGAACGATGAAACGTTCCCCGATTTCGTGCTGGAGCAGTTCTCCCGCACCCAGGCGCCTACATCGAAAGTGTGCTTCGAGATCACCGAAACTGCAGCAATCGCCAACATCGACAATGCGGTGGAGTTCATGAACCGCATGAAGATCATCGGCTGCCGGTTCTCGCTGGATGATTTCGGCACCGGCCTGTCTTCGTACTCCTACCTGCGCAATCTCCCCGTGGACTACGTGAAGATCGATGGCGTATTCGTGAAGGACATTGCCTCCACCCCTGGCGATCACGCGGTGGTGCGGTCCATCAACGAGATTGGCCACTACATGGGCAAGGAAACCATTGCCGAGTATGTGGAAACCAAAGAGGTGCTGGCGGCGCTGAAGGACATTGGTGTGGATTACGCGCAAGGATATTGCATCGAGAAGCCCTGCGAGCTTGCGCAGCTGGTGCTGTGAGCTCCCGGTGAGTGTTCACACAAACTTCACATGGGTTGGGTACAGTGAGGACTCGCGCGGGCAGGCATCCCATCTCCCCATCCCGTCCCCAGCCTGGCCGCGCTTTCCCACTTTAGCAGGGTGCTGAAAAAGTACTTCCTGTACTTTTTCAGCGACCGCGGGCTGTCGCCCGTCCACGCCGAATCAAGCACTTACGTGCTTGGTTCGCGGCCCGTCCGTCCCTGGCCGGGACACCGGGCTGCGTTTTCAGCAGCCTGTTAGGCTGACGCGAGTAGAAACTCCATCAGCGCCTTCTGCGAGTGCAGGCGGTTGTGCGCTTCTGCGTACACTACTGATCGGGGGTCGTTCAGCACGGTGTCGTTGACCTCCTCGCCGCGGTGGGCGGGCAGGCAATGCATGAACAGCACGTCGTCCCGTGCGCCAGACAGCAGGTCTTCATTTACCTGGTAGGGGGCAAACACCGCACAGCGATCACCCTCCTGTCCTTCGTGCCCCATGGAGGACCAGACATCCGTTACCACCAGGTCAGCGTTTTTCACTGCTTCCTGAGGGCTGTCCACCAGCTCCGCATTGTTGGTGGACGCGAGGATCTCAGGGTTTGGTGTGTACCCTTCCGGGCAGGCAATCTTCAGGTGAAAGCCCCACTGCCGTGCCGCGTTGATGTAGGAGTGGCACATGTTGTAGCCGTCGCCCACGAAGGCGACCGTTCGGCCCTGAATGGTGCCGCGGTGTTCCTCGAAGGTTTGGATATCCGCGAGCAACTGACAAGGGTGCAGCAGGCTGGTCATGGCGTTGATCACTGGAATCGTTGCGTGGCGGGCAAATGCCTCGACCATCTGGTGGTCCAGGGTGCGGATGATCACGAGATCGACCATGCCCGACAGCACCTGGGCGGTGTCTTCCACCGGCTCGCCGCGACCGAGCTGTGAGCTTTCGCTGTCGAGGTTGAGCACGTGGCCGCCGAGCTGGTGCAGGCCCACTTCGAAGGCGACACGCGTGCGGGTGCTGGAAAGTTCCAGGATCATTGCCGCTGTTTTGCCTTCGAGGTAGCGATGGCTCTTGCCGCTCGACTGCAGCGCCTTGAGGTGGCGCGCTCTTTCTATCAGGTGCGTGAGCTCCTCAGGAGAGCAGTCCAGTAGCGATAGAAAATCCCGCTTGCCCACGTCAGGTGCCGCTGATCAGCGCGGCAACGCCGTCCACGATCTTGTCTGCTTCGGCATCACTCATGGTCAGTGGTGGCAGCAGACGCACGACGTTACCGTGCGTCACATTGATCAGCAGGCCGCGTTCAAGCGCTTGGCTGACCAACCCGGCGCAGTCCTGCGACATCTCAATGGCGATCATCAGGCCTTTGCCGCGGATGTCGACGACGTCGTTGTTGCCCTGCAGGAGCGTGTTGAAACGTTCGAGCATGCGCTCGCCGAGTACAGCGGCTCGCTTTGCGAGTCCTTCTTCGACAATGGTGTCGACCACCGCGATTGCGGCCGCGCACACGAGCGGATTGCCGCCGAAGGTGCTGCCATGGTTGCCGGGCTGCATCAGTTCCGCAGCGTTGCCTCGCGCCAGACAGGCGCCGATGGGCACGCCGTTGCCGAGGCCTTTAGCGGTGGCCACCACGTCGGGCATGATGCCGCACTGCTGGTAGGCGAAGTAGGTGCCGGTGCGACCGTTGCCCGTCTGCACCTCGTCGAGCATCAACAACCAGTCGTTGGCGTCGCAGATACTGCGTAGCTTGTTCAGGTAGTCATTTGCGGGAATCTTGATGCCGCCCTCACCCTGCACCGGCTCCACCAGCACCGCGACCACGTCCGGGTTGTTGTCGGCGATCTGCTGCACGGCGTCCACGTCGTTGTAAGGCACGCGCACGAAACCCCGCAGCAGCGGTTCGAAGCCAGCCTGCACCTTGCGGTTGCCAGTCGCGGTGAGCGTCGCCATGGTGCGGCCGTGAAAACTCGAGTCGGTGACGATGACCGTCGGCGACTTGATACCCTTCTTATGGCCGTGCAGGCGAGCGATCTTGATGGCGGCTTCGTTGGCCTCGGCGCCGGAGTTGCCGAAGAACACGCGGTCCATACCCGACACCGCGCAGAGTTTGTCCGCAAGCTCTGCCTGTTTGGGAATCTCATACAGATTGGACGTGTGCAGCAGCGTGGCCGCTTGCTCGGCGATGGCCTTGGTCACGCGCGGGTGCGCGTGTCCGAGCCCGGCTACGGCTAGACCTGTGAGCGCGTCGAGATAGCGCTTGCCGTTCGCATCTTCGAGGTACGCACCTTCACCGCGCACGAACGCCACGGGCAGCCGCCCGTAGGTCTGCATGAGATGGGTCGTGTGGACCGTGGAGCTCGCCATAACGTCCTCCAAAATCAAAACAGGCAGCCACGGGTGCTGCCTGAAAAAGGGGATGGATGCTACTGGAGCGTTGCAACCAATGCAATAGACCGCGTCACAGCGTCAATTCCTTTGTGTTGCGGTTGCCCTGCTTGGGCAGATCTTTACGCCAGGGCGTCAGCAAGGCGTTGCAAGCCTGCATCGAGGGTTGCACGCGGGCAGGCAAAATTGAACCGCACCCAGCCGTCACCTGCGAATTGCGCGCCGATTGAAAGCCCGAGCCCGTGGCGTAGAAAGTGCGGCTCAACAGCTTGCCGTTCAGCGATGTCCCGCACATCGATCCAGGCAAGATAAGTGGCCTCGACCGGTGTCATGCGTTCGCCTGCCACAGCAGCCAATCGGTCCTGGTTGCCGCGCAGATACGCCAGCAGCTCCGGAACCCATGTGCTGCGATCGCGGAATGCTGCCTCGCACGCTGTGTAGGCGAGCGGTCCCGGCGTGCCAACGAGGCCCGCACGTGCTTCGGTGAAGCGCTCTCGCAGCGCCTCATCGGCAATCACCGCCACGGCACAGGACAGGCCGGGGATGTTGTAGGTCTTGGTAGGTGCGTACAAGCTGATGCAGCGCATGCTTGGATTCAGCGGCGCGATGGGCACGTGCTTTCGTTTGTCATCGAGAATGATGGCACTGTGAATCTCATCCGAGACCATGACCACGTCGTGTTCCGCGCAGATGTCTGCCAGGGTCTGCAGCTCCTCGGTGGTGTAGGCGCGGCCGGTGGGGTTTTGGGGGTTTGATAGCAGAAACACGTCAGCCGTGCGCGCTTTGGCGGCGATGTCATCGAAGTCCATGCGCCAGCAGTTGCCGTCGCGAACGAGGGCGCTGTCTACGCGTTGGCCGCCGCAATGGGCCGGTACGTCAAGAAAGGGGTAGTACACGGGCGTGGGCATCAGCACTTCGCCGCCGGTGGCCGCAGCACGGGCGGCGAGGTTGAGGCCAGGTACTACCCCTGGCAGCCACACCAGCCACTCCTCGGGCACCTGCCAGTCGTAGTGATGTGCGAGCCACTCGCGAAACGCATCCGCCAGGCTTGCCGGCGGGCGGGTGTAGCCGATGATGCCGTGGTCTACCCGTTTCCTGATGGCATCGAGAATGAATTCCGGCGCGCGGAAGTCCATGTCAGCCACCCAGAACGGCAGCACTTCGGGGTCGTAGCGTGTCCATTTGGTGCTGCCGCTATCACGCCTGGGGATAACCTCATCGAAATTCGTCATAGGGTGTTGTGCGGCGCGGCCTCGGTTGTGGGTTAGAATGCTGCACATCCAGGCAGAGATCAAAGGTGTGCCATGAGTGAGGCAACCGTGCTCGACACGATTCGGGAGCAGATTACGCAGAACCCGATCATTCTCTACATGAAAGGGTCGCCGCAGGCACCGCAGTGCGGCTTTTCCGCCCAGACCGTGCAGGTGCTCATTTCCTACGGAAAGCGTTTTGCCTACGTGGATGTGCTCAGCAATCCGGACATCCGTTCCACACTGCCGAGCTATGCCAACTGGCCGACCTTTCCCCAGCTCTACATCAACGGCGAGTTGGTTGGCGGCTGTGACATCATCACCGAGATGCACGAAGCCGGCGAACTGGGCGAGCTCATCGAGCAGGCTGCCGGCGACGAGGGCTGAGGCCGGGGTTACTCGTGATCTTCTGGCGTGTACGCCAGAGGCGTGCTGTTGACGATCCGGCAGAACAGCGCCGACGTTTTCTGTGCGTCGTACAGGGCGTTGTGCGCCTGCTCGGTATCGAAGGCGATGCCGGCTCGGGTGCAGGCCTCCCGTAACACCGTGTGACCATAGCTCACAGCCGCCAGCGCGGCCGTGTCGATGGTGGTAAACGGATGGAACGGGTTGCGCTTGACGTTGGCGCGTTCTGCGGCGGCGTTCAGGAAGTCCCGGTCGAACGAGGCGTTGTGCGCCACCATGACCGCCCGGTGGCATCCGGTGCGCTTCAGCTCTTCGCGCACCACACGAAAGAAGTTGCTCAGTGCCTCCCGGTCGCTGAGCGCTTTGCGCTCAGGATCATCCAGGTCGATGCCGGTGATCTTCAGCGACGCCGGGTCGACCACCGCGCCGCTGAATGGCCGCACGCTCCAGCAGTGCTCGGCGTACGGTACCAACTGGTCGTCCTGCCAATCGAGCAGCACGCAGGCCAGTTCGAGTATCGGGTGTATGCCGGCGTTGAATCCGCCTGTTTCGAGGTCCAGGACAACCGGCAGGAACCCGCGAAAGCGTTGTGAGAACTCCATCACAGCACCTTAGCACGGCGCGTTTGAACACGCTTCAGAAGAGCGCTTTGTGGCCGATACCCAACACGGGTTCATGTATTCGGAGAACGGATGAAGCGGTTGCAGATTGCCATTGCGGGGTTGTTGTTCTGCCTTTCAGCCGGTCATGCGCTTGAGTTCGACGCGGATCTGGGTGGCGCCTGGCAGTTTGCTGAGGAAGGGGGCTTGTGTGTGATGCAGCGGCCGCTCGGACAGTATGGGTTGGTTCGTTTTACCGGCGAGCCTGGTCGCGGGTTGCGTCTGCAGGTGGTACCAAACCGCGACCTGTTCTCCGGCGGCCGGATCGACGCCGTGTCTACGGCGCCTGAGTGGCACGGCGCCTATCCGCAGACGATGGAACGGGGTGCGCTGCACCACGTGCGGGGTGGTGTGGTCAGTGCGGGAGATCCGCTGGCTACGTCGCTGATGATGGATCTCTATGCGGGTTACGCGGTCCGCATCAGTCAGGAGGCCTGGTTTGCTGATAAACCCGTTGCACTTGCGCTCTCCCCGGTGCGTTTCCGCGCCGCCTACGATCAATTTGCCGGCTGCTACCAGTGGCTGATGCCGGCAAACTACGAAGACGTGGAACGTACGCGAATCGGCTTCGATCCGGGCAGTGCCAGCCTTACTCAGGTGCACAAAGCGGAGCTTCAGACGGTGGCGAGCTACGTGCTGGCGGATCGCGATGTGGTTCGCATATTCATCGATGGCCACACCGATACCACCGGCCGCGAGCGCGACAATATGCGTCTGTCGGAACGTCGTGCCCGGGCGGTTGCCGACTGGCTGGTGGCCTGCGGTTTGGACAAAGAACGCATCGTTGTCCGCTTTCATGCCGCGCGCTATCCCGTGGATGAGGCAGCTAACGCACAGGCACATGCGCAGAACCGGCGTGCGACGGTGCGGCTGGAACGCCACGCCCAGGAGACGCTGGCAGGGCGTTAGCAGGCTGCTGAAGAAGCGCCCTGTTAACCCGCAGCATTGCTGCATTTCATGTTGCGCAGCCCGTCACATTTGGCGGCTCGCAAGGCGCGTAAGATCGCAACCGTGCGACAGGATGTATCTGCCTGAACGCGTGACCCGCGAGGCTGGGAGCCACAAGTGGCAGGGAACTGTCCACGCTGCGGTAGAGGGACGAACGGTACACGCCGGGTGGTTCGCAACCAGGGGCCAGTAAACATGTCCAGCTACAACGTGCTTTTCAGCGGTGACGTCGTCGACGGCGCCGACGTGGAGCGGGTGCGTGTGCGGGTAGCCAGAGAGCTCGGTATCGCCGAGCACAAAGCCCGCCAGCTCTTCTCCGGCAGAACCGTCGTCATCAGCAGCCAGCTGAGCTATGAAGAGGCGGAGACGCTCGTGCGCAAACTCGCCGACCTCGGTGCTATCTGCCGCGCGAAGGACAATGCCCCAAAACCTGCCAACCCGGCGCGCTACAAACTCGATGAGCAGGGTATCGACAAGACGCTGCGCGATCTCACCGCGGCGCATGTGGAGTGCCCCCGCTGCGGCAATCTGCAGCTGCTCGCGGAACACTGCACTCGCTGCGGCGTGGACATCGATGCGGCCATGAAGCAGAAGCGCAAGGAAGACGCCATCATTCAGAAGCGCATTCGCGAGCTGCGGGCACGGCAACAGTCGGCCCCCATCACGGCAACCCCTGTAGCGCCGGTTGCGGAAAAGGGTTTAGGAGGCTGGCTGCGCAAGATACGGGGCCAGGGGTAGGGTGATCGAAGACGGCTTGGTTGGGCCGCGGTACACGTGCCAGCGAGGCGCCTCGCCCTCTGCTGGGTAACGTGCGAAAGACGCCCGGTCGGCGCCCGTGAGCCGCAGCCGCAGGCGGAATCCTGCAGGTATGCGCGCAGAGGTCGCCAGCATGGTCGTGGTCACACGTACGATGCGCCCGGTAGGCATTGGCCTCGCATCGCGTTCGAGAAATGAGTGTGCCGGACCGAACTCCGGGTAGAACGGTTGCGTGGTGTTGGCGCGGTGCATTAACCGCAGCACACCTTCAGTCAGATAGTGTGCCCGGCCATCGGGTGCAATGGCCTCCAGGTAGCTGTGCAGGGCACCGTCCCGCTGGGTCGACGTCATCCAGAAATCGAGTATCGGGCTGCCGGTGAGCTCCATATCCTGCCCGAACGGCTGTGATTCGTAGGTCAAGCCGTGGGGCTGATTGTCACTGTAGTCGACGTCGCTGCTGCCGAGTTGGGTAATCCAGCGGCTGCGCTCGCCGGTACCTGTTTCGAATTCCACCTGGTAGGTGTCGTAGGCGGTGGCGTCGGGTGCCTGGGCGGACAGGGCACCCTGCTCGTCGAAGTAGTAGAACGTCTCCGCCAGGTGCGCCGGGGGCCACTGATCTGTGCTCCGGAACCCGTCGCCGCCCATCACGTAGTAGTGCAGCGTTTTGTCGGTTGCGGGCCGGCCATCGAGGTGCTGACGGAAAAACGCTTCAACGCGATCGAGCTGTTGCGTATGTGACCACACGGGCTCGGCATCGGCGGCATTGAACGGATCGGTATCATGGTTGCCGCCGTGATCGAACGGTGCGATCCACACCGATTGCGGTGAGGCGTGTGCGGTGAAACGGGCCAGCGCGCCGTTGCTGGTGGCGGCGTCGAACCATCCTGTGAGCACGTAGAGCGGCACTGCAGCATCTTCCAGAGCCTGTTTTCGGCCGAACGCCTGTGTGTCCAGCGAGGTGAGCCCCGGGCCCCACGGGCTGTCGCGGTACTCCAAACCCTCGACCATCGCCAGCACGTTGGGGCTGTTGTGCCCGGCAACCGCCTGCTTGAGCGCCGACCACTGTCCGTCCACCGGCTTCACGCCGCTGATCAGCAGGCCCACGCCCGCGCATTCGCCCCACGGCACGTCGCGGTCCTCGCTGGCGGCGATCACCCCGCACACATCGTTGGTGTCCATGGCAGCGACAAGCTGACTCCAACGGCTGGTGAAGGCCGGCTGCAGCACGCCGCCGGGGCGCACGAGCTGCATCTGCGCGTCGAAGTCGGAGAACAGGGGCGCCGCAGCGATTAGTGCGGGGTGTTTGGTAGCGGTCATCAGCTCCGCCAGCGTGCCGGAGTACGACACGCCAGTGGCGAACACCTGGCCTGTGGACCACGGTTGTGCAGTCAGCCAGTCGAGCACCGAGCGGAAGTCCTCTACCTCTGTCGGTGCGTACTCGGTTGTGTGCACGCCGAACGATGCGCCGGTGCCGCGCACGTCAACGCGCACGTAGGCGTATCCCTTGTCATTGAAGTAACGCACCCAGCGGTCGGGCTCCACGCCTGGCAGCGCCATGCCGAACATGGCGGCGACGCGACCGAACGCGGTGAGCCCCATGGCGCGCCAGTAGCGCGTACCTTCCAGTACCACCGGCACGGGCGCTGCGGCCTTCGCAGGCAGCCAGACCTCGGCAGCAATGCGCGTGCCGTCGGCTGAGGTGATGTAGTGTGAAGTGTTGCGCTCGATACCCGCCGGGGTGACCGCCTCACCCGGCGATGTCCACAGCGCGCCGGCAATCAGGAGACCGGCGGTGGCGATGACGATGACGACCACAAAGGTGGCGATGATAGTGATCAGGCGTCGCATGGTGCTCTGTACGGTGGATCTGCTTGCATGATAACCGTGCCTTGGCGGGAGGTCGGCTTTCCGCGCCGTGCCGCGCAGCACAGCAGCCAACCTCCCAATTCCAATCGCCTTCGAGAAGCGCTGACCGCGCCGGGTTTCAGTACGCCGCGCGGCGACACTGTGTGGCGATCACCTGGCGCTTCTGGTTCTGGTAGTGATGGGTATAGGCCATGGTTGCGTTGCCGGTGAGCTGCGATTGAAAGGAGAACTGCCTCGGCTGGAAGCCGCCGCCCGCGGATTGCTGACCCTGAATGTAGAATGCCCGACCCTCCATACCCCAACGTCCGGAAAAGTGGAATGGATACTGGCCGGCGCTACCCAGCTCATAACCCTGTCCTTCGACTCTGCCGTCGTCGTATACAGCCATTCGAAACTGCTGGCCGACGGCATTCGCTGGCGTACCCGGCGCGGTGTTGCGAAAGCCCATCTCGCAGTCCCAGTAGCCGGCCATGGATTGAGCGCTGACAGGTGCACTCAACACAATGCCGAGCGCGATGAGTGGTGACAATCGAAAAGCTTTCATGGCAATACCTCTTTGCGGATGTGTAGGGCTGTGTGGGTTTGTCTTGTGCGCAATACATAGCGAGATTCGTGCCAGCTAGCCAAAGAGGTGCGATGCGGCAAGGAGACAACGGCGTCAAAGGCGATTTCTGCCGTTTGTTGCCCGTCGGGCATTCAGATCGCAGACATTTTGTCGGTTCTCCGCCAACTTTTTAGTTGGCGCCGTCAGGAGTGCCCAACCATGAGACCCTCATCCGTGAAGGTTCGCTTGATCCAGTTCGGCTTTTCCCGTCGCACGCATACAATGGCCGCCCTATGGATACACGCACCCTGGCAGCCGATCAGCCCATCGGCGTCTTTGATTCCGGTATGGGCGGCCTGACCGTGCTGCGCGCTCTGCGGGCCGCAATGCCGCGGGAGGACTTCGTCTATCTGGGCGACACCGCGAGGTTACCCTACGGCACGAAGACTGCAGCCACCGTGCAGCGCTATGCGCTGCAGGCAGCAGGACGGCTGGTAACGCTTGGCGTCAAAGCCATCGTCGTCGCCTGCAATACGGCATCGGCCACGGCGCTACCGGCCGTCGAGGCGCAGTTTCCGGATGTGCCGGTGTTCGGTGTGGTCGAGCCGGGCGCTGCGGCTGCTGCTGCGCACGGCGGTACGGTAGCGCTGTTGGCAACGGAGGGTACGGTCCGTGGGGGCGCCTATCAGCGCGCCCTCATGCGCCGGGGTGTTCGCATGGTGCGTGCCCGCGCCGCACCCCTTCTGGTGGCGCTGGCAGAGGAACCCAGCGCAGCTCAGCATATCCAGGCGGCGATCATTGGTGACTACCTGCACGGTCTGGTGCAAAGCGCCGACACGCTGCTGCTTGGGTGCACCCACTTTCCTGTATTCGTACAGCAGATCGAGGCGCAGCTCGCTGGGCGGGCAGTGGTTGTGGACTCTGCAACCACGACGGCAGCCGAAGTGGCTGCCAACATCGCGCCCCGCGCGCATGAAGATCGCGGTGAGATCGTGCTTATGGCAACGGACGGTGCGGATCGCTTCCGCCGTATCGGCGCACGCTTTCTCGGCGAGCCGATCCACCGAGTGGAGCTGGTGGACGTCTGACTGAGCCGGCTCAGGGCTCGGTCTTGTGCCGATACTCGCAGAGGTCTTCGATCACGCAGGAACCGCAGCGCGGCTTGCGTGCCACGCAGGTGTAGCGGCCGTGCAGGATGAGCCAGTGGTGCGCGTCCACCTTGAATTCGTCCGGCACCACTTTCAGCAGCTTGTCTTCCACCTGGCGCACGGTTTTGCCGGGTGCGACCTTCGTGCGGTTGGACACGCGGAAAATGTGCGTATCCACGGCGATGGTCGGGTGCCCGAAGGCGGTATTGAGGATGACGTTGGCGGTCTTGCGCCCCACGCCGGGTAGCGCTTCGAGTGCTGCTCGATCCTCCGGAACCTCGCCGCCGTGCTCCTCCACGAGGATGGCGCAGGTTTTCACCACGTTCTCTGCCTTGGTATTGAACAGGCCGATGGTCTTGATGTAGCCCTTGAGCTTCTCCACACCCAGCCGGCGGATGGCGGCGGGCGTGTTGTGTTTGGCAAAGAGTGGCTTCGTTGCCTTGTTCACGCTCACGTCTGTGGCCTGGGCGCTGAGGATGACGGCAATCAGCAGTTCAAACGGGGTCCGGTACTCGAGCTCCGTGGTGGGCTTGGGGTTGGCATCCTTGAGCCGCGCGAAGATTTCGGCACGCTTATCTTTGTTCATGGTGTTTCCGTGTTAGCGCCTGCATCAGTGCAAGCAGCAGACCGGCAACGATGAACGCGCCGGGCGGCAGGCGGACGATGATGAGGGCGTACTCCTCGGGCAGCAAGGTGACCTGCCAGGCCGCCGCAGTCGGGCCGAACAACTGCGTCATGCCAGCGAACAGCGTGCCCTGACCCAGCAACTCGCGAGCAGCGCCAAGCACGAGCAGGGCGATGGCAAAACCTGCGGACGTACCGGCGGCATCGAGGAATGCCCGGCCTACCGGTTGGCGAGCGGCGTAGGCTTCCGCGCGGCCGAGGATCATGCAGTTGGTAACGATGATCTGCACGAACAGCGCAATGCGCAGATAGGCGTCGTAGGCGTAGGCCTCCAGCAGCAGTACCGCCAGGGTGGTGAATGTGGCGATGATCAGCACGAACAGCGGCAGGCGGGCAAACTCGGGAATGGCGCGGCGTACCGCTGAGATGAGCACGGCGCTGCCGCACATGACGAAGGTGGTTGCCAGCGCCAGTCCGGCGGCGTTGACCACGCTGTTGCTTACAGCCAGGAGCGGACACAGGCCGAGCAGCTGCACCCACGCCGGGTTGCGCGCGACGACGCCCGCAGTAAATACACCGGCGCTCACGGCGTAGCTTCCAGGTTGTGCCAGGCATTGAGCACGGCGCGGGAAGTGATCGTCGCACCGGTCACGGTATCGGTAGCGGCGGGGCCTTGCGCTGCAAGGGCTGCCATCCAGCCACGGTCGTGGTGCGAGACAAAGTCACCGATGCCGGGGGTCTCCTGGTGGCGCACCACGCGTAGCGCCGTCAAGGTGGCGCCTCGGCGCAGGGCGAGGAGATGCATGTCGCCGCCGTATCCCCGAACGGTACTTCGCAGCAATACCCGCCCGTCGCCCAGCGGTAGCTGGTCGTGCTGCCACGGACCGGCGAGTTCCGGCAGGCCGGTGAGGCTGCGGGCGGCTTGCCATTCTGCTGCCGCGCGGTTGGCTTGAATGCGTGTTTTCGTTGCGTCGTGAGTGAACGCAAGTAGCACTGCCAGCGAGAGCGTCAGGGCCGCGATACTCAGCATGGCGCGGAGCATCAGGCGAACCGCCTGTCGAGGTAGGGCGTTGCCGCGTTGGCGAGCAATACGCCGAAGGCCAGGCCGTCCGGGTAGCTGCCCCAGGCGCGGATGGTAAATGTCGTGGCGGCGGCGATCAGCGCGAAGTAGATCTGCGCGCGCCGCGGGTTCGGGTGGGTTACCGGGTCGGTGAGCACAAAAAACGCTGCGAGCATGGTGCTCCCCATGCTCCAGTGCATGAGCGGCGAGCCAGCGCTGCGGGAACTGCCGCCGTCGTGAAAGGCCAGTGCCAGCCCGCCGAGGGCGAGGAGAAAGGTCACCGGCAGGCGCCAGCCGATGATGCCGCGGGCGATCAGCACAGCCCCTCCCATGGCGAATGCGAGGTTCGCCCATTCCCAGCCGTAGCCGCCGATGCTGCCGAAGGCCGGCGTGCGCAGCAGTTCGGCCAGCGTCAAGCCATCATTGTGCTTGAGCGTATCGAGCGCCGTGGCGCCGCTTGCCGCATCCACCGGCCACAGGGCGAAGGCGGCCGGCATGGACACCAGTGCAACGGTGTAGCCGACCATGGCCGGGTTGAAGAGGTTCTGCCCCAGGCCGCCGTAGGCGTGCTTGCCCAGGGCAATGGCGGTGACCGTTGCGAGCACGGGTGCGGCGATGGGTGCGCCGGGCGGCACCGCGAGGCCGACGAGCAGTGCCGTCACCGGCGCGCTGAAATCGCGCAAGCCCGCCCGCCAGTCCCGGTGTCGCAGCCGCAGACACACAGCCTCCGTGAGCCAGGCAACCACCAGGCACACACCAAGATTCAGCAGCACCGCAGCACCAAAAAGTGCTGCCATGGTGGCGATGCCCGGCAGCAGGGCAGCGCTTACCCAGAGCATGGTCTGCCGGCTGTCCGGTGCGCGCTGGGATGCCATGGTCTCAGCCATTGCGCTGCCGGCGTTGCAGCCGCTCCTGCCGGCGCGCTTCGCGCAGCGCGCTTTGCACCGCGCGGCGTTGCTCGCGCGCTTCAAAGCGGTTACCCGCCGCTGCCGCTGCCTGCCGCTGGGTTGTTGCGTGGCGCACGTCGTGACGGTGCTGGCGCAGAATGGTCAGCACGTCGATGTGGCTCGGACAAACCGGCGTGCACAACCCGCACTCAATGCAGCGGTCGGCCGCTAAACGTTGCGCTGCTTCGACGTTGCCGCGCGGTAATCGCGCCAGTTGCGCCACCGGCAGGTCTTCCGGGCATATCACATCGCACGCAGCGCAGTTGATGCAGGGTTGGGCGTTACGGGAAGCCGGGGCTGGCTCGACGGCATTGGTAGTCTTGCCGATTGGCGCATCACCGCCGACGGTCTGACCGCTCAGACGCCCACCAACGCGGAAAGATGAACCTTCAAGCAGGCTCGAGATGGGTGTGCCGATGGCAAGCCAGCGATTTTCTCCGGCGACCGTGACCATGCGGCTGATCAGGGGCCAGCCTTGCAGCGCGCGGGCGATCGCATGGGCGGTGCCGACGTTGACGACGACGATGCCGTGGTGCACGGGCCGCTCGTCGGCAGCGAGAGTGATGCCAAAGATCGATCGGCACAACTGACGTTCCGCGCCCGCTGGCGTGTCGGCGTTCAGTGTATGCGTCTGCCACGCCTGTCGGCTGGGACAGGTAGCGGCACCCTGAGTGATGTGTACCTCGGCGTCGAGCAGGTGTTGCAACGCCTCGATCCCCTGCACGATTTCCGGCTCGAACTGCTCACACAGAGCCGCGTCGCAATGCACGCCGGGTTCGCACTCAACGGCGTTTATGACAAGTTTATCAACGCCCCTGCGCAGGGCTTCGGCAAGCTTTAAGTGGGTAGGGAAACCGCCGCCGCCCAGGCCGACGATGCCTGCATGCTCGATGCGTTCGAGAACGGTTGCGCGCGAGCTGTGCACATCTAGTGGATCGAGGCTCGGTATCTGCTCGGTACCTGCAACGTCGAGTTCCAGCCGCTCATCGTCAATGCTTGCGACCGTGCCGGTGAACGCGGCGTGGGTGCGAACGCGGCCGGAGCCGAGCAGCGCCCCGCAGCGCACCACGTCGCCGGGTTCTACGCACCAGCGGCTTTGCATCGGCCGCAGGTAGCGCGCGATCACGGCCGCTCCATGACGATGCAGTCCACGGGACAGGGGGGCAGGCAGAGCTCGCAGCCGGTGCAGGCGTCGCGTAACACCGTGTGCATGTACTTCGGAGCGCCGACGATGGCGTCGACCGGACACGCCTCGATACACAGATAACAGCCGATACAACGGGCTTCATCGATGCGCGCCACCATCGCCGGCGACGTTGCCAGCCCGGCGCTGGCGCGCGGATTGTGTGGCAGCAACTCAGCTAGCTTCTGCACAGTGGCCTCGCCGCCGGGTGGGCACAGATCGATGGCCGCACCACCCACCAGCGCCTCGGCATAGGGGCGGCAGCCCGGGTAGCCGCACTGCGCGCACTGTGTCTGTGGCAGCTCCGAGGCTATGGCCTTCACGAAGGCGTCGTCGCCGGCGGCCAGACGGCGTTGCGCGATGGCCAGCAGCGCGCATACCAGCAGCACCAGTCCCAGTATCGTGCCGACGTCGATCACAGGCCCTGAAAACCCATGACGCCGAGTGCGAGGATGCCGGCGCTCACCAGCGTGATCGGCGTGCCGCGCATGGCCTGCGGAAGATCGCGCGTGACGAGCTGCTCGCGCATGGCGGAGAACATCACCATCACCAGCGTAAAGCCGCCGGCGGCACCGGCAGCGAACACCAGCGTTTCGATGAACGAAAGCGCCTTGCCGGTGGCGAGCAGTGCCACGCCCAGCACCGCGCAGTTGGTGGTGATCAGCGGCAGATAGATGCCGAGCAGCTGGTAGAGCACGCGGCTGGTGGCCTTCACATACATCTCGGTGAGCTGCACGGCGCCCGCGACAATGACGATAAAGGCGATGATGTTCAGATACTCGAGCCCGAGCGGCACCAGCAACAGGTGGTAGACCATGTGACACAAGGTTGCCGCCAGGCAGAGTACGAATGTGGTGGCCAGGCCCATGGCGAGCGCCGTGTCGTAGCGTTGGGTGGTGCCGAAGAACGGGCACAGGCCCAGAAACTGGGCCAGAACGAAATTGTTGACGAGCAGGCTCCCCACCAGCGCAGCGGCGAGCTCCGCCATCAGGTCACTTCCATACCCGGCTCGGCGCCGCTGTCCGGGCGGATCAGGAAAATGTCGCTGCCTCCAGGACCGGCGGCTAGCACCATGCCTTCGCTGGTGCCGAAGCGCATCTTGCGCGGCGCCAGGTTGGCGACCACGACGGTCAGCTGGCCGACGAGATCAGCGGGATCGTAGGCGCTCTTGATGCCGGAAAACACGGTGCGCTGATGATCGCCCACATCGAGGGTCAGCTTGAGTAGCTTGTCGGCGCCGTCCACGTGATCGGCGGCGACGACGCGGGCGACACGCAGCTGTACCTTGGCGAAGTCGTCGATGCTGATGGTGTCGGACACGGTTTCCTCTTCTTCCTGTACCTGGGCCTGTACCTCTGCACTGCCTCCGGCATCTGCCTGCTTGCTCGCCTCAACCACGGCATCGAGGGTCTTGCGCTCCATGCGCGCAAACAGGGCCTTGAACGGATTGATCCTGTGCGCCGTGAGCGTCGTCTGGCTGTCAGCCCAGGTGAGCGGGGCGATGCCGAGAAACGCCTCTGCGTCCTCCGCCAGCTTCGGCACGATGGGCTTGATGTAGGCCATCAGCACGCGGAACAGGTTCAGCCCCTGGCTGCACACCGCCTGCACCTCGTCGCGTCGTGCCGGGTCTTTGATGGCGTTCCAGGGCTCCGCCTGGGCGACGTACTGGTTGGCCCGGTCCGCCAGCGCCATGATCTCGCGCACGGCCTTTGAGGTGTTCGACTGCTCGTAGAGTGCGGCGATCGCTTCGCTGCGCGCAGCGAATTCTGCCTGCAGTTCGGGTTCTGGCAGTTGCTCGGAGAGTAAGCCGTCGAACTGCTTGGTGATGAACCCGGCGCAGCGGCTGGCGATGTTGACGAGCTTGCCCACGAGATCGGAGTTCACCCGCTGCACGAAGTCGTCGAAGCTGATGTCGAGATCGTCGATTCCGTCGGATATCTTGGTGGCGTAGTAGTAACGCAGGTACTCGGGCGACAGGTGCTCGAGATAGGTGGCAGCTTCGATGAAGGTGCCCCGCGATTTCGACATGCGCGTGCCGTTGACCGTGATGAAGCCGTGCGCGTGCACCTTGGTGGGTTTGCGAAAGCCCGAGGCCTGCAGCAGCGCCGGCCAGAACAGGCAGTGGAAGTTGATGATGTCCTTGCCGATGAAGTGGTGCACTTCGCTGGTGCTGTCCGGCGCCCAGAAATCGTCGAACGAGACATCGTTGCGTGTGGCGAGCAGGTGCTTGAGTGCCGCCATGTAGCCGATGGGCGCATCGAGCCACACATAGAAGTATTTGTCCTTGGTGCCCGGTATGACGAAGCCGAAATACGGCGCGTCGCGCGAGATATCCCAGGGCTTTAGCCCGGCATCGAGCCATTCCGCCAGCTTGTTGGCCACCTCCGGCTGCACCGCGCCGCCGTCGATCCAGGCACGCAGATCCTCGGCGTAGGGCGCCAGATCGAAGAAGTAGTGCTCGCTGGAACGCACCTCGGGGGCCGCTCCTGACAGCGCGGACTTCGGCTCCACCAGGTCGGTTGCAGCGTACGTCGCGCCGCAGGCGTCGCAGTTGTCGCCCGGCTGGTCCGGCGTGCCGCATTTCGGGCAGCTGCCGCGCACGAAGCGGTCGGCCAGGAACAGCTGCTTCTCAGGATCGTATAGCTGTGCCACGTCGTTGTTGAAGATGTGGCCAGCGGCCTTCGCCCGCTCGTACATGAGGGAGGAAAGCTCCCGGTTCTCCTCGGAGTGCGTGGTGTAGTACGCATCGTGGGAGATGAGAAAGCCGCTGAAATCCCGCGCGTGCTCCTCCCGCATGGCGTCGATGAGCGCTTCCGGTGTGATGCCCTGGGCTTCGGCGCGCAGCATGGTGCCTGTGCCGTGTGTGTCGTCTGCACACACATAGATCACCTGGTGGCCGCGCATGCGTTGAAACCGCACCCAGATGTCCGTCTGCGTGTGCTCGAACAGGTGTCCGAGGTGGATGGGGCCCGTGGTGTAGGGCAGGGCGCTGGTAACGAGGATCCGGCGGCTCATGTCGCTCGTGTTCGGAGGTTTCGGGAGGCGGCACTATATCGCATTTATACTGCCGATATGGCGGTGCTCATGACATTGCGCGAGGCGCGTTTGCAGCTTGGTCCGAGGGCCATGCTCGACGGTGCCGAGCTGACGGTAAACACCGGTGACAGGCTTGCGCTGGTTGGCCACAACGGCTGCGGCAAATCCACGCTGCTCGATGTGCTGGCGGGCGAACGTGCCCTGGACGCGGGGGATCTGAGCTGCCGACGCGGCCTGCGGCTGGCCCGGGTGGAGCAGTTCCTGCCGGCAGCGGTGCGGTCCGGCAGCGTGCTCGACGCGGTAACCGCCTGCGTGCCCGAGGCACCCTGGCAGGCCGAGGCGCAGCTCCTTGCGCTCGGCTTCGACGAGCAGCAGATGGCCCTGACCGTAGCGGCGCTCTCCGGCGGCCAGGAGAATCGGCTGATGTTCGCCCGCGCATTGGTGCAGGCGCCGGAGTTGTTGCTGCTCGATGAGCCCACCAACCATCTGGATCTCGCCACCATCGTGTTGTTCGAACGCCTGCTCGCCGAATTCGCAGGCGCGTTCGTTCTCGTCTCGCACGATCGCGCGTTTCTCGACGCGGTGACCAATCGAACCGTGTTTCTCGCGGAGGGTCGCGCGCGCAAGTTCGAGCTTCCCTACACGCCGGCTCGGCAGGCGCTGGAAGCGCAGAACGCCGCCGCTGCGCAGGCGCGCGAAAACGAGGAGCGGGAGATCGCGCAGCTGCGCGACAGCGCGCGGCAGCTCGCGCAGTGGGCGAAGAACTACGACAACGAGAAGTTCGCGCGCCGGGCGCGCAGCATGGAAAGGCGGGTGGAGCGCCTGGAAGAAGACAAAACCCACGTGCCGGCAGACTCGCCCCTGTCGTTGGGGCTGTCCCTTGGTGCGAGCAAAGCGCGGCAGGCGCTGGCAGTGGAGCAGCTCGACGTTGCAGTGCCGGGCAGGCGGCTGTTTGGCATCGACGATCTGGTGATCCGCCCGGGCGAACGGGTGGCGCTGCTCGGTGCCAACGGTGTCGGCAAGAGCACGTTGATCCGTATGCTCGTTGCCGCGGTCGGGCAGGAGGATGCGAACATCCGCTTCAACCCGCAGACAGTGCTCGGCTACTACGATCAGGAACTCGACGAAGCGAAAGGGGAGCAGTCGATGTTCGACTTCGTCCTGCGGCGGGTGGATCAGGGGGAGCAGGCGGTGCGTCGCCGTCTGGTGCATGCCGGTTTTTCCTACGCCGACCAGGACAAACGCATCGATGACCTCAGCGGCGGTGAACGGGCGCGGGTGCTGTTCGTGGTGCTGTCCATGCAGGCACCGAATTTTCTGATTCTCGACGAGCCTACCAACCACATCGACATCGACGGCAAGGAACAGCTCGAACAGACGCTGCTGGCATCATCGGCAACGCTGCTGGTGACCTCGCATGATCGACGCTTTCTCGAGGTGGTGACGCAACGCTTCCTGCTGATCCGTGGCGGTCGTCTCGAAGAGCTGGGTGCGCTGGAGCCCTATTTCGCCGCTCAGAATGATGCCTGCTCGCGCGCTGTCGGCAACAGCGAGGAGGTGCCGATGAGCGCGACACCCGGTGCGCCGCCGGCGGATCCGCTCGCGCGCATCGTCGAGCTCGAAGCGCTGCTGGAGGCGGACCTCGCACGGCGGCCGAAGTTTCAGAAGCCGGCCCTGCAGGCCGCCTGGCGTGCGGAGATCGATGCGCTGTATGACGCCCTGGATTAGCGGCGCCTCTGTGCTGCGCTTTCACCCGCGCCGCTTTCTCGTACAATGGCGCGCCGCTGAAGGGTAAAGCCGTGCAGAGTCGTGAGTAGAGTCGAAGATTTTCAGGACCCGTATCTCGGGCGCACCTGGGGCGCGCTCGGCGCGCGTGTGCAGGCATCGGGTCGCGATGTCCGGGTGGCGTTGGGTTATCCCGCCGAAGGTCTGGCGGCCGAACTTGAGAGCCGCCTGGCGGAGTTTCTGGGCGCAGAGGTATCGCTCGAGGTGCAGTTTGCGCCGCCGGAAGGCCGCGGCTTTGCGCAGGTACGACACATCGTTGCCGTGGCGTCCGCCAAGGGTGGCGTGGGCAAGTCCACTACCGCGGTCAACCTGGCGCTTGCGCTCAACGCCGAAGGCGCGCGGGTCGGCATACTGGACGCGGACATCTATGGCCCGAGTCAGGGCATGATGCTCGGCGTGCCCGAAGACCGCCGTCCGGAGGTACGTGACGAGCGTGTCATCGAGCCGATCAAGGCGCACGGCCTGAAGACCATGTCCATGAGCTACATGGTGACGGAACGCACGCCCATGGTCTGGCGCGGCCCCATGGCATCCGGCGCGCTGCAGCAGATGCTCACGCAAACCGACTGGGGCGAGCTCGACTATCTGGTGGTAGATATGCCGCCGGGCACAGGAGACATCCAGCTCACCCTGTCGCAGCGGGCGCCGGTATCCGGAGCGGTGATCGTCACCACACCGCAGGACATTGCACTGTTGGACGCGCGCAAAGGCATCGAGATGTTCCGCAAGGTGGATATCCCGGTGCTCGGCGTGGTGGAGAACATGAGCTTCCACATCTGTGAGAAATGCGGGCATCGCTCGCATCTCTTTGGCGAGGGTGGTGGCCGCCGCATTGCCGATGAACTCGGCGTGCCGCTTCTGGCCGAGCTGCCGCTGGATCTCGGCATCCGCATGCAGGCCGACAGCGGCCGCCCGACCGTCGCTGCGGCTCCGGAAGGCGAAGTGGCGGCGCTCTACCGCAACGCTGCAAGGCACCTTGCGGCGCGCATCTGGGAGCAGAACGCCGCGGCTCCCGTGATTCGGATGACCGACTGATGACCATCAAATCAGACAAGTGGATTCGCACCGCCGCTGCAGGCGGCATGATCGAGCCGTTTGAACCCGGCCAGGTGCGCATGCGGGGCGGCGATAAGATCATCAGCTTCGGCACCTCGAGCTACGGTTACGACGTGCGCTGCGCGCCGCAGTTCAAGATCTTCACCAACGTACATTCGGCAACCGTGGACCCGAAGGCTTTCGACGAGCGCAGCTTCGTGGACGTGGAAGGGGATCAGTGCATTATTCCACCCAACTCATTCGCGCTGGCCAGCACCGTGGAGTACTTCCGCATTCCGGAAGATGTGCTGGTGATCTGTGTGGGCAAATCCACGTACGCGCGCTGCGGCATCATCGTCAACGTCACGCCGCTGGAACCCGAATGGGAAGGGCACGTGACCCTGGAGTTCTCCAATACCACCAACCTGCCTGCGAAGATCTACGCCAATGAGGGCGTGGCGCAGATGCTGTTCTTCCAGTCGGATGAGCGCTGCGAGGTCTCGTACAAGGACCGCGGTGGCAAGTATCAGGGCCAGCGCGGCGTGACGTTGCCGCGTTCCTGAAGGGGCGACGGCGGCTTCGGTCGCCCTCGCCAGTTACGTGATCAGAATCTGACCTGCTGCCACAGTTGCGCCTTCCGGCCGCACCACGCGGCCGATCTGCACCGCCTGCTCGCCGCTGGCATTGAGCGCCTCGATGGCGCGCGGGGCGTCTTCCTCCGCCAGGCACAGAATGAAGCCGATGCCGCAGTTGAACGTGGCCAGCATCTCCCGTTCCTCGACGTTGCCCGCCTGCTGCAGCCAGGAGAACACCGCCGGGCGCTGCCAGGCATCGGTGTCGATGAGTGCGGTAAGGTCGCTGTTGCGGAACATGCGCGGCACGTTTTCGAAAAAACCGCCGCCGGTGACGTGCACCATGCCGTGCACGCGCGTGTGCTCGAGCAGGCTGCGTACAGAGCGCACGTAGATGCGCGTGGGTTCCAGGAGCGCATCGGCCATGTCGCCGGCGCCGCCCTGCATGTCGGCGATGCGGCGGATCAGCGAGTAGCCGTTGGAGTGCGGTCCTGAGCTTGCCAGACCGATGAGCGCATCACCCTCGGCG
>JAUIED010000176.1 GCA_030428905.1 Gammaproteobacteria bacterium
TCCCACGAATAGTGTTCCTGTATGTTCTGCCAGCGCGGAACTATAACGCCTTGAAGCGCTCGATGGCGCGTTGCCGTGCAAATGCGTGCTCGACGATCGGCGCCGGATAACCCGCGCCGGCGCAATCGCCGGAAGTGATGTGCTTCACCGGCACATCCGCAAGCTCCGGCACCCATCGCCGGATGTAGTCCGCCTGCGGGTCGAACTTCTTCGCCTGGGCCGCCGGATTGAAGATGCGAAAGTACGGCACGGCGTCGGTACCGGTAGAGGCGCTCCACTGCCAGCCGCCGTTGTTGGATGCAAAATCAGCATCGATGAGCTGTTGCATGAAATACCGTTCGCCCATCCGCCAGTCGATGAGCAGGTGCTTGCTGAGAAACATGGCCGTCACCATGCGTACCCGGTTGTGCATCCAGCCGGTGGCATTGAGCTGCCGCATACCAGCATCCACCAGCGGGTAACCCGTTTGCCCACGACACCAGGCCTCAAAGCCTTGCGGGTCATGCTCCCAGGCCAGCGCGTCATACTGACGGCGGAAGGCGTGCCCTCGTGAAACATGATCGAACGAAGCAATCACGTGCCGGTAAAACTCGCGCCAGATCAGCTCGTTCATCCAGGCGCTATCCTCGGGGTCTGCGGTTCGACTGAGCGCCCAGGCGCACTGTCGCGGTGAGATGGCGCCCACCGCCAGGTAGGGGGACAGCGCGCTGGTGCCGGTCTCGGCCGGGTAGTCCCGCCGCTGTGCGTAGCTGGCGCTGCGCGTGCGCACGAACCGGTCGAGCACGCGCCACGCCTGGCGTTCACCAGCCACCCACAACGATTGCTCCTCACTGTCATCCATATCCGCCACCGGCACCTGCACCGGGGAAAGCGCCGCAGCAACCGGGTCCGGAGCGGGCAGCGGCCGAAGCGCATCGCTTGACAAGCCAGCAAACCAGCGGTTTCTGAATGGCGTATACACCGAGTAAGGCTTGCCTTCGCCCGTGCGCAGAGATGCCGGATCGCGCATGACCGCGCCGTGACTGACATGGCAGCCAACGCCCGACGCATGCAAAGCGCTCGTCACCGCCTCATCCCTGCGCCGTTCGTTGAGCGGGTACTCTGCGTTGAAAGCTACTGCGCTGGCAGAAATTCGCTGCGCGAGCCCGACAAGCACCGCTGCTGCGTCCTCAAACTTGTCAGCCTGCAGAACATGCAGCGCAATGCCGAGCGCCGCCAGCTCGTCGGCCAATGCCTGCAAGGTGCGAAGCACGAATGCAATTCGCCGCGCACCCATGCCGTGCGCTCGCCACTGCGCCAGGGCGAGGAGAAAAACAGCTTCAACCTCACCTTGTGCGCAGGCCTGTGACAACGCCGGATTGTCGGCCACCCGCAGATCTTCACGAAACCAAACCAGCGTTTTCCCCGCCACCGCCGACCCTGCCTGACTGCAAAGCCACCATGATCGGGCAACGCGCGTGAAAGCGGCGTAAATCCTCGGTCAGGCGATGCGGGTACCGCGGGAGACCAGCTCGTGGCGGACGATCTTCCAGGCGCCATCCGCCTGGCGGCGCATCTGCGTTTTGTAGGTTGCCCAGAGGGTCAAGGTCTGCCCTTCCGGCTCCTTGAGCGTGTGCCAGGCTTGCACGTCCGTGCGGCAGTCGGCGTGATCACCATCGATGGTCGCCAGCATCGGCCCGAGCATGTGCTGGGTGGGTCCGAAACGCTCGAGCGCACCAACCACATAGTCACGCCAGGCGTCGCCTCCGTGCACGGTCTGCTCGCCAAAGCCGACAACTTCCACGTCATCGGCAAAACAGCCGCGATACATGTCCATATCCCGCTCGTCCACACCGGCCGCATAGCGCAGCATCACGTCCTGCACTGCGATCCGATCCAGGGCCTCGTTGCTCATCCTCCCCTCCTGACTCTCAGTTGTGTCGATCCGTCTTGATCATTGCTGGTCAATCGGGCTATTTAGAGGCAACCCGCAGCACGAAGCAAATCCATGTATCCAGGCTACTGGTCGCGTCAAAAACCCGACACCGCCGCCGTCATCCATGCCGCGACAGGAGAAAGCCTGACCTGGCTCGAGCTCGACCGGCAATCCAACCGGGTGGCCCAATACTTGCGCGCCGAAGGTCTCCAGACCGGCGACCATGTATGCCTGCTGCTGGAGAACGACCTGCAGTTTTTCACGCTCAGCTGGGGCGCCCTGCGGGCAGGTCTGTACCTGACCTGCATCAACCGCTACCTCACACCTGAAGAAGCGGCATATATCGTGAACGACTCCGCAGCGAAAGTGCTGGTTGCGTCGGATGCCGTGTGTGACCTGGCAGAACTGGCCAGGCACATTGAGAAAGAAATTTGCCTTGTTTCATTTCACACCCCACAAGAAGGCTGGAAAGCCCTCGATGCGGCGCTCGCCGGCCAGCCCGATACGCCGCTGGCGGTTGAGCCCATGGGAGACACCATGCTCTACAGCTCCGGCAGCACCGGCCGGCCGAAGGGCATCAAGCGTCCACTGAGCGGCAAGTCCATCGAGGACGGCATACCAGGCGTCGAGCGCAACAATGCCTACGGAATAGACAACAATACTGTCTATTTATCCCCCGCGCCGCTGTATCACGCCGCCCCTTTCGGTTTCTGCATGCGCACACTGTGCCTGGGAGGCACGGTGGTCATGATGGAGCGCTTCGATCCACTGCAATCGCTGGCGTACATCGAACGCTACCGGATCACCCACAGCCAGTGGGTGCCCACCATGTTCGTGCGCATGCTGAAGCTGGACGAGGCCGAACGGCATCGCCACGACCTCTCGAGCCACCGCTGCGCGATTCACGCCGCTGCACCCTGCCCGGTAGCGGTGAAACAGCAGATGATGGACTGGTGGGGGCCCATCCTGTGGGAGTACTACGCGGGCACGGAGCGCAACGGCTCGACCATCATTTCGCCCGACGAGTGGCTGGCCCACCCAGGCTCAGTGGGCCGCGCGGCAAGCGGCGTTCTCCACATCTGCGACGAGTCAGGCACCGAGCTACCCGCGGGCGAGGCTGGAATGGTGTATTTCGAGCAACCTTCCCGACCATTCGTGTACCACAACGATCAGAACAAGACGGAAAGCGCCACACACCCACACCACGCCGGTTGGACCAGCCTGGGGGATATCGGTTACCTCGACGACGATGGCTATCTGTACCTCACGGACCGCAAGGCGTTCATGATCATCTCGGGTGGTGTGAACATCTATCCCCGGGAGATCGAGGACGCACTCATCATGCACCCCAAAGTGGCCGATGTAGCGGTGTTCGGCATCCCGGACCCGGACTTCGGCGAAGCGGTGCGCGCCGCCGTACAACCGGTGGCTGGGGAGCCAGGCAGCGAGGGGCTCACCGACGAGTTACTTGCTTTTGCGCGCACCAAGCTCGCAGCCTACAAAGTGCCTCGCAGCGTGGAATTCCACAGGGAATTGCCTCGGCTCCCGACCGGAAAGCTGTACAAAAACCCTTTGAGAGATCCGCACTGGAAATAGGCCTATTTCCTACCTTAAACCCAGGTATTAGGCATTTTATCTGCAATAAATGGCGTCCAAATCAGTCTTTCTTCTACTTATTTCTGGTTATGCCATGATCTTTTGGACTGTATAGCGCCAATTCGCCGGCGCGCAGACGATCCCATCGCGTCAACCTTGTGACATCGGTCACGTCTTTTTACGTTTGCTTGTCAAAAAATCTCCCTTTGAAAAGTCCACGGCAAAGGACCGCCGTGCAGCCGTTCTCAGGATCGAACGGCGCGCGCTCATGAGCGCAGCACAGCGACCAGGTCGTGCGGAGAACCCGACGGAAACAGGACAGTCCGTTGCGCTATTGGTACGTAAACAGAAACCGAGAGAAGGTCTTCCAGGGCAGTAGTCTGCTGGTGCTCGCCGGCCTGGCGATCATCATCCTGTTCGCAATCCAGCCTCGCGAAGGCACCTTCCGGGAAACACTGTCCAGCCTCGAAGCGGACGCCGTGGCGCTCAACTATGCTCGGGTGCTGGTAGCGCTGTCGCCGGAAGACGCTGAGCTCAAGGCGCTGCTGGCACAGCAGTACGCCAACCTCGGCAGGCTGGCTGAGGCAGACGCAGTGCTGATCGGGCTTACGGGACGTCACCCGGACGTCAGGTACACGCTGCTACACCTGGACGTGCTGCGCCAGCGATTGTACGCCAGCACCAACCAACGGCAGCGCGGCGCGCTGACATCGCGGGTCATCAATCTGCTGCAGGGGCTGCCCATCCAGGCACTCGCCCATGCCGACCGCCAATCGGTAGCCGAAGCGGCCCTCGCCTTCGGCCAACCGTTCATCGCCGCACAGATCTACCAGGGGCTGTTCGTCGCCACCCGGAATCCGGAGTGGGGCCTGCATGCTGGCACGCAGTACGAAGCCGCCGGCCGACCCGATCTTGCAGCAACCGCCTACGCTCGTGCCTCAACCGTACCGGGCGACCACGTCAACAGGGCAGTGGAGCAGGCGTTGCGTCTGTATCTCGCCGCAGGCGACCACGCAGCGGGCATCGCCTTTCTGGGCGATATAGAAACCGCAGGCATGACCACACAAGCACGCCAATCTGCGGTGTACTTTGCACTGTCTGCACACGCGCCAGCGCTGGCCGGGCAGTACGCCAGCCTGCTGGCCGAAGAAGATGCAGCCCAGGACCTGCAACTGTCGAACGTGACATTCGCCGACCTGATCAGCGCCGCACTCGGCATCAACGACCTGGATACTGCCCGGCACTGGGCGCTGCGCGCGCAGCGCAACGACCCGACCAATCCGCAATTGCGGCGTCAACTGGCCGAAGTGCTGGAGTGGCGCGGAGACATCAGTGATGCCCTCGAGCACTGGCGTTGGCTGGCGGATCACGCACCTGGCTACGCACAGTCCGAACGCACCTGGCAGTTGGCGCGCTCGACCTACCGCAACGACCTGGTGGCCGACATCCTCTCCGCGCGCGCGAAGCGCTCACGCCTCTCCACCGACGAGATCAACAGCTGGCTACAGGCACTCGTGAGCCAAAGCGCGCTCGATAAGACCATCACCGAGCTACGCGAATATGTAAGTCGCTTTCCTGACGATGAGCACGCCTGGCGCGCCGGCGCGCGATTGCTTGCCGACAACGAGGATCTACATGGTGCCCTGGACTGGTGGGCACAGGTGGATGCCCGCTTCGCCGTATCTGCCACCGACCTGCAGGAAATCGCCGCGCTGCATTGGCGCCTGTTTGATCTGCCGTCGGCACTGGCAACGCTTCAGCGGGTAAACCCCGACACCGTCACCTACGACGCACCCTACTGGCGCGATGTCGGCGATCTTGCCCACCGCACCGGCAACCGGCAGCTGGCAAACGACGCCTATCTGCGTCTCGCCGCATTCGACACCTTGTCAGCCGATGAGTACGACGTGCTGTTTGACACCATGACCGCACAATCCAACAGCGACTATCGATACCATGCCAACCAGGCCTGGGAGCAAACCGGCGCCCCACGCTTCCTGCTGAAAGCCATGGAAGCCGAGTTCGAGGCGGACGCGTCTCGCTTCGAACGTCTCCTCGCAGCGGCAGACGACCATTTTGACGCGCTGCGCACCAACCCGTTGTATTGGACGCTGAAGGGTCGTCACCAGGTGCGTGCCCTCAATCCAGATGGCGCAGCCAGAAGCTTCGATGCGGCGCTGGCCCTGGCACCAAACTACGTACCTGCAGTTTCCGCCTACGCGTGGCTTCTGCTGGAACAGCGCAGCTTGACCCGCTTGTGGCAACTGCTCGATAGCCGCCCGAATCTTGCGCTGGAACACGCCGAACTCTACGCGCCGTTCGCCGAAGGGTACATGGCACTCGCCCGCTACGACGAAGCGGCATTCTGGTACCGCAAGGCCATACACCACGACCCGAACGACACCTATCTGGCGCTGGCATTCACCGGTGCGTTGATGAAAACCGGCCGAGTCGACGAGGCGCTGCACTGGCGTAGAGATACCCTGAAACGGGCTCTGGCGCAGCTGCCTGACATCGAGGGCCTGGATATTTCAGCACTACGCACCCTCTCCGCCGGCATGCTCACCCGCGCCGACTTCGAGCGGCTGATGTACGGGTTGCGGGACGGTAACGCGGCACCGTTTGTGCGCACACTGATCAACGACCATCTCGACGCGCAAAATCTCGATGCCGCGCGCTTCTGGGTCGCCTACGCACAGCAGCATGACATCCCATTGGACGACTACCCGCTGTTCATGGTGGCGCACCAGGCGCGCGATCTGCATGCGCTGGCGCCCTATCGGGAGCACGTGCGCCCAACCATGCGCACGGAGGCGCTACTGGCGAGCAATGAAGACAGCCGTGCGCTACTGGCAGCCCTGGAACAGATAAACACACGCACGCCGCAAAACGACCGACTGATGCTGACCCGCATCGCCGCGGACATCACCATCGATCGCCCGAGCGGCGTGCAGCTTCATGGCGAACACAGAGACTTCGGCACCGTAACCGCAAGCGACCAGGCCCTGAAGATTGCCAGAACATTTGACGACTACCACGTGGCTGCAGCGTTCACCAGTACCGACTATCAGTTTGATGAGGCACTCGTCGAAGCCGACGCCCCGGATCGCGTGACAGAACGCAGTGCCTCCATCCGGGTCGGCAGCCAGTTCGATCGAGGCCGATGGGAAGTGGAAGCGGGCGTCGCCCATAGCCCGGCAGGAGACCGCACTCCGGTGTCGGTGACTGGCCAGTGGCAGTGGAACCAGCGGCACACGAGCCTCGCTCGCCTCTCCTTTGATCAACGCCCGGACGAATCGCCGTTGCTGCAGGCATTCGGCAGCAAGTCGGCACTCCTCATAGGCCACAGTTTTCGCCCCACCGCACGCGATTCGATCTCCGCGCAGGTGGCAGCCGAACAGTTCAACGATCGTGCGGGTGACAAGCTCAGCCACGGCTATCGAGCCGAATTGGGATGGCAACACAACGTATTCTTCGAGCGCCCGGCGGTCGTTGCGCGTGCGGCCATGAGTTCAGCACGCCGCAGTGCGCCCACCATCACACGCAGTCTGGCCGAACAGATCGCCGCACTGGCGCAACCGGATCTGCTACCCGAACGCACGGACCGGGTTGGTATCGGTATCACCATTGCCAACGGTGAGCCCGGTCGCATGAACTGGCGCGTTCCCACGCCCCGTTACCGCCTGGATGTGGATGTCGGCTACCAATGGCCAGACAAACAGCCAACCTATGAGATCAGCGCGTCCGTCGGCACCCGGGTATTCGGGGATGACGAGCTGGCGCTGCGCTTGAGCTACGCGTCCAGGCCGGATCTGGGGCCACAAGCCAGCGGATTCGCCGCCGGACTCACCTACAACTATCGATTGGGGCGATAACATGCGTCGCAAGCTATTCCTATTGCTACTCGTTTCCACCCTTGCAGGGTGCAGCGTTCATCAGTCTCAGCCTGCAGAGTCGTACTCCGAGCAGGCTCAGTGGATCGTGCTGCCATTTGAGAATCACTCAGAAACGCCCCTCGCATCAGAGCGAGCCGAAGCGCTGACCCTCGCCGCACTGCGCACGCACAGGCTGGACGCGAGTGCTGCCCGCGTGGAAATAGATCCTTACCAGTTACCGCGCCACGATGATCGACGGCGCTACAGCGAAGCGATGGCACTTGCACGCTCCACCGGCGTGCACTACGGCGTCACGGGCTCGGTCGTGGAGTGGCGCTACAAGAGCGGCCTGGACGGCGAGCCTGCCGTAGGCATCGCCATGCACGTCATCGACATAAACACCGGCAACACGGTCTGGAGCGGCTCGTTCTCCCGCTCCGGCTGGAGCAGAGAGTCGCTTGCCGGCACCGGCCAGAAGGTCATCGACAAGCTGGTAACGGGTCTGCTGCGCGGCTGACAGAAAAACAAAAGTACCGCACACATGGACCCCTTCGAAGCCGACTCACTGCACATCTCCACCGCACGGCGCAAGCATCGAGCCACCTACGAAGCGACGGTGCTGGCGCTGTTAGCGTTGGCACTGGGGATCGCGGCGCGTCCCCTCGACCCGCTATCGGTACAGGCCGAGTTCCCCTGGCCCGTGCTGGCTGTGCTGGTGATCGGCCTGCGCTACGGCTTTCCCAGCGCCCTGTTCAGCGCTGCCGTGCTGCATGTCGGCGCATTCGCCTATGGTCTGTTCAGCGGCGCGCAAGTCTGGCCGATGCCGTTTGCGTACAGCGTCGGATGCGCCATCGTCAGCGTCATTGCCGGCGAGTACCGTGAGAGCTGGGGCCGGCGCCTGGACACGGTAGAGCGTTCCAACGCCTACCGGCAGGCGCGCCTGGAGGAGTTCACGCGAACCTACCATGTGCTCAAGCTGTCCCACGACCGCCTGGAGCAGGACAACGCCGGCAACCAGACGAGCCTGCGCTCTTCGCTGCTCACCGTACGTGGTTTGTTCCACGCTCGCAGCTCACTGGATGGCAACGCGACGGCCGTACTGGATCTTTTCCGGCGCTATTGCGCGGTGGTTTCCGGAGGGTTTTATCTGGTCGACGGCGATGCAATCCACGAGAGCCCCGCAGCACAAGCCGGCACCGTAAACGCAGACGCGCACGCAGACATACTCGTACGCCGGGCGATCGCCGAACGACGGGTCGTGAGCGTCAATCCCGGCAACCCTGAGGCAATGACCGGCCGCACTGCGGGCGACCCACTCATCGCCGTACCGTTCGTCGATTCGTTCGGCAACCTGAGGGCGCTC
>JAUIED010000177.1 GCA_030428905.1 Gammaproteobacteria bacterium
CTGGCGAAGCAACGATGACTCCGGGCCCATCCATCACCGAAGGTATCGGCAACTCACGGGTAACGAAGAACCTCGCCGAGGCCCAGGTGGACGACGCTGTGCAGGTAGCCGATCAGGATATGGTGCGCATGGTGTACCGCATGTTGAGGGAAGACGGCTGGTTCTTCGGCTCAAGCACCGGCATCAATCTCTGCGCTGCTGTGCAGGTAGCTCGCGATTTGGGGCCTGGACATACCATCGTCACCATCCTCTGCGACGGCGGCTCGAAGTACCTCTCAACGCTCTACAACCCAGCCTTCCTGGAAGAACGCGGTCTGGCCACGCGCTGATCATCAGGCCAGCCGCTAGCGTCGCACGACGGCGCCCGGTTGCCAGGGCTTGCTCAGCGTCTGCTCGCCTGTCTGCGTCGGCCACCGCACGGCGAGCCCGCGCGGAGCGCCGTTGACGGACGCGGCCGGACAGCTCGCCGTCTCAATATATCCCAGTGCCGCGGCGAGCTGCGCTTCCTGTGGATCACCCAAGGGCCGATCAAAGTCGTCCAGAACATAGCAACCCGGCACGGTGGTGCCTTGAATCTGCGCCCCGGTCTCTGGTGAGAAACCGTCTGCGTAGTCGCCAAAACCCTGCGCATTGATGCCGCGAAACTGGATCGAGAAGTAGCTGGTGCCGCAATTGTCAAAGGCGTAGAAGCCGTAGGGCTTGCCGCAGGTGGTTTCACCGATGAGCACCACCTCGACACCCACGCCACGCAAGCCGTTGATGAGGCTCTCGCTGGCGGAACAGGTATCTCCCGTTGCCAGTACAAATACGCGGTTCAGGTTCAAAACAGGCAAAGGCTGGCCTGCCGGGCCAGAGAAGTTCTGCGTCACCTCGTGAAACAGCGTCGGCGCCAAGGTTTCGTTGGTTACCGGATTGACCACCTGATGCTTGTCATTGAACTGAATCTCGTCGAACACCTGCCCGGAGGCGGCAGTACCCGCAATCATGAAGGCCAGTTCGTTGGCAATATCGAGAAAGCCACCGCCGTTGTACCGCAGGTCTACCACCAGGTCGGTGACGCCAGCGGTTGCAAATTCGGACATCGCCTGCACCAGCTGCACTTCAGCTGGTGCGATGTGGGTGCTGAAAAACAGGTAACCCACCACACCAGAGGCGGTGTTGAACACGCGTTCAAACTGCACCGGGTCTGCAGTGACCTGGGCAGACGTCATGGAGATGGTACGGGTCGTAGTCGCATCGAGATCCTGCACCACAAAGGTGTGCACCTCACCGACGTCAGATGGAAAAAGTCCGGCGTTCAGGGTGTCGGTGTCGGTTCCATTCACCATGTCCACACCGTCGACCTCCAGCACTCGCGCCCCGCGGCTCAAACCCTGCACAGACGCAGGCGTGCCAGGATCCGTAAACGCCACAGCCACCTCACGCGGCGGCGAGGCACTGATGAGCGCGAATTCGGCCCCGTAACCCGCCGACACCCCAGACTGCGATCGCGCGACCCACTCGTCTGTGGGAATCGTGAAGTGGAACCGATCCTTCGGCGCGCCGGACGTCGTTACCGCGTTGGTCTTCATCAGGTCGAAGTAGGCAGCGGTGGAAAACGCCGCCGGGTCCTGATCATCGATCTCGTCGTACCACAGGTAGAGCTCATTGCTCCAGGAACGCAGCCAGTTGTTCTCGTCCTCGGTAGAGCCCTGCACATCCGGGAAGTTGCCGCTGCGCGGGTTCTGGCAGCGGTTTCTGAACTGGGTAGACGGCTCAAACGTACCCGCAGCAAAGCCGGTGGCAGGCGGGGGTGCTGGCGCTGCGCTGCCTCCTCCACCGCCTCCGCCTCCGCACGCGGCAAGCAGAGTCGAGACTGCTAGAATCAACAAACGCGGGGTAATTCTCAGCACAGCTTGTCTCCCTGCGACAAGATAGCGTTAGGAACGTTGCGTAGTCTAACCGGCAAATCATGAACCGAAACTGCACGAGCAACACAAATCGGGGGCCGCTCTAAAAATACGGGTATTCCACGATGCGAAAAGCAGGTAAATTGGTTGACATTATCAGTGACCGACAAAGGAACTGTCCATGAAGAAGCTACTCTTCACCCTTCTCACCTCCAGCCTGCTGTTAGGCGGCTGTAACTCAGATGACGGCGACGACGGCGCAACTTCCGTCATCACCCAAACCCGATTGGCGGTGCTTAGCACCGAGTGCGCCTACGGTGGCGTTCGACTGGACTCCGGCGTCGACGCCAATGGCGACGGTCAGGCGACCGGCGCCGAAATCCGCAGCTCGGAAGTAGTCTGCGACAGCGCCGATTCACCTGCAGTTGACACGGCTCTGCGCGAAACGCTCACCGCGCAAGGCATTACCGGCGACCCCTACACGGCACGAACCGTGCCTTCTATTGAAGACCCCATCGCACAGCTCGGCATGAAGCTGTTTTTCACCAAAGGGCTGAGCGGTGATCAGGACACCGCGTGTGTCACATGTCACCATCCGTTTCTTGGCGGTGGCGACGACTTGTCACTGCCCGTGGGTGTAGCTGCAGAAATCCAGGACTTGCTGGGCCCGGGGCGGTTCCACTCCGCAACCGGCGTGGACTTCGACGGCGGTCCGACGGTACCTCGCAACGCACCGACTACTTTCAACATCGCTATCTGGGACGAAGTCTTGTTCCACGACGGACGCGTGGAAAGCCTCACTAAGATCGTCAATACCAATGGCAGCGACGGTCAGATCCGCACTCCAGACGTGCCTTTTGGTCAGGTAGACCCAGCCAGCACGCCCAACCTGACCGTGGCTCAGGCGCGATTTCCTGTGACCTCACCTGAAGAGATGCGCGGCTTCGTGTTCGAGGCAGGCAACACCAACGCCGATGTGCGCACACACCTTGAACAGCGGTTGCAGGGCAACATCGTGCCCGTGGAACTCGCCACCAATACCTGGCTAGAAGATTTCCGCATCGCCTTCAACGACCCTACTGGCACCGCAGAATCGTTGATCACTTTTGACAACATTGCCCTGGCCATCGGCACCTACGAAAACTCCCAGGCTTTCGCAGATACGCCGCTACGCCGCTACATCGCCGGCGACGACACCGCATTGAGTGGCGACGCCAAACTGGGAGCGATGATGTTCTATGGCGACAGCGGCTGCGCTGGTTGTCACTCGGGAGACAAGCTGACGGATGAGCAGTTCCACGTGCTCGCCATGCCGCAGATCGGCCGCGGCAAGGGCAACGACAACGGCACCAACAGCGACGACGACTTCGGCCGCTTTCGTGAAACCGGTGTGGAAGCGGATCGCTACGCGTTCCGCACACCAACGCTGCTGAACATCGCAGAAACTGGCCCGTACGGCCACGCTGGCGCGTACACCACACTGGAAGCGGTGGTGCGGCACCATGCGAACCCGCGCGATGCTGTGCAGAACTATGACTTCACACAGCTCGAAGCCGGTGTTCAGGTCGACAATATGGCTACCAACACTGCCTTTGCACTCGACCAACTGGATGCGTTGCGCGCAGCAGGCACATCCCAGCTTCCGGAAATCACGCTCGCCGACACGGACGTGTCTCGGATCGTGGCGTTCCTGAATGCCCTCACCGACCCTTGCTTGGAGAATATTTCCTGCATCGGCCGGTGGGTGCCGGGAACCGCCGATTCAGACCCGGATACGCTACGCGTGCGTGCCATCGATCGCTTAGGCAACCCGCTTGCGCCATAGCGCAAGCGTCATGACAAAGGCTGGGAGAAACAACCTCCCAGCCTTGCGCACTGATCCGTCACATTAATTCGCCGAGATATGTTGCGCCTGTCGGGTGGCCTTTCTACCAAAGGCCCAAAGTCTTGCTGTCTACCTTCTTTACCCACCCAGAACTAAATCGGTCCTGTTTCGGCAACATCATGAATAGTTGGTTTAGCGATTTGTTTCTTCTGTTCCCCAGTACCGCTGAGGTAGTTAGATCAGCATACTGTCATGCGAGCGTCCCGCACAGTTTGAGACCAGTCACGTCGCGCTTAACGAGGGGTTGGGTACTATACGTATCCGTTCGACATGCACACAGCTGTGAACGTGTTATCAAACCGACAGCTGCTAGCTACAAGGAGGTTACGTGAAGATCACAATGTTCGGCACAGGCTACGTTGGCCTGGTTACCGGTACCTGCTTCGCCGAAATGGGCAATGACGTGATCTGTGTCGATATCAACCCAGAGACCGTTGCCAGCCTGGAAGCCGGGCGAGTGCCTATATTCGAGCCGGGGCTGGCCAGCATGGTCGCTAGCAACCATGCACAGGGCCGCCTCCGTTTCACTAACGATGCAGCGCTTGGCGTCGGCCACGCAGATATCATTTTCATCGCCGTGGGCACGCCACCTGGTGAGGATGGTTCAGCAGACCTTCGCCACGTGCTGGATGTGGCACGCACCATCGGCACCCACATGGAAACACCTAAAATCATTGTGAACAAGTCCACCGTTCCGGTAGGCACAGCCGATCAAGTACGCGACAAGATCGCCCACACGTTGCGATCGCGTGGAGCGGAGGTCGCCTTCGATGTGGCATCGAATCCGGAATTTCTCAAAGAAGGGGCCGCGGTAGCCGACTTCATGAAGCCTGATCGCATCGTCATCGGCTGCTCCAGTGAATCTTGCTCGCGCGTGCTGGAACAGCTTTACGCACCATTCAATCGAAACCACGACAGGATCGTGCACATGGACGCACGATCAGCGGAACTGACTAAATACGCCGCTAACGTCATGCTGGCAGCCCGCATCAGTCTGATGAACGAGTTCGCCAACCTGGCAGAGACCCTTGGTGCAGACATCGAAAACGTGCGCCGCGGTATCGGCACTGATCCGCGGATCGGCTACCATTTCATCTACGCTGGCGCAGGCTACGGTGGATCGTGTTTCCCGAAAGACGTCAAGGCGCTCATCCACACGGCAGAAAAGGTCGGCTACGAACCGATGGTCATGCGTGGGGTAGAAGCGGTCAACGAAAAGCAGAAAGGGGTGCTTGCACGCAAGATTCAGCGGCATTTCGATGGCGCGCTTGCGGGCAAGCGCTTCGCGCTCTGGGGCCTTGCCTTCAAACCCAACACCGATGACATGCGTGAAGCGCCGAGCGTCGTTCTGATCGAGGCGCTTCTGGCGGCTGGCGCTAGCGTGCGCGCATACGATCCAGAAGCCGGTAGAAAGGCTAGCACTCTTTTCGCCGATCGTAGCGGCATCGAGATTTGCACCCGCCGTGACGATACACTTACCGACGCAGACGCACTAGTTGTAGTCACCGAGTGGAACGAGTTCCGCACCCCGGATTTCACGCATCTGGCCCGCACACTCGGCGCCAAGGCGGTATTCGACGGGCGTAACCTGTACGATCCTGACTATCTGGAGAGCCTTGGTATCGCCTACTACGGCATCGGCCGAGGTCGTTGAAGCGAGGCAGCTACGCCGGCGACGTTTGAACAACGGACCAATCCAGCATCGATCCCCGCACCAGCAGACAGCTGAAGTATCCCGGCTGGTGGCCTTCCTGAACGCCCTCACCGACCCTTGCTTGGAGAACATTTCCTGCATCGGCCGGTGGGTGCCGGGAACCGCCGATTCAGACCCGGATACGCTACGCGTGCGTGCCATCGATCGCTTAGGCAACCCGCTTGCGCCATAGCGCAAGCGTCATGACAAAGGCTGGGAGAAACAACCTCCCAGCCTCGCCTTCGCTCACTTCCGGCGTCAAGGGTAGTGTAAAATTTCGGTAATCCGTCACCATCGTGACACTAAGCCGTGCCCACGCATCCACTACGCCGAACACACCGAGCAGCCGCCAACGAGGCGAAGCCTCTGCAGCTAAGCGCAGAGGACATGCTGCTCCGGTTGCAACGTGTCGCCCGCGCAGATGGCGCTCTGTACATCGCGATCGCTGAGGCTGGAGCCGAGCGCGCCCACCTTTTCCAAGCCATCTCCAAAACCCCTTCCATTCCAGCTCGCGTCATCGCGGTAGATGCCAGTGACGCCAGCACGCCCGAGCAACTGTGTAGGCAACTGCTACCCAGGCAATCTCAACGTACCAATGCAGGCAGTACTGCTGATGCCGTTCTGGCAATGCTCGATGCCCAACGCCAGCGCGGTGGGCGCACCATGCTCGTGGTCCACGACGCCCACGTGCTCACAGACGAAAGCCTCGAGTTCCTCAACCACCTGACTCAATCCGGCGGTTTGCACGCCTTGCTTCTGAGCGACAAACAAATTTCTGAACGCGCTCGCCGCCTACGTATCGCCTGCCGCCGGTTCGAGGTTGTTGACGGACAAGCACAACCAGAAGGTGACGAGCCGATACTCATCGATCGCCTGCCGGAGCCTGTGATCAACGATCACCACCAAACCGAGCCAGCGGAAGAATCACCGGCACCGACAGATTTGGGGGTAACTCCTACAACTACCGCGGTGCATGCCCCATTCCCGTACGGTCGACTTGTCGCAGTGGCTTCGGCCGCTTTGTTCGCCGGGCTAATCCTAGGCTGGTTCGGGCACCAACGATTCCAAGGCACGCCAGAGGCACCAGGACAGCCAGCCCAAACACGCAACCTCTCTGAGCCCTATCAGCTCATTGTTCCACCGCCGTTCATTCAACCCCGGATAGCCATACTGCCCACCACGCCACAGCCAACAGGGAATACGCCGGCAGAGGGCGTGGAGTCCCCACTATCTCCGGAGCATCTCACCGGCACCGCGTGGCTACTGGCGCAGAACCCGGAGCATTACACTGTGCAGCTTCTCGCCATGGGGGATCGCGCCGGTTTGCAGTGGGCCCTGGATACCTACGGCGATGTGCCCGGCGTGCACTGGTATCGCGCTGCAATGGATGACGGCAGCGAGCGATTTGTGCTGCTCTACGGGTTATTCAATAGTCACTCAAAGGCCATGCAGGCCGTGTCTTCAATGCCAGATGCGCTGCACAGTACATCTCCCTGGGTACGCAGTATCCGACTACTACAGGCACAAGCGGCTGTACCACAGGATTAGTTGCAACAATTTGCAAATGTTCACAACTCTATTGACAAATCTAGGGTAGGATTTTCACCTAACTCCATCGCTCACAGGTCCGTGAGCGTTCGCACCAACGCAGGGAGCACGTGGTGGCAGATTTGCTGGACGATATGCCGTCCAACAATCAACCTCAAGACAGCGCAACCGCTACGCTGTGTGCCCTTGCATCTGCACTACTGGACGCACCACACGTAGATGCTGGGGCGTGTTTTCAGGATCTGGGTGGCACTTCGCTCCAGGCGGTGCGATTCGTGCTACGGGTTGAAGAGTCGCTTCGCATGCAGCTGCCGGTACGCGCTGTTCTGGAGGGCCGAACTTTTGGAGAGCTCGCAAACCTCCTCACACCCACACCTCATCCAGAAGCGAACAACAGTCCCGTGATGATTGGCGATGTGAGCCAGGGGCAGCTGAGCCTCTGGCTGACTCAGGCGATGCAGCCACATAGCCCTTTCTACAACGTGTTCGATCTACGCAGTATTCACGGGCCATTGGACGCTCAACGGCTGCTCCAAGCAGCACACGCTGTGGCTGCGCGACACGAGACGCTATCGCTACGGTTCCCTGCACACAATGGAATACCCACGGTCGCCTCCGGCCCCAACGCAGAGATTGCCTTGGTGCCCGTAAGCAATGAACGGGCCCTGCAGAGTGCCGCCAGCGAAAGGGTACACACCACATTCGACTTGGCGTCTGGCCCCTTGTGCAGGATCACCCTGTTCCAAGTGTCCAGTGAACACCACGCGCTACTCATCTGCATGCATCACATCATCAGCGATGCCTGGTCGCTCGGTTGCATGCATCGGGAGATCAGCCAAATCTATGCTGGGGCGGAACCCGCACCCATAAGACCCAACGTGTATCGCCAGTTGGTGCGCGCAGAGCAGGCCTGGGTGAGCAGCACCGCAAGCAACGACAGCCGTACATACTGGCGCGAGCATCTTGCTGGGGCGCCAGCGTTTACCGAGCTGCCTCTGGACAAACCGCGCCCTGCCCAACTGACGACGGCAGGTGCGCAGCTGCGCAGAGCGCTACCTGTAGACCTCACACAAGGCCTTCAGTCGTTGGCCACAACACGCAATACCACGCTCTACACCATCATGCTGACGGCACTTGCCGCACTGCTTTATCGTCTTACCCGAACGCAGGACGTCGTTATTGGCAGCCCCTTCGCCGGGCGCACACGCGCTAGCTCCGAGAGTCTCGTGGGGTACTTCGTAAATATGCTTCCCTTACGGCTGCGCGCCGACGGCAATCCCACCGTGAGCGATCTGCTACAGCAGGCCCACGAAGTCGTGCTGAGCGGCTTCGAGCACCAGGGCCTGCCACTCACACAGATCATCGAAGAGGCCAACCCCCAACGCTCTGCGGCGCACCAACCGCTGTTTCAAGTGATCTTCGCACTGCAGAACGCGCAGAATCAGGCAGGCACCCTGCATCTCGAGGGGTGCCGCACATCCGCGCAAACCATCGACACCAATACGGCAAAATACGACTGGTCGTTGTTCGTAGAGGAACAGGATCACGGCTTAGAGCTGCACGCGGAGTACAACACCAGCTTGTTCGATGGGATAACCGTCGATCGCTGGTTGAACCACTACGTCGCTCTATTGCGAGGATTTGTGGCCACGCCGCAGAGTAGCGCACTGGAGCTTCCCATTGCGGCGGAGCCTCAGATAGCACAACCAGCCC
>JAUIED010000353.1 GCA_030428905.1 Gammaproteobacteria bacterium
GCCAGCAGGAAGCCGATCAGCGCTGCGCCAAACACGCCCATGGTGATGATGCCCGTGTCTCTCGAGCTGAACTCCCAGAAGTAGGTGTAGAAGTAGAGCGACAGAGCCGCTGCAAGTCCTGTGGCGATAGCGCCCAGGAGCGCACCGATGAACAGCGCAACGAATGAGCGGTTGGCCAGCGTTTCGAAGATTTCCCGGAAGATGGTGCCAAGCGTCATGCGCCGCGCCGCCGGCGGCGGTTTGAGGTGCGGTATGCGGGAGTGGGTACCCAGAGCCGAGACAAGAATGGAAACGAAGATCAACGCAGAGCCGGTAATGCCGAGGATCTCGTAGCTTTCGCGGTTGAAACGTCCGTCGGGAATCGCGGCGGTTGCCAGCGCCGGGAAGATGAAAAAGAACATCATCACCGTCATTGCGTTGCCGCCGGTCCAGCCGAAGTAGTACCGAAAGCTCAACAGCGAGCTGCGCTCGAAGTAGTCGTCCGTAAGCTCCGGCGCCAGGGCGGAGCTCGGGGTTTCGTAGAGCGTGATGAACGTGCGGATGAACACCGCCAGCACCAGCAGGTACCAGAAGAGCCCCGTCTCGGTCCATTCGAGTGGCGGGTTCCACAACAGGAAGTAGCTCAGCGCCACGGGCACCATGGAGACGTACATGAACGGATGGCGCCGGCCCCACCGGGAGCGGAGGTTGTCGGACCAGTAGCCGACGATGGGATCGCTCAGCGCATCGAACACCAGCGCCGTCGTGATGGCGATGCCGACGAGGCGCGCATCCAGGCCGATGACCTGGCTGTAGAACAGCAGAAGGAAATAGTCGAAGCCGTTGTTCTTTACGCCGTAAGCCACCGAGCCGAAGCCGTAGGCACTCTTCATCCAGAACGACAGCCGGGGTGGCTGTTTGGTGGTGTCCGTCATGACGTGGCGTTTCTCCCCTGAGTCGCCTGATTGTATGCGCAATGTGCTGCGAGGCGCCGCTCTTTCAGCGTGGCACCCAGCGACCGCCTACCATCACGCGAGCGATGCGACGGGTGTGTGTGATGTCTTCAAGTGGATTGGCGTCCAACAGCACGAGGTCGGCGCGCATTCCCGGCGCCACCTGACCTTCATTGGTCAGCCCGAAAAATCGCGGCGGCACCGTGGTGGCAGCGGCCAGCGCCTCCCGCGTGGTCAGACCTGCGCGCACCAGCATATCGAGCTCGTTGTGCAGGCTGTAGCCGGGCACCGCGAAGCCGATGGGCGTGTCGGTCCCTGCGGCGATGGGTACGCCGGCATCGCGCATACGTGCGACCAGGTCGAGGCTCCAGCGTCCGAAGGTGTCGCTGCCAGCGGAGCGGCTGGCGAGGGCGGCTTCCAGTGATTGCCGCCAGCGGGCCTGCACGACGTCCGGCAATCCGTTCAGGGCGACCGGCCAATCCACGCGGTCCGCCGGACTCTGCAGTGCGATCCCATTCAGGCGCAGCGTGGGAACCTGCAGGGTTTCGCGCAGGCTGTCGAGCACGTGTGCACACTGGGCCTCGTCGTATGCTGCGATGGCCTGCAAGCGCTGAGCACTGTGCAAGGCGCTGCGCAGCACGTAGCCGGTCTCGGCCCCCCTGGCCAGATGCGACATGCGCGCGAGGTGCAGCGACTGCCAGTTCTCCGCGCAGGCGAGC
>JAUIED010000178.1 GCA_030428905.1 Gammaproteobacteria bacterium
TGTGGCTTGCTGACGTATGCGCCCAGCGCGAAGCCATCGTCTGCCTGAATCTGTGTCTTATCACCCATAGTCTCGTGCTCCTGCGTGGTTTGTCGGTTTACGTGCGGCGACATCGGCCGCGAAGGTTAGCGTATGGCTTCTGGGCCTGCCAGACCGGGTGCCGCCGGGGCTGTCACGATGTCATCAAACTGTAACAATGGCCGTGCAGCATGCCTGCCATCTGCCTGGAGGCGAGAGATCGCAAGGGCCTGAATGCAAGCTAGAGCGTTCGTTGCACGTTGTCATGCAGCTGTTACATTGCCGGGGCTAAATGGTCGCCCATCCGGATTCGAATCCGCTAACGACCGACAACCAGGCCCTTGCCCGATGGATCACACAGCAAACACTGTCCTCGTCGTTGAAGACGAAGCGGAGATTCGCGAGATGCTCTCCTTCACATTGAGCCGTGCCGGTTACACCGTGTGGGAAGCAGACAGTGCCGAGCAGGCGATTGCCATGCTCGACCGGCAGCTACCGAGCCTTGCCATCGTCGACTGGATGCTGCCTCGCATGAGCGGAGTGGATCTCGCATCCAGGCTGCGTCGGGACGCTTTTACCGCTGATCTGCCTATCATCATGCTCACCGCCCGCGGCGAGGAGGCAGACAAGCTCAAAGGCTACGACTCGGGTATCGATGACTATCTGACCAAACCGTTCTCCCCGCGCGAACTGGTAGCGCGAATCAAGGCGCTTCTTCGTCGCGCCGGCAAGCCCGATGACGGTGCTATCAGCATCGGCGTATTGACGCTGGACCTGCGATCGCATCAGCTTCGCGTGGACGGCGAACCCGTAAAGCTGGGGCCTACAGAATTCCGTCTTCTTGAGCACTTCATGTCTCACCCCAACCGTGTGTTTGACCGTGCTCAGCTGCTGGATCACGTGTGGGGGCGGAGCATCTACGTGGAAGAGCGTACCGTGGATGTGCACGTTCTGCGTTTGCGCAAGGCATTGAAGCCTTTCGGCCTGGACAAGCACGTGGAAACCGTGCGCGGCGTCGGCTACCGGTTCAGCGCGTGAACTTCTACTCTCCACGCGACTACCTGCTGCTCGGTGGGTTGCTCCTGTTGGGCCTGCTCGTTGGGTTGGCCTTCGACGCGATCGGCTGGGGGCTCGCCTGGGCATTCGGCGCCTGGGTGATCCTGCAGCATCTGGAGTACGTGCGTTTGCGGCGCTGGTCTGAGCGCCCGCTGACGCGGCCGAGCTTCCGGACGGATGCCTGGCAGGCCGCAGCAGATGCTCTGTTCCGCACCAACCGGCGTCAGCGGCAACGTTCCAACCAGGCCCTGACCCGACTCCGGCAAATGCGGGCGGTCACAGAGGCGCTACCGGATGCAGCCGTCATGCTGGATGCGGTAGGTCGTATAGACAGCTTCAACCCGGCAGCGCGCACGATCTTTCATCTCTCCAATCGCGATGTGGGAATTCACATCGCCGAGCTCGTGCGCCATCCGAAGCTGATCGATTTTTTACGCACGGTGAAGGACGAACCCGTCGAGTTCACCTCGCCCCTCGAAGAAGGTTTGCGACTGGAGGTGCGGCGCATACCCGTTGCCGAGGATCGTTCCCTCCTGCTGGTACGAAACGTTACCGAGCTGAACCGTCTGTTGAGTATGCGCCAGGATTTTGTCGCCAATGTTTCCCACGAGCTGCGCACGCCGCTGACGGTCATCCTGGGTTATCTGGAGACGCTTCAGGAGGAAACACTCGACGCCGAGGCCACCGAAGCGCTGGTTCGAAAGCTCGTCGGTCCTGCACAGCGCATGCACGCGCTGGTGCAGGATCTGTTGCTGCTGACGCGACTGGAATCCAGCCCATCGCTGATGGACGACGATCTCACTCCCGTGGGGATGCGAACGGTATTCCAGCACGTAACCCGGGCGCTGGAGGGGCTATCGGACGGACGTCATGAGATCGTCACCGATGTGCAAAGTGATGCAGCCGTCCTGGGGGTTGCCAATGAGCTGGAGAGCGCGGTGGGGAACCTGCTCGCCAACGCCATTCGCTACAGCCCCAACGGCGGCCGCATCACACTGTCCTGGATTGACGAAGACGATCATGCGGTGCTCAGCATCAGCGATGAGGGCGTAGGTATTCCTTCGGAGCACCTGCATCGGCTGACAGAACGGTTCTACCGGGTGGATCTCGCACGCTCGCGGGTCAGCGGAGGCACCGGCCTCGGGCTCGCGATCGTCAAGCACGTTCTGAAGCGGCACAACACATACCTGGAGATAGACAGCCAGCTCGGCAAGGGCAGCCGTTTCTTCTGCACGTTCGCTCCTGCGCAGCTGCGCCGACCTTCCCACTCACCCTCGGCACCAGCCGAATCCCAAGCAACACGAGGAAAACAACCATGACTCTCAGATTTCTGGCCGTACTGGCCTTCGCTGTCTGCGTACCGCTGCAGGCCGCAGAGGTTGATGAAAATCTTCCGGTCTATGAGCGGGTAAGCGGCATCTCCGGCAACCTGTCGAGCGTTGGCTCGGACACGCTGGCCAACCTCATGACCTTGTGGACGGAAGCGTTCAAACAGAACTACCCCAACGTCAACATTCAGGTGCAGGCCGCCGGATCATCCACTGCGCCCCCGGCGCTGACGGAGGGTACCGCCACCTTCGGACCTATGAGCCGCATGATGAAGGACAAGGAAATCGAGGCCTTCGAAAGCCGTTTCGGCTACAAACCGATGGGAATCCGCGTTGCGCTGGATGCGTTGGCGGTCTTCGTGCACAAAGATAACCCCATCGAGTCGCTGACCATACCCCAGGTCGACGCTGTGTTCTCCGTAACGCGCCGCTGCGGCGCTGGCGACGACGTCAGCACCTGGGGGCAACTCGGTTTGCCTGGCTCCTGGGCCGATCGCCCCATCCAACTCTATGGTCGTAACTCCGTCTCTGGAACCTACGGCTACTTCAAGCAGGTTGCGCTTTGCTCCGGGGACTTCAAGAACACGGTCAACGAGCAGCCCGGCTCGGCCTCCGTGGTGCAGGCGGCAGCATCGTCGCTGAACGGCATCGGCTACTCCGGTATCGGCTATGTCACGTCCGGCGTGCGTGCGGTGCCGTTGGCGGAGGACGCGGACATGGATCCCATTGAGGCAACCGCGCAAAACGCGATGTCCGGAGATTATCCGCTGTCGCGTTATCTGTATGTGTACATCAACAAGAAGCCCGATACACCGCTGTCGCCGATGACACGTGAGTTTCTCAAACTCGTGCTGTCCAAGGCCGGTCAGGAAATCGTCCTCAAAGACGGCTATATTCCGCTCTCCGGCCGCGTCGCACGACGTGAGATCGCGAAGATCGACGCCGAGTAATCAGGCACAGATCTGACACAGTGGCGGCGAGGCTGTTCACCTTGCCGCCTCGATAACAAGGACACGAAACTCCAGTGGTCACTGAAAAAGAGCTTGCCGCGCTGCCCAGGCGCCGGTCGCTGATCAACTCCGTTACCCGCTACATCGTCGCACTGGGCGGTGCTGCGGTGATTGGGGCAATCGCGCTCATCTTCTTCTACCTCCTGTGGGTCATCGCGCCGGTGTTCGTGCCGGCTTCGCTGCAGGTAGAGAAAACCTTCGAGATGCCTGCCGGTGACGTACGTCATCTGGATGTCAGCGAGAGCGGCGAGTTCGGGCTGCGTATTCTCAGCACCGGCGACGTGGAGTTCATCGCACTGGATCAGGAGCAGCCGGAGATCAGCAGCCGCAGCTCCGTCGGCTTTGCCGTCGAGCGTGTAAAGCCGCTGACGCCCATGTCGAACTATTACGCGCTGGTGGATGCAGAGGGCACCCTTCGCGTGATGTCCGCCTCCTATCCCGTCTCCTTCGAAGACGATCAGCGGGTGGTGCGACCGAGGTTGACCCTGCCGTTCGAAGATTCGGAACTCGATGTCAGCGGTGCGCTGGATTTCGATCTTTACTTCGAGTCCGGCACCGCATTGCTCGCGGTGCTGCGGGGCGATCATGTGGAGTTGACTCAGTACCGCGACGTGGAGGAAGGCTTCGCGCTGGAAATGCCGCGGTCCACGCAGATCGATCTGGACGCGGTATACGATCGCGTGTGGATCGGCCCGCGCGGTCAATGGCTGATCCTGCTGAACGAGTCTGGGCGACTGGAACTGTACGATGTAAAGCGGCCGCGGCGCGCCAAGCTCCTGAGCACCACACAAGTGGTCCCGGAGGATGGTCGGGTGGATGTTGCCGAGGTAATTCTCGGCAGGTACTCCTTGCTCATCGGTCAGGGTGGCGACCTGCAACAGTGGTTCGTGCTGCGTGACGAATACGGCTACCGCTTCGAGAACGTGCGCGGCTTCGAGTACGACAAGCCCCTGGTGAAAATCATCCCGGAGCACCGTCGCAAAGGATTTATCGCCCTGGACGCTGGTGGAACCGCACACCTGGGTTACACCACCTCAAACGCGCAGCTGGCCTCGCACCCCGTCGGCCTGCCGGGTGATACGTACGCCCTCTCGCCACGCGGTAAGCAACTGCTGGCCGCGGCACCAGACGGCGATATGCGCTTGTTTGTTATCGACAACGAACACCCGGACATCACCTGGTCGGCGCTGTGGGACAAGATCTGGTACGAGGGCTACGATGCGCCGGTGCACAGCTGGCAGTCCTCCTCCGCTGACAACGACTTTGAGCCCAAGTTCTCCCTCATGCCGTTACTGTTCGGCACCCTAAAAGCGGCGTTCTACGCCATGCTGTTCGCTACGCCGCTGGCACTGATGGGAGCCATATACACGGCCTACTTCATGGCGCCGAGTATGCGCAAGCTGGTCAAGCCGGGCATCGAGATCATGGCTGCGCTGCCCACGGTGGTGCTGGGCTTTCTCGCCGGCTTGTGGCTGGCGCCGATCATCGAGGCGAATCTCTCGGCCGTGCTTTCGGTGATCCTGGTGTTACCTGTTGGCCTGATGTTGCTGGCCTGGCTGTGGAGCCTGCTGCCCAAGGATCTCACCCGGCGGTTCGATGGCTGGTACGGCCTCGTGGCGGTGGTGCCGATCATCAGTATGGTGGCTATCGCCTTTGAGCTCGGGCCGCACCTCGAGGTGCAGTTCTTCGGCGGCGATTCGCGGGCCTGGTTCCTCAATGAATTAGGGCTCTCGTACGATCAACGCAACGCGCTGGTTGTGGGTCTGGCCATGGGCCTGGCGGTGGTGCCAACGATCTTTTCCATCGCCGAGGACGCGATCTATGGTGTGCCTCGCCACCTGGTCAACGGTTCGCTGGCCCTGGGTGCCACGCCTTGGCAGACGCTCGTACGGGTGGTGCTGCTGACCGCCAGCCCTGGCATGTTCTCAGCCGTGATGATCGGCCTCGGCCGCGCCGTTGGCGAAACGATGATCGTGCTGATGGCTACGGGAAACACGCCGATCATGGACCTGAACATCTTCGAAGGCATGCGGACGTTCGCCGCCAATATCGCTGTGGAGTTGCCGGAGTCGGAGGTGGGTAGCTCCCACTACCGAATCCTATTTCTCACGGCCATGGTGCTGTTCCTGCTGACCTTCGCCTTCAACACCGTCGCCGAAGTCGTGCGGCAGCGCCTGCGTGCGCGCTACGGGAGCTTGTAAGCATGCTGAGCCATAACGCGGGTGGCGTGCGTAGTTGGTTTGCCTCCGGGGAACCGTGGGTGTGGATGAATGCGGCTGCGGTGGCGTTGAGCATCATCGCCGTCGTTGGCCTGCTGGGGCTGATCGCCGTGCGTGGTCTGGCGCACTTCTGGCCGGCAGACGTGCTGGAAGTGACCTATCAGGACCGTACCGGCCAGCGAGTGACGCTCGGCGAGCGGGTGGAGTCTGAATTCATTCCCATCGAGCGCTACGCGGAAGCGTCTGTTCGGGAGGACGACGACCGTGCTGCAGGCCTCGATGTCGTGGAACGCACGCTGTACAAGGTAGGCAACCGCCGCGCGACGCCGCCGGATTTCATGTGGATCTACAGCCACGATATCGTCGGTACCGCTACGCCAGAATCGGTATTCGTGCTGGAACGCACCGAATGGGGCAACGCGTACGGCTACCTCGAGTCTTTGACCGATGATGGCGTGGTCGTTGCCACGGGTGCTGACGCCGCCGCGGCGTTCCTCCAGAGGATGGACGCCGCCACCGAACTGCGTGAGGAGATCGCAGCCCTGGAGGGCGGTGAGCTGAATCGCATCAACTATGGCCTGGAACAGCTCAGGCTGGAGGAGCGCCGTCTCGTCATCGAAGGTCGTGACACAGCAGCAGCGCTCGCCGACATCGATGCGCAACGGCAGGTGCTCAACGCCGACTATCAGGTAGCCGAGGAGGCGCTGCGGCAACTGCACGGTGCTCTCGCCCGCTCATCGGTCACCCTGCGTCTGGCCGAAGGCCGTACCATTGATGTGAAACTGTCTGAGATTGTTCGCGCCTGGCAGCCCAACTTGATGTCGGTGCTCGACAAGCTGGGTCACTACGGCGCGAGCGTTGCGTTGTTTCTCACCGACAACCCCCGTGAGGCGAATACGGAAGGCGGCATTTTCCCAGCCATCTTCGGCACCGTGCTGATGGTGATGCTGATGAGCATTCTGGTGACTCCGTTCGGCGTCATTGCGGCCATCTACCTGCGCGAGTACGCCCGTCAGGGTACGTTCGTGCGCCTGATTCGCATTGCCGTGAACAACCTGGCTGGTGTGCCGAGCATCGTCTACGGCGTGTTCGGACTGGGCTTCTTCGTGTACTTCATCGGCGGCACGCTGGATGAGCTGTTCTATCCAGAGGCGCTGCCTTCGCCGACCTTCGGTACGCCAGGTCTGGTGTGGGCGTCTCTGACACTCGCCCTGCTGACGGTGCCGGTGGTGGTGGTGTCCACCGAGGAGGGCCTAACCCGTATCCCCCGATCGCTGCGCGAAGGGAGCATGGCCCTGGGCGCGACCAAAGCGGAGACCCTGTTTCGCGTCATTCTGCCTATGGCAAGCCCAAGCATCCTGACCGGCGTGATCCTCGCCATCGCCCGAGCGGCCGGTGAGGTGGCACCGCTCATGCTCGTGGGGGTGGTGAAACTCGCGCCCACCCTGCCGCTGGATGGCAACTTTCCGTTCATCCATCTCGAGCGGAAGTTCATGCACCTTGGGTTTCACATTTACGATGTGGGCTTCCAAAGCCCCAACGTCGAGGCGGCAAGGCCCCTGGTCTTCGCCACGGCACTACTGCTGGTACTGATCATCGTCGGTTTGAACCTGACGGCGATCATGCTGCGCAACCGACTCGAGCAGCGCTACCGCGGTGTCGAGAGCTGATGCACGGAGTGAACGATGAGTAACGTTGGAACGAATGGCGCACAGCGCACAGTGGATACGCTGGCTGATACCAGCATCAGCGTGCGGGACCTGTCGCTGTACTACGGTGATAAACAGGCACTGATCGACATCTCGCTCGATATCCCGCAACGCCAGGTCACAGCGTTCATCGGCCCTTCAGGGTGCGGCAAGTCGACGCTGTTGCGCTGCTTCAACCGTATGAACGACCTGATCGACGACGTGCGTATCGAAGGCCTGATCGAACTCGAAGGGCACGATATCAACGCAAAGTCCGTGGACGTGGCTCAGTTGCGCAGGCGCGTGGGTATGGTGTTCCAACGCCCCAACCCCTTCCCCAAATCGATCTACGAAAACGTTGCTTATGGCATGCGCATCCATGGTGGCGTGACCAAGAGTGAGATGGATGACCGGGTAGAGTGGGCGCTGAAGAGCGCAGCGCTGTGGGATGAGGTGCAGGATCGCCTGAAGGATTCGGCCCTCGGCCTGTCCGGCGGCCAACAGCAACGGCTGGTGATTGCCCGTGCTGTGGCCGTACAGCCGTCGGTGCTGCTCCTTGACGAGCCGGCCTCCGCACTGGATCCGATCTCGACGCTGAAGATCGAGGAGCTGATCCACCAGCTCAAGGACGACTACACCATCGCCATCGTCACCCATAATATGCAGCAGGCGGCGAGGGTTTCCGATCACACGGCTTTTTTGTACCTTGGAGAGTTGGTGGAATTCGGTGGCACCGAACAGATCTTTACCAATCCGCGCGAGCGCCGCACTGAAGACTACATCACGGGACGCTATGGCTAGGCGTCAAACTATCGTCACGCGTTTACCGTCGCGTGAAGAGGCTCGCTGTGAGGCGATCCACACATTGCTAGAGTAATGGAATGAACAAGCACATTTCCGAACAGTTCGACGAAGAGCTTCAGATCACCAGAAATCTGCTCATGGAGATGGGCGGCTTGGTCGAGCAGCAGATCCACAACGCCTGCGCATCGCTCATCGGCCAGGATGAGGAACGTGCGCGGCGCGTGATGGAGCTGGAGAAAAGAGTCAACCAATTGGAGCTGGAGCTCGACGATCAGTGCATTCAGATCATTGCGCGGCGTCAACCAGCTGCCTCTGACCTGCGAATGATGATCTCCGTGCTGCGCGCCAGCACCGACCTCGAGCGCATTGGCGACGAGTCGGAGCGGATTGCAAAAATGGCTTTGGCTGTCTCTCATCTGGAGTACCCACGTGATCACTACGCAGACGTGCGTGCCATGAATGAGCAGGTAACCATCATGGTCTCCGGAGCGCTCGATGCGTTCGCGCGCACCGACGTCGCGGCGGCCGAGGCGATCATCCAGGCTGACAAGGAG
>JAUIED010000179.1 GCA_030428905.1 Gammaproteobacteria bacterium
CCCGGCCAGGGACGGACGGGCCGCGAATCAAGCACGTAAGTGCTTGATTCGGCGTGAGCGGGCGACAGCCCGCGGTCGCTGAAAAAGTACAGGAAGTACTTTTTCAGCACCCTGTTAGGGGATATCCAGGCTGCCCAGTTCGCCGGTCTCATCGCTCACCACCACACGCCGGGCATCTGCGGCGACGATGCCGAGCACCAGACAGGGGTGCGTGATCATCTGCGCGAGGATGGCGTCTTTGGCGGGCGTGCGCCAGTGCAGGCGAATCTGCAACTCGCCATCCAACAGTGCCGACGCTGCGAGGGAGTGGCCATAGCCCGGAGTGGGTTGCGGGCCCCTCGACACAGAAACCATCAGCACGCCCTTCATGTCATCGCTGGCGGAGACCAGTTCTGTATCTCGCAAAGCGGCGATGTCCGCCATCTGCACCTGATGAACGCCGGGACGCGGCGCTTTGCAGGATGGCAGGTTGAGCATTTCGACGACTTCCAGAGGGGCGGTGCTGCAGGATGCTGCAACTGCGCAACTCATCAGGACGCCGAACGCGATGTGTATGTGATTCAAGGGACCGTAAGGGCGGCTTTTAGTAAAAAAAGGCGCGTCAGTGGTTGGGGACCGCTGAGAGCAACTTCGCTTCTGGGGGAAGGACACTTGAAAGGGAGGACTGCATCTTTGAAGTTGCCTTGCGCGCCTTGAAACCCTTACGTTGTGCACATTATGTACTGTACAAAATTCGTGTCAACCCCTGATTTTGACTTTTGTACAGGTTTTTTTTGCCTGCTTGTACAGGTTGGTCACCTTGGCCGCGAGGTGAGCTGCTCTGCTTCCACGAACGACTCGAGCGCCAGTTCGAGTTGCGCGCGTGCATGGCTGGTGTCGTTGTGCAGTTGTTCATATAGCGCGCCCTGGGCTTCGCCGTCTTCCAGGGCCGCCTGATCTGCGCAGTCCATGGCGAACTCGCTGAACGCGTTGAGCTGGGTGATCAGGTTGACCAGGTGTTGCGGCAAGCCCTGCGGGTCGTCGCTCGATGAGGCGATGGCGATCAGTTCCTCGTCGCTGTAGCGGTTGGTTGCTGCGCGTGCGGCGCGAATGGGTCCGGCTGCTGTGTTGGCGCATGCCTGCTCGATATCTGGCCAGGCTGCAGGCCACTGCAGAACCGGATGTCCCGCGCGCATGGAGGCCTCTATCTGCGTTTCAGTAGCAAACTGATAGAGCAGCACCAGACGGACGCCGGGCTGCTTTTTCTCGATGAACTGGATGGTCTCGGGTGCCAGCACGGGAATCTGTACCACGAGTGCGTCCAGGCGCTGCGTGGTGCTCAGATCGTCGTCGGCGAAGGCGTCGAGGTTGGCCCAGCGCGAAGCGACGTTTACGCGCAGGGTGTCGTTCTGGCTCTGCTCAAGCATCACCACGTTGGGGCCAATGATGCCGATGGTGGCTGGTTTCGCCGCCGGCTCGTCGCGGCTGAGCAGGCGAGCATCGAGGTTTTCGTCCGATAGATCCACCAGCGAACTGATGGCGTGGCCCTGATCGATCAGGTGTTGGATCTTCTTCAGGCGTTCTACCTGGGCACGGGAGTAGAAGCGTGTCTTCCCCTCGCGCTTGGCGGGTAGCAGCGCGTAACGCCGCTCCCAGGCGCGCAGGCGTTCCACGGAGATATCCGTGAGTTTGGCAACGGCGCCGATACGATAGAGATCGTCTTCGGCGCTATTTTTGACAACGGTAAGGTTGGACACACGGCAGGACCTGTACGTGAACTGTACGGATTGTATCCGTACCTCGGCGCCTGTCCAGCCTTGTACGGGCTATGTAGAGGTTTTGTGTGTGGTGGCTGTACAGATTGAGAGGGGTAGAAGGCGGCGTGGAGACAGTGCCGAACGGCACTGTCATACGCGGTAGGGAGGAAGGGGAGAGAGAGTCCGCGCCACGCCTTGAATGCTTTGGGAGGTTGCCTCCCTCGGCATGGCGCGCATTCTATCGGGTTCATGTTGCAGTGCAACACCGAATGGGTATTTTTGACCAATTATTTTGCAACTAAATGTAACAGCCCATTGCCCGGATGCTTCGATCGGAAACCCTTGGGTGGCGTGCCTTAACAGGGTGCTGAAAAAGTACTTCCTGTACTTTTTCAGCGACCGCGGGCTGTCGCCCGCTCACGCCGAGTCAAGCACTTGCGTGCTTGGTTCGCGGCCCGTCCGTCCCTGGCCGGGGTACCAGGCTGCTTTTTCGGCAGCCTGCTAGTGCCGTGCGGTGTTGTTCGTCAAAATGGCGTTTTGGGCAATTCAGAGTGGGGAGTGTGCAGTGCACGAGAATCTGGGAGGTTTTCTGACCAAGCGGGCGTTTCTCACGCCTGACCGCGAAGCGTATGTGGATAGCCAGACGGGTGAGCGTCTCAGCTTCCGCGATCTGAACGCGCGCGCCAACCAGTTGGCGAATCAGTTTCTGGTGGAGGGGCTCAAGAAGGGCGAACGGGTCGGACTGTTGCTCATGAACAGCGCCGAGTTCATGGAGTCCTACTTTGCGCTGGCCAAGATTGGCGCGGTGGTGGTGCCCCTGAACTGGCGGCTGGTCGCAGACGAACTCGAGTTCATACTGAAAGACAGCGGCACCACGCGGCTGATTTTCGGCCATGAGTTCGTCGACGTGGTCGCCGAGCTGCACGGCCGCGGTGAAAAGACGGACATCCACCACTGGCTGCACGTGGCGGACGTTCAAGGCGCGAGCGAAACAGCCTACTTTGCGGTGGATTACGCGCGTTACCGCAACGCGGGAGCGATCGATGAGCCCGAGCTCGGTGCTGCCGGGTCGGACATGCTTTACATCATGTACACGTCAGGCACCACGGGCTTACCGAAAGGTGTAGTGCACACTCACGACACCGCCATCTGGGCGGTCATCACCATCGGCGCCAACGCGGTGTTCTACGAGGCCGACCGCTACCTTGCGGCGCTACCGATGTTTCACGTCGGTGCGCTCACACCGCTGGCTGTGAATGTGTACCGCGGTGCAACCTCGATCGTCATGCGCGCCTTCGATCCGGTGCGTGCGTGGGAGCTCATCGAGCAGGAGAGAATTACCACCGGCCTGGCCGTGCCGGCGATGTTGAATTTCATGGTGCAGGTGCCGAACTTCGAGCGGTTCGATTACAGCCAGCTGCGCTGGATGATGACCGGAGCTGCCCCGGTGCCGGTGGCACTCACGGAAAAGTACGCAGACATGGGCATTCAGGTGTTGCAGGTGTACGGGCTCACGGAGACTTGTGGGCCGGCCTGCCTGATGGACAGCGAGAGTGCTCTGCGCAAACCCGGTTCTACGGGCAAGGCGTTCTTCCACACCCAGGTAAAACTCGTGAACGAGTCGGGCGCAGACTGCGCGGCGGGTGAGGCCGGCGAAGTGCTCGTCAAAGGGCCGCACGTGATGGTGGAGTACTGGAACCGGCCGGACGCCACCGCGGAGACCCTGATCGACGGCTGGTTGCACACGGGCGACGTTGCCACCATGGATGAGGAAGGTTTCGTCTTCATTCAGGATCGCATCAAAGACATGGTCATCTCCGGCGGCGAGAACGTCTATCCTGCAGAGATCGAGGCGGTGATCATGGCGCATCCGGATGTCGTGGAGGCGGCAGTCATCGGCCAGCCCAGCGAGCGGTGGGGTGAGTCGCCGTTCGCCATCGTCGTGCGAAGAACCGAAAGCCTCACGGAGGCGGATGTGCTCGACTACTGCCGTGGCCGATTGGCAGCGTACAAGCAGCCCAAGGGGGCAGCGTTCGTGGATGAGATCCCTAGAAATCCCAGCGGCAAGATCCTCAAGCGCGTGCTGCGGGAACAGTTTCCAGGCCCGGCGCCGGTCTGACGCTTACAGAAATCGCTCGGCGCCAATCAGCAACCACACCGAGGCCGTCAGCAACAGGCTCACGAACACGGCGGCCGAACCGAGATCTTTGGCGCGGCCTGCGAGTTCGTGATGTTCCGGACTGACGTGGTCCACCACGGCCTCGATAGCTGAGTTGAGAAGCTCGGTGATGAGGATGATGGCGAGGGTGACGATCAGCAATGCTGTTTGCGTCGCAGTTGATCCCAGCCAGAAACTTGCCGGTAGCAGGAAGGCTACGATGACGGTTTCCTGCCTGAAGGCAGATTCGTGCCGCCAGGCTGCGCGTAGGCCTTGCGCCGAGTATCGGGTGGCTCTGGCGATGCGGGTAAAGCCCGTGTGCCCGGGTTTGCTCACGTCAATGGTCCGGGCAGTGGCCGGGTTCCACCTGAATGGTTGAGTGGTCGATTCCGAACCGCCGCTTGAGGATGTCTTTTATCTGCGTTGTCGCACCGCCAATGTCGACGTTCTCATCGACGCTCGCATGCAGGGTCAGCAATGGTTTTTCGGGGGTCAGTGACCAGGCATGCACGTGGTGCACCTGGCGTACGCCGGGCACGCCAGCCTCGAGCGTTGCGCGAATCTCGGCGATGTCGACATCTGCCGGTACGCCTTCCAGGAGTATGTGGCCGCTTTCCTTGAGCACGCGGTAGGCACCGCGGCCGAGCACCAGGGCGATGATGCCGGCCAGGAGTGGGTCTGCGTACAGCCAACCGGTCAGGTAGACCGTAAGGGCTGCGACGATGGCTGCCGCAGACCCCAGCATGTCGCCGATGACATGCAGCATCGCAGCGCGCACGTTCATGTTCTGCTCGCCGGAGTGCAGCATGTAGAAGGCGACGATGTTCACCACCAGGCCGAGCACGGCGATGGTGAGCGCTGGAATTGCCTGCATGGGCTCGGGATTCTGCAGGCGCTGCACCGCCTCCCAGAGAATGAACAGCACCAGGGCGGCCAGGGTAAGGCCATTGACGAAAGCCGCCAGCACCTGCGCGCGGTGGTAGCCGTAGGATAGCGCCTGGTTCTGGCCGTTGTGTGACAGGTGCGCGGCGTACCAGGCCAGACCCAGGGCCGTGGCATCGAGAAACATGTGCCCCGCATCGGCAATGAGGGTAAGCGAGTTGGCGAGCCAGCCGCCCACAGCCTCGACGATCATGAAGCCGGCGATGAGCACGAAGGCGCGTTTCAGCGTTGCTTCGGAGCCGTGATGGTGCGCGTGGGCCAAACCGGAAACCCTGGTCGTGTCTGCAGTGCGGATTATAGCGGTAACAGGCTGCGGATCGCCGGCGGAGAATGTAGGGTGGGTGAGACTAATCACACTCGGGGATTCGCGATGGTTCGCCTGCTGAGCACAGTTGTCCTGATGGTTCTGGCTGAAGTGGTATTGGCAACCCCGTTGGACAGACTTCAGCTACCGGACGGGCTGCATGTCGAGCTGATTTCCGACGCGGTGGAGAATGCGCGGCAGATGGCGCTCGATGCGGATCGGGGGTTTCTCTACGTTGGCACGCGGCGCAAGGGGGTCGTCTATCGAGTAGCGCTCGATAGCGGTGAGGCGACGGTGATCTCGCGTGGGCTGACCATGCCGAGCGGCATCGCCCTGGACGCCAGTGGGCGTCTGTTCATCGGGGCGCTGAACGAGGTACGCATCATTGCCCAGCCGCATGCGCAGAGCGTGCCCACCCAGGGCGAGCTTCTGACCGATCGGTTGCCGAACAAACGACATCACGGCTGGAAATACCTGCGCTTCGGGCCGGATGGTCAGCTCTACCTGAGCGTGGGCGCGCCATGCAACGTGTGCCTCGAAGAAGATCCACGATTTGCATCCGTTCTGCGCATGGACCCCAAGTCTGGCGAGACCCAGGTCATCGCCCACGGTGTGCGCAATTCCGTGGGCCTGGCATTTCATCCTCGCAGCGGGCGCCTGTGGTTCACCGATAACGGACGCGACATGCTCGGTGACGATGTGCCGCATGAGGAGTTGAACGAACTCGTCACCGAAGGCAGTCACTACGGTTTTCCGTTCGAACACGCTGGGCCCTTGCGTGACCCCGAGTATGGCTTGCAGGCTGGCGAACGTACGTTCGAACAGCCGAGGTTGAACATCCAGGCACACTCCGCCGCACTCGGGCTCGGCTTTGCGCGACCGGATACCCTGAACGGCCGTTACGCTGATGCGCTTTTCATAGCGGAGCATGGGTCCTGGAATCGCACCAGCAAAGTGGGCTACCGCGTAAGCGTTGTACGCTTCACCGATGCGGGGCTCACCTACGAGCCGTTCATCACGGGTTGGCTGGAAGGCGAGAAGAACTGGGGGCGTCCGAATGACGTTCTCGCAGCACCCGATGGGAGCTTGCTCATATCTGACGATCAGAGCGGTGTGATCTATCGCGTCCTTGCAACGCCGGGAGATTGAATCCCGACCACTGCTGGATCAACCCGCCGAGGATGCGTTGCGCAGGCCATCGTGGCCGTGCCATTCGCTGGTGACGTCTGTCAGCCCGTGACGATCCAGGCGTAGCACGATGTCAGCGTGCTGCACGAGTGCGGGCCGGTGCGCGACGATGATGCGGGTGATGGTGAGCCCCCCGATCAGGTCAGCCAATCGTTGCTCGTTGTCTTCGTCCAGGTTCGCCGTACCCTCATCGAGCAGTAGCACGTCGGGCTCCCGGTAGAGTGCGCGGGCGATGAGCAGGCGTTGTTTCTGACCGCTCGACAGCGACGAGCCGAGGTCGCCCACCAGGCTCAGGTAACCCATGGGCTGCTGGCTGATCTCCCCGGCAATTCCGGCTCGGGCCGCTGCCTGTTCGATTCGCTGCATGTCCGGTTTTTCGTCGAGAAAGGCAATGTTGTCGGCGATGCTGCCTGAGATGAGCTGATCCTCCTGCAGTACGGCGCCCAGCGATTGGCGCCACAGCGGCGCGTTGTGGCGATCCAGGCGCGTGCCGCCGATGTGAATGGTGCCGGTGCTCGGCCAGTAGAGGCCGAGCAACAGCTTCAGCAGCGTGGTCTTGCCAGCGCCGGAGGGACCGATGATGGCGACCATGCGGCCTTCGGGTACCAGGAAATCAACATCGCGTAGCACGTCGGAGTCGAAGTCTGCGTAGCGGAAACCGAGACCGGCTACCCGAATGTCACCCTTCGGTGGCGAGGTGGCGAGCACGCGCTTATCGCTCACATCCCGCTCCTGCCACATGATGTCCGCCAGGCGTTGAAGGTGCAGATCCAGCAGCTTGAAGCTGATGACGTGATTCACCAGAGAGCCGGCGTGGTCGGCGAAGTGCGACTTGTAGGAGAGAAAGGCGAACAGAGCGCCGAGCGTCAGCGCCCCCTCACCGTTGAGGACGGCGGTTGCCGCCAGGTAGATGACGAGGATGTGCTGAGCACCTTCCAAAAGCTGTTCTGCGGTACTCATGTGAATACCGAATCTGGCGAGCGAGAGGCGTGCGTTTACCAACTCCGCAAACACCGCCGACCAGCGCTGCAGGCGAAACGGCTCACCGCCGACGGTGCGCAGCGACTGCACGGCGCGCAGAGTTTCGATGTTCAGGGTCTGCTCGTTCGCCTCCTTGCCGATGGCTGTCTCCTGCAGCCGCCGCTGGTAGGGGAAACAGACCAGCCGCAGCAGCAAAACCGCGAGCGAAAACACCATCACGATCCACGCCAGCGTTGCGTCATAAACGAACAGAACGAACACGGTCAGCATGACTACGAGCCCGTCTACCATTGCTGAAACGATGGTGGTGGTCAGCGCGCTCTGTAGTGCCTGTACTGAATTGAAACGCATGAGTATGTCGCCGGTATGGCGCTTCTCGAAGTAGGACAGGGGCAGGCGGATGAGGTGCGTCATGATGTTGCTGGTCAGCTGGTAGGACAGCCTGCTGCCCACCACGCTGATGCACCACTGGCGCACCGCGCTGGTGGCAGTCTGAAATAGAATCATGAACGCAAGGCCAGCGCAGATGGCGGTCAGAAGGTGTTCGTTGCGCTGGGTGAGCACACCGTCGACGATGAGCTGAAAGACGTAGGGCAGAGCGAGCGCGGCGATCTGCAACAGCAGCGACAGGGCAAAAAGCTCGCCGACGACACGCGGTAGGCCCTGCACGGAGCCGAGCAGTTTCTGTATGCGGGGCCGCTCCACCTCGCGCCGGCGGCTGAAGCTGGCGGCCGGCGCAAACTCCACCGCCACGCCGGTGAACTTCTCCGCGAACTCCTTGCGTGGCACGAAGCGTTTGCCGAGTGCCGGATCGTGAATCTCGAAGCCACGCCGGCTGCAGCGAGCAAGCACCACGAAGTGGTTCATCTGCCAGTGCAGAATCGCCGGCCTCTGCAGGCGTTCGACCTCGTGCAGGTCCAGACTGAACGCCCGTGCGGTCAGGCCGATGGCTTCTGCCATACGGATGATGTCTGCCACGGTGCTGCCTTTCAGGGACAGCGAGAAGCGCTGCCGGGCGCGGATCAGATTGAGCTCGTGGCCGTGGAAGCCAGCGATCATACATAGCGCTGCCAGGCCGCATTCGCTGGATTCGCTCTGCAGAATGACCGGTAGCCTGCGGGGCATGGGGATCATCGCCGCCAGGCCTCCAGTAGCGGCTCGATCAGCCATTCCCAGGCGCTGCGCTGTTCGAGCTGAACGTCTGCGTCCACGCGCATGTCTGGCTGCAGCGGATACGTGTGGTCAGCGATGCTGAGGCTCGCCTGTTCCAGGTCGGCAATCACTTTGAACACATAGCCGCCTGCAGCTGCCAATGCGGGAACA
>JAUIED010000180.1 GCA_030428905.1 Gammaproteobacteria bacterium
TGGCCGTGGGCAGCGTTGAGCCGCGCAGAAATGGCATGACCCGTTCCATGGGCCGATCCCAACCCGGCGACATTGAATGCCATTGCAGCCATTGCAGAGCCCAGCAGCATCTGCGATCGCGCTTCGATGTCCTTCCCATCCTGAACCACTCGACGCAAGTTGCCGGCCACCTTGGCTATCGCATCGAGGGCAAGCGCGTCGGAGTAGGTGTTGGCGCCGACAGAAACAAACGCTTCAATCGCGTGCGTTAGCACATCGAAGCCACAAGTTGCAGTCGGGTAGGTGGGCAGACCTATGGTGAGATTGGGATCGAGTACGGCAAATGCTGGCGTGATGCTCGGGTGGATTACATAGGTTTTGCGCCCGAGGCTCGTGTTTGTGATGACACAGGCACTGTTGGTTTCTGAACCCGTTCCAGCGGTCGTGGGAACAGCGATAATGGGTGCCGTAGCATTGACCGGCGTGCCGGCCTGCAAGTCCTGTACGGTGCCGCTGTTGGCAGCCAGCAACGCGACGGACTTGCCGCAGTCCATCGAAGAGCCGCCACCGATTGGGATGACGCAGGCATCGCCCAATTCGCGGAGTTTCTGCGCTCCCGCTTCCACGTTCTGATCCGTTGGGTTCGGTTCTACGCCGTCGAAGACTTCAACGCGCAGATTCGAAGCTCTCAGCGCATCCAACACCGGCTCCAGAACCCCGCTCGCAGCCAGGTTCTGGTCGGTAACGATCAGTGCTGCATTCAATCCCAGGGATTGAATGTGGTTGCTCAGTTGCTGACTGGCACCTCTGTTGAAGACGATGGTAGGCAGCGGTCGAACGGTGAAGTTCTCATCAGCAAGCATAGTGGACTCCGATTGGTTTGCATCTCGAACAAGGGCTCCTTCAGCACGTTGCATCGCATTCAGAGCGCAAAGTCGGCATTGACGATGAAGATATAATATAACGTTAATAGGTCATGAGGATACCTATGGTCGAGTCGACTTCGTGGCTAGGCTGCGAGCCGAATCGTTCGTGAGTGTGTCATATTGAAGCGGTACAGTGCGGCTGACGAACACCTATGCTTCTGGAGCATTCTATGCGGCAGCTTTCATTCGCCTTAGGCATCCTGCTTGCGGCCCAGACCACCGATGCTGCGACGGCCACTGGCCGCGTGTTTGTAGACGCGAACCGAAACGGTCAGATGGACTTGTCCGAGAGGGGACTTCCCGGCGTTCGCGTCAGCAACGGTATCGCGGTCACCACTACGGACGATGACGGGCGTTACCGGCTTCCGGTGGATGACGAAGCGATCATCTTCATCACCAAACCTCGCGGCTACGCCACACCTGTGAACAGGCACATGATTCCTCAGTTCTACTACATCCATCAGCCGAATGGATCACCTGAGGGCTTGCGTTACGCTGGGATCGAACCGACTGGACCGCTGCCGGAGGAAATCAACTTTCCGATCGTTGAGCGCCCGGAACCCAACCAGTTCGAAGCAATCCTGTTCTCGGATACACAGCCGCAGACGGACAGGGAGCTGGACTACATTCGCGATGATGTCGTCGCGGAGCTCATCGGCACCGATGCGGCGTTCGGCATGACGATGGGTGACATCCTTTTCGACGACCTGTCCATGTTTCCTCGCTTCAACGCCCTGATCGCGCAGATCGGTGTGCCCTGGTACAACGTGCCGGGCAACCACGAGATCAACTTCGAAGCCACGGAAGATCGCTACTCCCTGGAGACCTTCAAGCGTTTCTATGGCCCTCCGTACTACGCCTTTGAGTACGCGGAAGCCTTGTTCGTCATTCTGGATAACATCGAGTACAAAGGCCGCGGTCAGGCGGATCCGGGAGACGTTCGCGGCAACGGTGGTTACGAGGCCAGCCTGTCGCGCGACCAGTTGCGATGGCTCGAAAACGAGCTCGAGCATGTGGATGAGGACCGTCTGGTGTTCGTAGCCACCCATGCGCCGCTCGGCAGCGAGGTCGGCACTTACACAACGAGAAACCGCGAGGCGCTTTTCCGGCTGCTTGCCGGCCGTCGCAACCTGTACTCCGTGGCTGGACACACGCACACCACGGATCACGTCTACTTCGGTGAAGATGACGGTTTTCCCGGGCCCGGTACTTTTCACCATCACGTTCTGGCCACCGTTTCTGGCGCCTGGTGGAGCGGTCCGTTCGATGAGCGGGGCATTGCCATCAGTGACCAGCGCGATGGCACGCCGAACGGGTATCATATTTTAGAAGTCGATTCGACGGACGTGGCGGTCCGATTCAAGGGGGCAGGCAAGCCTGCAGACTACCAGATGCGCATCCTCTTCGACGTCGCACACCATCAGCTGCGGGTCGATGGCCTGAGAGACTTCAAAGCCGGCCAGCTGCTGGACGGGCGCATTTCGCAGGATGAACTTCCCGCAGCAGCCATTCTGGTCAATCTGTTCGATGGCGGTCCGAAGTCGAAAGTCAGCTACCGGATCAACGACGGTGCTTACTCGCCGCTCGAACGCACATTCCGAAAAGATCCCTATATGCTCGAGCAATACGAACGGCACCGCAACGTTAAAAAGACGTGGGTCGAGGCGACGGTGTCCACGCATCTGTTTGAAGCCGATCTGGACGATTCGCTGGAGCCCGGCACGCACACCGTGACGGTGCAAGCCGAGGACGAGTTTGGACGTGTGCAGCACGGGCACGCGATTCTGGAGGTGACGGCAGGTCTGTCCGGCAGCGAAACGGGCATTCGCTACCCAGATTGAGGGTGCAGGGCGCGATGGCGACTTGATGCGTGCCCGGTCGTCAGCGGTCTGTGTCGTTCCCCTGAGCGCTTCATCTCGTCAACCACAGAGGTGGTTGAGATAAAAGATATGATATAACATATTTGTCTTGCTAAAGTTGGATCGACCAGAGCCTGTTCCAACGAGAGAACCACCGGATAGTGAAATGAAAAGTACACGACTCAGCACAACTGGGGTGTGGGTGCTCGCCTGCATGATGGTTGGCAGCGCATCTGATGCATGCGCCGATTCCGGCAACGACACGATTGAAGAGGTTATTGTGCGTGCCCACCCTCTGTCAGCCGAAGGGCTGGCGCAGCCTGTTTCCACACTGAGCGGGGACAAGCTTCAACGCAGGGTCGCTGCGTCTATCGGCGAGACCCTTGCTGGTTTGTCCGGCGTCCATTCCTCCAGTTTCGGTCAAGCCGTTGGTCGGCCTGTCATTCGAGGTTTGGGTGGACCCCGTGTCAAGGTGATGGAGGATCGGATCGACAGCTTGGACGTGTCTGTTACGAGCCCTGATCACCTGACGACGGTTGAGCCTTTTTCTGCCGACAGTATCGAGGTCCTCAAGGGACCGAGCACGTTGCTCTATGGCACGGGTGCAATCGGCGGTGTGGTAGACGTGCATACCGGACGCATCCCACATGATGTGCCTGAGAGCGCCTCGGCTCAGGTGGAGCTCCGAGGCGCTGACAACGCCGACCGCCGAACCTCGGCGGTACGCCTGGACACCAGCGCCGGCGCGTTTGCGTTCCATCTGGATGGCTTCTATCGGGATGCCGATGATTACGATATACCTGGCTCTGCTGAATCTACAGCTCAGCGTGCACTCGAACAGGATCTCGACGAACATGAAGACGAACATGAAGGGGACGAACACGCAGGGGAAGCCGAAACTTACGGCAGGCTTCCGGGTAGCCGAATGCGGGCGCATGGCGGTGCTGTGGGTCTCTCACGGATCGGTGATAGTGGATTTGTCGGCTTGTCGATTTCCACGTACGAAGCGGACTATGGACTGCCGGGTCATCAACACCATCATCACCACCACGAAGAGGAGGATGAGGAGCACGCAGAAGACGAGCACGGGCACGACGAAGCGCATGACGAACATGCCGAGGAGGGTAACCCCAACCTTGAACTCGAGCAGACCAGAATCGACTTCGAGGCTGGACTCAGCGCGCCGTTCGCTGGGATCGACAGCATCAATTTCAGAGTCGGACGCAATGACTATGAGCACACCGAGGTTGAAGGCAGCGGCGAAGTCGGTACCCGCTTCACAACCGAAGCGCTGGAAGGACGGCTGGAGTTCGTTCATGCAGCGGTGGCCGGTCTGAAGGGCAGTTTCGGTCTACAAGCCTCTCAACGGGAGTTTGCCGCAAGCGGGGAGGAAGCGTTTGTCCTGCCGGTGGATACGGAAAGCCTGGGCGTGTTCTATCTCGGCGAGCGCTTGTTTGGTGAGTACCAACTTGAAGCAGGCGTGCGCATCGAGTGGGTGGAACATGACCCGACGGGCAATCGATCGAGAAGATTCGGCCTGGAGGCTGTCTCCATCGGACTGATCCGGCCGCTTGGTGGCAACTGGACGTTGACCGCGCAAGTTGATCATTCCAGCCGAGCCCCCGTTGCAGAGGAACTCTACTCCAATGGCCCACACCTGGTGACATCGAGTTTCGAGATCGGCGACCCGACGCTGGAGGAGGAGGTTGCGGCAAATGTGGCCGCTAGCCTGCAGTATCAGTCCGAGACATTCCGTTTCGCGCTGAGCGCATATCGCACTGACTTTTCGGACTTCATCTACGAGGCGCCCACTGGCGCGGAGATCGAGGAGCTGCGCGTTCTCCGGTGGCAGCAGGGCGACGCACTGTTCAAAGGATTCGAAATCGATCTGAGCTGGCGGGCCGTTCAGTGGAACGGGGGGCATTTCGCGCTCAATGCGGGTATGGACGTGGTTGATGCTCGGTTGTCTGGTGCGCCAGAGAACGATCTGCCTCGCATACCCCCCAATCGCTGGCGATTGGACGCGCTTCTCCAGTGGGATCGGTTTACTGCTGAAATCGGTTACACGCGCGTCGACGATCAGAGTGATGTGGCGTTCGGCGAGCTGCCGACGCGAAGCTATGAAAACTTGAGCGGCTACCTCGGGTACCGCGCCCAGTTCGGTGGCACGTCCGTTGAGATTTTTCTGCGGGGAGATAATCTGACGGATGATGATCAGCGTTACCACACGTCGTTCATCAAAGATCTGGCGCCCCAACCAGGCAGAACGATCGAAGGTGGGGTGAGGATCAGGATCTGATGGTACCCCGGAGGGAGACGGAGATGCCGTCTTGTTTTCCAAGGCGTTGAGAGTATCGGTAGGTTTGTCAGGGCGGGACCCGCGATGGGCGCACAGCAGTGCAAGTGTGGCTAGAATGGCAGTGCTGGTTCAAGTAAGCCTGGTGCAGGCCGAACCTTAGTAGCGTCAACACAACGGAGGGTAGCGAATGGAGATGCGGGTTCTGGGGCGCAGTGGCGTGTCGGTGAGCAAATTCTGTTTTGGCGCTGGCATGTTCGGCTACTTCGGCAACAAGGATGCGACCGAGTGCAAAGCGATGGTGCACCGGGCCTTGGACTCTGGAATCAACTACTTCGATACGTCGGACGTGTATTCGCACGGCGAGTCGGAAACCATTCTGGGCAAAGCGCTGGCAGGCGTGCGCGACGAAGTGGTGCTCGCCACCAAGTTCGGCCTGCCGATGACCGGCGATCCCAATCACCGCGGCAGCTCGCGGCGCTGGATCACCCGCGAAGTGGACGCCAGCCTGAAACGGCTGAACACGGACTACATCGATCTGTACCAGGCGCACCGGCCCGATGCGACCACAGACATCGAAGACACACTCGGCGTGCTCTCGGATCTGGTGCGTGCAGGCAAGATCCGCATGCTGGGCACTTCCACATTTCCGGCGGAGCAGATCGTGGAAGCCCACTGGGCCTGCGAGCGGCGCGCGCTCGAACGGTTCCGGTGCGAGCAATCACCGTACTCGATCTTCGCGCGGCGCGTGGAGGCCGACGTGCTGCCCACCTGCCAGCGCTATGGCATGGGCGTGGTGATCTGGAGCCCGTTGTCCCAGGGCTGGCTCACCGGCAAATGGCGTCGCGACCACAAGCCGAACGACACCCACCGCCAGGATCTGCAGCCTCACCTGTACGACATGGCGCGCCCGGACAATCAGCGGAAGCTGGACCTGATCGAAGCGCTGGATGGCATCGCGCGCCAAGCCGGTATCACGCTCATGCAGATGGCGCTCGCCTTCACCGTTACGCATCCCGCGGTTACTTCGACGATCCTCGGGCCGAGGACGCTGGCACAACTCGACGGCTGCCTGGAAGCGGCCGACGTGGTGCTCGACGACGCCACGTTGGATGCGATCGATGCGGTGGTGGCACCGGGCACGAACGTGAGCCGCGACGACGACGGCTATGTGGCGCCGGAGATTTCGGACAAATCGCTCCGACGTCGCCAACAGCAACAGCACGTGCATGAATCGGCGCGCGAAACGTTGAAGAACATCGATGCGTACCGGGAAAAGGAAGGGAAGTAGACCGGAGAGCGGGGAAGAGATCGCCACCGAAGCAGCAGCAATCTGTGCGCATCTGGCCCAGCAGTTGTCAGTCAGGGAACTGAATGTAGCGGCGCATGAGACGCAGCGTGGCGCTTCTTGGCGCTGGCTGTTTTCTGGTCTGCATCAGCGCAGCCGTTCAGTCCGCTGCAAGCCCAAGCGCCCGGAAGGCTGCGGTCAGCTCCGTAAGCCGTGCGTTCACATCGTCGAGAATGTGCGCATGGGTTGGGATGAAGAAGAGCCCCTTATCGTAGCCGGCAAGCGCATACTGCGCGCATTCATCCGGTGATATGAACCGCTTGCGCAAGTTTGCTTCCGCTTCAGCAGTGAACGTCTGGCGCAGCGGATCACCCGCTGGCGCTGACTCCAGTGCGCTAAAGGTTTCAGCGAGACGTTCAGTCAGCACGGCAGCCGGCATCAGGGTGCTCACCGTAACCCCGGTATCGCGGAGTTCGGCTCGCAACCATTCAGCCATCACCAGCAGTGCATGCTTGGTTCCACCGTAGGTGCCCATGGCCAGTTCGGCGTTCTCCCGCGGCATTACCAGCGAGTTCTCGGAGCCCGTGAACATCACGTGTCCGGTGCCGTGCTCATCGAGTAACCGCCTGATGTATCGCTGAGCGATATCCAGCGCACCGTAAAGATTGAGGCTGAACTGCGCGTCAAAATCCTCGCGCGTTGAATCGAGCAGTGGCTTCATCGCGCCGGCCCCTGCATTGCTGAACAGGACATCCGGAGCACCTTCATTGGCCCATACGTCGTCCAGCAGCGCTTGCGTTGCGGTAGCGTCGGTCACATCCGTGCATACCGCACGAATGGCGCCGAGTGCAGACAGTTCATCCACCGTCTGCTGAGCAACGCTCGGTGTGGTATTGGTGATCACCACCTTCGCGCCGCGCTGCAGGCAGGCGCGTGCCAGCCCCTTGCCGATGCCCTGGGCGCCGCCGGTAATCAGCGCGCAATGGATGGTTCGAGTGCTCATGTGTTCAACACCGAATATTGAGGGTTGTTGGATCGATTGCCTCCGCGCGTGGTTACTGTGGTGAGCATACCGTCGCGGCTATCGCCGTTGTTCGTTGCGCAATTGATCTGGTGTGGTTTGGCGCGCATGGCAGGGCCTTCATCCGTCTGCAGGTTGGGCTACAAGCAGCAGACTCCTGACGCTCATTGGGCAAAAAAATCGCGGAAGTAGTAGAGAATCGCCGCGCGTTTCCATTCTCCCTGAAAGGGAACGATCTCGCCGGCAGCCGAGCCGTTCACCCATACAGTGCCGTCCTGTTGGATCAGCCCAACCTGATTGCCGCCGCGCCACACCTCGCCGTTGGGTTCGAGGCTGCCCATGGAATTGCCGTCCAGCCACACCTCACCGTCCGGCTCGATGGATCCCCGTTCGTTGCTGTCGACCCAGATCTTGCCGTTGTGCGTGATGTCGCCCACCTGGTTGCTGTCGATCCAGATTCCGCCTTTGGCATCACTCTCTGCGAGAATCGAACCGTTCAGCCAGAACTCCTGTGCAATGGGGGCGAGAAAGTCCGGCGGGACCGGCCGTGTCTTCCTGGGCGTGTTCGCAAGCACCTCTGCGAATGCCGCCGCCACCGGTTCAAGTTCGTCGAGCTTGTTTCGTGCGTTGGCGATGCTCTCGAGAAGGGTGTGCCGGTCGTCATTGGTTTTGCCGAACCGCCGATCGAGCACGTTGGCAACCTCACCTGCGCGCAACGCATCATCGAGGCGAGCGCGATTGTTCGTGCCGTTGTCGCCCGTCGCGAAATTGTAGGCTTTGCTGCGGTCCTCTGGACCGATGGCGTTGATCAGTTCCGCTGTGTGCGCGGCGCTGCGGATGATGCCATCGCCGGACTGCAGGGCGAGGTTGATGCGCTCGGTGATGGCACCCTGGTGGATATCGGATATCCAGCGGCGAACCCGGTTGCCGTCGTTGCTGCTGGCTGCGCCCGCCGCGACCGCTTCATCGATGGTTGCCAGATCCGCCGCTAATTGCGTGGTTTGCAGTGCCAGCACCTGCTCCGCCCATGTGTCTGCCTGCTCCGGCGTGGGCGAGTCTGGCAGCTGCGGAAGGTTAGCGCGCTCGTACTTGCTCATGAG
>JAUIED010000181.1 GCA_030428905.1 Gammaproteobacteria bacterium
GGTCCTCAAGCGTTACCGTCGCTTCAGACTTTCCGAGTTTTCTGACACCCTCCCGAATCGCTTCGAGCAGGTCGCCCCGTGTGTAGTGCTCTGAGACGCTTCCGGTATCCGGCATGATGGGGCCTCGCTGGAGGTTGTCTGCTTGTCTGATTCGCGAGATGTCTCGAAGCGGCCATCGCGTTTCAAGTACCGGCTTGGATGGCCGCTGCACCTGCTGGTTGGCGCGCTGCCTTGGTAGTATGGAGACATGCCTTCCGCGCGTGCAAATCTCATCCTCTACCGACTGGTGCTGGCCATCGCCTATCCATTCGTGCGCCTGCGGCTGATGTTGCGCGCGCGACGGGAACCGGCCTACGCTGAGCGTGTGGAGGAGCGGTTTGGCTATGTGCCGGCGGCCATACCGCGCGCGCCGATCTGGTTTCACACGGTATCCGCGGGTGAAACCATAGCCGCTGTGCCGCTGATCGAGGCCGTGCTTGCGCATTTCCCCGATCGGCCGGTGCTTGTCACCACCATGACACCGACCGGCTCCGGGGAGGTGATCAAACGGCTCGGTGATCGAGTGAGCCACTGCTATGCACCCTATGACTTCACCCGTTCGGTTCGCCGTTTCTATGATCGGGTAGCGCCAAGCGCGCTCATTCTCATGGAGACTGAGCTGTGGCCCAACCTCATCGAGTGTGCTCGGCAGCGAGGTGTTCCGGCGACGCTTGTTAACGCCCGCCTGTCGGAGCGCTCGGCGGCAGGGTACGCCCGGGTGGGTGGGCTGACCCGTGACATGCTGGGCAAGCTCTACGGCATAGCCTGCCAGACCGAAGCGCACCGACAACGGTTCGAAGCCCTTGGTGGGAGAAATGTTCAGGTCGTGGGCAGCGTCAAGTTCGATGCCGAATTGGGCGACGCGCAGCGGCGCGCGGCCGCCATGCTGGTGGATCGTTGGCAGTTAGGCGGGCGCAACGTGTGGATCGCTGCCAGCACGCACCCGGGCGAGGAGGCTCTGGTGCTGGAGGCGGCGCGCGTCGTCGCCGATTCCCAAGAAAGCGCTTGTCTGATCCTGGTGCCCCGACATCCGGTCCGGGCTCTACAGGTGCTTGCCGAGGCGCGCGAGCATGGCTTCAGCGCCATCCTGCAGAGCGAACTCACCGGCGCCGCGCCGGATGTGGTGGTGGGCGATGAGATGGGAACGTTGCTGGAACTCTACGGTGTTGCGGACGTTGCCTTCGTAGGCGGTAGCCTGGTGGAACGGGGTGGCCATAATCCCATCGAACCTGCGCTGTGGGCTTTGCCGGTCCTCATGGGGCCTCATGTGTTCAATTTTGCCGATGTGGCTGAGGCGTTCCGCGATGCAGACGCACTGGAGAATGTTGATGGCGCGGCTTCGCTTGCGCGTTCGGTCGTGCGGATGTTGCAGGACGACGCCGTGCGTCATGCTTGTGGTGAGGCGGCGTTGCACATCATTGTGCAGCGGAAAGGTGCGCTCGCGCGTCAAACCGCTTTTCTTCTAGGCATGCTCGAGGGGCAGACAGGCACCGGACGGTAGTGCTTCACCCGAGAAGAAAATCGCTTGTCATTGCGGGAAGAGAACGATGTTCCGCAGCCTCTCAGCTGGGCAAGCCCATGCTCCGGCCAGGCGATCGTCAGGGCCGATAATTTCAGCTACTCCTGTGAAAGTGGCGCGACCTCAGCTGATTCAATCGCGCGTGCCTGAGGTGGAGTGGTGCTCGCCGAGCAGCAATGCATGTACGTCCCCGCCGTTGCGCTTCAGCTCCCGCAGCAGATAGAGACTTAGAAAGATGATACCCAGCACCGAAGCTGCCACGCCCAGCGCGATGCCCGCCGGCGTAAATTTGTGTCGCCACGCGACCCAAAGCCCGGTGAGCGCCAGATACGTAACAAAGTCGACGTGAAATTGCCCCGGCCAGCCTACTTGAGCTACGGCGGGCAGCGTATTGGTGAAGAGATTGATGCCATCGTTGGCGATTGCCGCAATAGTGTACACACTGACCACCATGCAGAACACGACAAGCAGTAGTCGAAAGTACGTCATGCGTCGGCTCCCATCAGTTGCTGCATGGCCTGTTGAATGGTTTGCATATCGAAGTACTCCCGCCAGTAGCTGATCTTGCCGTCGTGCACTTCGAACACGCCGGTTACCGGCAGTTCGAACCAGCCCTGTGCCACCCGGTGCCGGTCGAGACGTTCCGTGACCACCCGACCCGCCTCGCTGACGATTCGCAGAATCCTGAACTCGTTCTCTTCGATGGGTGCAAAGAACGGCTCGAGTGTTTCCCGCACACCAGCCGGGCCGTGCGAGACGGTGTTGGGGCTGTTGATGTAGACGAGGTCGTCCGCCACGAGCTGCAGCGCACTATCGAAGTCCATCTTCTCCATCGCTGCCATGAATGTTTCGACGATGTCGGTTGGGTCGTTGCCAGTCATGGGGCCTCCGAATGCGCTGGCGCTAAAACACGTAGCATGTGCTACGTTTATCACAGTGTCAACGGTTTTATGTAGCAATAGCTACGTTTTGTCTGGTAGCCGATAATGTGCAGTAAAGGAACGGGCTGCCCATGACGTCGCGAAGAAAATCCGACCTGCGCCGCGAAGAGATCATCGAAGCCGCGGCGGCACACCTTATCGAGCACGGGCTGCACGACAGTGGCCTGCGAGCGATGGCGCGTACGGTGGGCATCAGCGATCGAATGATCATGTACTACTTCGAAACCAAGGAAACGCTGGTGGCGGAAGCCCTGTTGCTGATCAGCGAGCGTCTGGCCGCGGGTACGGATGCGGCCCTTCCAAAAGGCAATGCAACCGCGCGTCAGGCGCTGGCCGCGCTGTCGGCGACCTTGCAGTCTGCCGAGGCCCAGGCGGTAATGCGTTTGTGGTTCGAGATCATCGGCCTGGCCATGCGCGGTCAGGAGCCCTATGCGCGTACCGCAGCGATGATTCTCGAGCGATCGGAGACGCAGATTCGCGGCAAGCTGCGGGCGGACCAGAAGCATCGTGCCAGGGAGGTGCTCAGCGCACTGGAGGGCGAGGTGATGGTGTCCTTGTTGCGGGGCGTGTGAACGCTCAAACCAAACCGCTCAGCTGGACAGGTCGTCCACCAGCGACAGAACGCGTTGCATGGCAGCGTCCTCCGCGTCCGTTCGCATGAGCACGCAAGCGGTCAATCCGGAATCGGGGAAGTGGAAACAGGAAGCACTGTAGCCGGGGCCACCGCCGTTGTGACCGTATCGATCGCCGGGTTCCACCATGAGCCCGTACCCGTAGTGCGGGTTGCGCCACGGTGGCTGGGCGTGCGGTACGGCAACCTGGACATCAAGCAGAGGCCGCACGAGGTCGGATGCCATGAAGCGCACCACGTCGCTAGCATCGGCTACCATCAGTCCGTGCCATACCCAGCCCGAGGGGTACCAGGGTAGATCGGCCGCGAACTGTCCTTCGGCGACGTACAGCGAATGCAGCCCAAACGGTGTGCTGACAAACCGTCGAACCAGCTCGGCAAGCGGCATGCCTGACTCCCGCTCGATGACCTGTTTTAGCAGCCAGTATCCGGGATTCGAATACGACCAGCCCTGGCCGGGCTCGAAGAGCAACGGTTGGTGCAGTGTGTGTGCAGCGAACTGCGCATCGCTCCAGGGTGGTGCTCCGGTCTGTATGGCCTGGTGATACGCAGGCAGCGCACCGTAGTCGGTCAGGCCGCTGGTGTGACACAGCAGATGCTCCACGGTGATCGCGCGATTGTCGGGCAGGAGATCGTTTCCCAGCCACTGCGATACGGGTGCCGCAGGATCGATACCAGCACGCAGCACGAGGCTCGCGATAATGGTTTTCGCGATGCTGTAGATGGGTAGCGGCGCATCTTCGCGAACGAGGAGGTTACCGTCGGCATCAGCGACGGCACAGGATGACTCGGCGTCAACCAGGCGAGAGCTCAACCGTCTCCCTGGCGGTTGTAGCCGCTCAGCGTGTGGCGACGCTCAACCGGGTCGTTCGGATCGGTAAACGCGTTCAGCTCACGCAGGTCCGGGTCGGCCAGTGTGCCTGCAGCCTGCTTCAGGCGCATGAGGTTGAGCACATAGTTGTAGCGTGAATCCGCATAGTCGAACTGCGCGGCGAAGAGCCGCTGCTGCGCCTGCAGCACGTCGACGATGTTGCGTGTGCCGACTTCGTAGCCGGTTTGCGTGGCTTCCAGTGCCGACTGGCTGGACTTGATGGCTTTCAGGCGAGCGCGCACCCGAACCACGTCAGTTGCTACCGCCTGGAACAGGTTGCGTGTGTCGCGGCTCACGGTCAGGCGCTGATCCTGTAGCTCCTGACGCGCCTGCTCAGCCAGTGCTCCTGCTTCGCGACGTCGGGCGTGATTGAATCCACCGAGGTACAGCGGCAGGTTGAACTGCAGGCCGTACACGGTGGTTTCGGTCTCCGGGGTCTGTACCACGCCGAATTGCGGAGAATTGGTGTTGAAGCGTCGGTGTGTGGCGGTGGCGTCGATGGTCGGCAGGTGCCCGGCGCGACGGGCGCGCAGCGTGCGTTCCGCTGCCTGCAGGCGTGCTTCGGATGCAGCGATGGCGAGGTTGGTAGCGAGCGCTGTGGACACCCACTCTTCCTGCGCGCGCGGTTCGGGGTTGAGGATCGGCAGCTCCTCGCTCAAACGGTCCAGTGATTCATGGTTGATGCCGGTGAGGGTGCGTAGCGTCTCGAAGAAGATCTCATGGTCGCCGTCGGCCTGGATGCGGCGGACCACGGAGTTGTCATAGGCGGCTTGCGCTTCGAGCACATCGGTGATGGCGACAAGGCCGACATCGAAGCGCTGCTGCACCTGTTCGAGCTGGCGCTTGACCGCTGCTTCTTCTGCGGTGGTGGAGTCGAGCAGATCCTGGGCGCGCAGCACATTCAGGTAGGCCTGTACTACGCGCACGATCAGATTCTGCTCTGTGGCGGCCAGTTGCTTACCGGCACCTTCCACCGTGGACTTGGCGCTGCGCAGTGCAAACCAACTTTCCAGATCGACGAGGGGCTGACGAAGCTGCGCCTGCCAGGAGTTTTCGTTGTACTCCTGTTCCGGCAGGGAAAAGGTTTGACCGAATGTGGGGCTGCCTGGGTCCGTATCCAGAAAAGCGCTGCCGGGGAAGCTGAACTCATTCCAGTTGGTGCTGGCGCTGGCGGAAACGTTGGGGAGTAGTTGCGATCGTGCCTGCGGCACGACCTCGCGGGTGGCCTCAAAGCCTGCGCGAGCTGCGCCCAACACCGGGTCGTGGTCGATGGCTGCGTCATACACGTCGGACAAGTTCTCTGCCCACGCAGAACCAAAGATGCCGATAAGCAGGAATAGAGCCGTCAAACGCATTCGTGAAAGTCCTTTGTTCTCGAGTGTTCCGGGGTGAGTGTCCGGTGCTCGGCCGATCTTCGAGTTTAGCAGAGCGCCTCTCTACAAGTCGTTGAAAGTGTGCGAATGGTTCTGCGGAAATGTGATCGGGTGCACGTGCGACATCCGCGCGCGCAAAGCCCTTGCGTGTGCGTGACGGCTGCTATGGGGGTGTTTATAGTAGCCGCTCGTCTTGCACCTGATTCCAGCATGGCAGCCAAGCGCTACACCATCGATCTGCCGCGGCACATGGCCGAATGCGACGCCAACTACCTGCGTTTGCGTAAGTTGTTCCCGCGCCTCGAAGAGCATGAAGTTGCGGCGTTTGCGTTGGGTCAAAGCGATGGTCCGGTGGTGCGCCTCGACGTGCTGGAACGTGCGCCCTACACCACGCTCGTGCGCGTGTCTCAGGTGCGCCAGGGTGCTGACGGCGAAGACCCGAGCATCAAGGTGCGGATGTACCACGACGCGCGCAGCGCCGAGGTCATCGAGTTCCAGAACGAGCGGCGTTTTGCGGCGGTGTATGACTACCCCAACGAGAAAATGCGGCACAAGGACGAGAAGGTGCAGATCAACCGCTTTCTGGGAGAGTTTCTAGCGCACTGCCTTGAGCATGGCGTGAGTCTGTCGAGGGAGTGGGGCGAGCCGGCGACCGCACAGCGTTGAGCACAATCTCGGTTGTCCAGATTACCGATGTGCACCTCACCCCGCAGCCGGGTGGTTTGCTGTGCAACGTCGATACCCAGGCCACGCTGGAAGCGGTGCTGGACGCCGCTCTCGCCGAGCACGTAGACGCATTGCTGGTTACTGGCGACATCGTCCACGATCCGATGGATGCTCGAGGCTACCAGAGATTTCTCGATACGGTGCGCCTGCGTTTCGATGGCCCGATCGCTTGCACACCGGGCAATCATGATATGCACTCGCCCATGCAGCTCGCCGGGCTGCCCACCGGCGACTTGCACATCGGTGCGTGGCACCTTGCGTTGATTGACACGCACGTGGATGAGTTGCCCTCTGCCAGTGTGGGCGATACGCAGGTGCAGGCGCTCGAAGCAACCATCGCAGAGAGTGCGCACGTGCTGCTCGCAACACATCACCACTTCTTCCCGGTGGGCTGCCCGTGGCTCGATTGCGACCGAATTCGTTCGGCAACGCTGTTAGAATGCGCCACGCAGCACGCAGCTGTACGTGGTGTGGTTTTCGGCCACGTGCATCAGGAAGTGCAGACCGAGCAGCACGGCACCTGGTTTCTGGGTACGCCGTCCACCTGCTTCCAGTTCGAACCCGGCACGCGAGTGCCGACGCTGAACCGGCAGCCGCCAGGATGGAGGCGTCTGTTGCTGCACGATGATGGCCGCATCGACACCTCGGTGGGGCGCGTTACAGATCTATCGCTGGATCCGATTTTTCCAAAGAAGTAGAGGGACGGACGACCTGAATGGCTGAAGCCAAATACTCTGCAGAATCTCTGCAGGTCCTTTCCGGACTGGAGCCCGTGCGTCGACGTCCGGGCATGTACACCGACACCACCCGCCCCAATCACCTCGTGCAGGAGGTGGTGGACAACAGCGTCGACGAAGCGCTCGCGGGATATGCCCATCAGATCGATGTGCGCCTGTTCAAAGACGGTTCTGTGGAGGTGGTGGACGACGGCCGCGGCATGCCGGTGGACGTGCACCCCGAGCACAAGGTCACAGGGGTCGAGCTGATCCTTACCAGACTGCATGCGGGCGGCAAATTCGACAACGAGAACTACAACTTTTCCGGCGGCCTGCATGGTGTGGGTGTATCGGTAGTCAACGCCCTTTCGGAGAGCCTCGAGGTCGAGATCAAACGCGACGGCAACGTCTACCAACAGCGTTATGCCGGCGGCGAACCAGCCACCAAGTTGCAAAAGATCGGCACGGTTGGCAAACGCAATACCGGCACGCGGGTGTGGTTTAAACCCGATCCGAGCTATTTCGACTCGGCCAACGTGTCCGTGTCTCGGCTCAAGCACCTGCTGCGCGCCAAGGCGGTGCTCTGCCCGGGTTTGCGCATCAGCATCAGCATTGAAGCCAGGCCCGATGAGGATGCCGAGTGGTATTACGAAGACGGGCTCAAGGGGTACCTGGAGGCGGCGCTGGACGGTGTGGACACCGTGCCGGCGGAGCCTTTCATGCACAGCGCTGCAGGCAACGCTGAGGCGGTGGACTGGGCCCTCACGTGGGTCGTGGATGGAGATCTCGTCACCGAGTCCTATGTGAACCTGATTCCCACAGCGCAGGGCGGCACGCATGTCAACGGCCTCCGCTCGGGGCTCAATGAGGCGCTCAAGGAGTTCTGTGAGTTTCGTGATCTCCTGCCCCGTGGCGTCAAGCTCACCGGCGATGATCTGTGGGCGCAGTGCGCCTACGTCCTGTCAGCCAAGCTGGCCGATCCGCAGTTCTCCGGGCAGACCAAAGAACGGCTTTCCTCCCGTCAGTCGGCAGTGTTCGTCGGCGGGGTGGCGAAGGACGCGTTCAGTCTGTGGCTGAACGAACACCCGCAGGAGGGCGAGCGTATCGCAGAGCTCGCCATCGCCAATGCGCAACGTCGGGTGCAGGCTGCGAAGAAAGTAGCGCGTAAAAAGATCACTGCCGGACCGGCGCTGCCCGGCAAACTGGCAGACTGTTCAGGTCAGGACGCGTCCCGCGCAGAACTCTTTCTCGTGGAAGGCGACTCTGCCGGCGGCAGCGCCAAGCAGGCCCGTGATCGCGAGTTTCAGGCAATCATGCCGCTGCGGGGCAAGATTCTGAATACCTGGGAAGTGGCGCCCGAGCAGGTACTTGCCTCTCAGGAGGTGCACGACATCGCTATTGCGGTTGGCGTGGATCCCGGTTCGGATGACTTGAGTGGTCTTCGTTACGACAAGGTGTGCATCCTCGCGGACGCAGACTCGGATGGCGCACACATCGCCACACTGCTGTGCGCGCTTTTCGTCAGACACTTTCGCCCGTTGGTGACCGCTGGGCATGTCTTCATCGCCATGCCGCCGCTGTTCCGCAT
>JAUIED010000182.1 GCA_030428905.1 Gammaproteobacteria bacterium
GCGGTCGAGGTGACGCCCTATGATTCCGAGACTTCCGGCTGACGCTTGCGCAGATGAGATGGCCGCAGCGCTGGGGGATGCGGGCGCGCTGGTGGTTACCGATGTTTGCACACCGCAGACTCGGGCAGAGATCCGCAGCGATCTGTCGCAGCACATGGAACGCGCCCCCGTCGATGCAGATGATCCCGAGGCGTTCTATCCGGGAACCACCCGACGCATCACCGGTCTGCTCTCCCGCTCCGACGCGGTGAGCCAGAGCCTTATCTGCCACCCCACAACCCTCGCCATGTGCGATCACTTCCTGGTGCCGAATGGTGAGCTCGGCTACCAGGTACATGTGACAGCGGCGCTTGAAGTCGGTCCGGGTGCACGGGCGCAGATCCTGCATCGGGAGGAAGACTCTTTTACCTACTTCCCGCTGCCCCGGCCGAACATCATCGTTGCCAGCATGTGGGCCATCAGCGATTTCCGGGCCGACAACGGCGCAACCCTCATCGTCCCGGGAAGTCATCGTTGGGATGGGGAACGCCAGGCGCAGCCGCACGAAATCGTACCGGCCGAGATGCCTGCGGGATCGGTGCTGTTCTGGATGGGCGGCACGCTGCACGGTGCGGGCGCGAATACCTCCGGGGACTGGCGCTATGGGGTGATTCTCACCTATTCGCTGGGGTGGGTTCGGCAGGAGGAAAATCAGTACCTGAACGTACCGGCTGAGCGCGTCGCCCAGCTGCCGCAAGAGGTTCGAAAGCTGGCGGGATTCACGATGTACGGCGCGCTGGGGTTGTACGATCCATCGACCCGATCGCCTCGCTGACGCGCGAAGGATTGTGGGTTCAGCAGCAACACATTCGACTGCAGACACGCGCATCGATACCATCCGCGCGCATGCCGCAACGCCGTACATCACGCTACTTTACCGCCACGGTGCGGGACCTGACGAGCGACGGGCGCGGGGTTGTCGCGCATCCCGGCGGGCGCGTGTGCTTCGCGCGAGGCGTGTGGATCGACGAAGTCGCGGAGTTCGAACTCGTCGCAACGAAGGGGCGCTCCGGTGTCGCCGAACTGCGCACGCTGATCACGCCTTCTCCGCACCGCATCGCGCCGTTGTGTCCGCACCAGGGGCACTCCCAGGGGGCCTGCGGCGGTTGTGCATGGATGTTCGTCGAGTATTCGGCCCAACTGCAGGCCAAGGAGCGCCGGGTGCGTGCAGCACTCGCGCGGCTCGACCGACAGGATCGGGTTCTGCCGATCCGTAGCGCGCCGGCGACAACAGGCTACCGCAATCGGGCACAGCTCAAGACGGATGGCGAAGTGATCGGTTTCGTATCCGAGGGTGTGCGCGCTATTTCACCGATCAAATCCTGCGCCGTGCTGTCGGCACACAACCAGCAAACCCTCGATGCGCTTCTCGGCAAGTTGCCCAATCCTGCTTGGCGCCCGCGCAAGGGTAACCGCTGGCGAACCATCGACATCGACGAAACGGTGGATGCCGGCGAAGCATCTATCGACGCTCGCTTGCCGTTTCAGCAGCCGAACAATGCGCAGAACTCGTACATGCGGAGCTGGTTGGGAGAGCGCCTTGAACAGGCCGCGCACGGTGCCGGGGTAGAACTCTTCTGCGGCTCCGGAAATCTCACCGACGTCATTGCTCCACACGTGCCTGAGGTGCTTGCCATCGATGTGAGCGGCGAGGCGTTGGCGGTGCTGGACCACAAACGCCTTGCGGGAGTGCGCGCGATGCAGTGCGATCTTGGCAGCGCCGTTGCGTTGCGTCGTGCGCTGGCGGGCTCCGCCCACGCCACGCTTCTGGTGCTGGACCCGCCGCGCGAGGGCCTGCTGCACCGCCAAGCGGTGTTCGATGCGCTGCCCGGCCTCACCGACGTTGTTTACGTGTCCTGCGATGTTGCGTCCTTCGCACGGGATGTTGCTGACTTTCTGAAGCAGGGTTTTGACATTGATGAGGTGCAACCGGTGGATCAGGTGCCGCACACCCCACACGTGGAGCTCCTGGGGCGGCTGTCCAAGCGCGGCCGCTGACGTGGGCTGGCCTGGGCTGACCCCTGGGTGCCGCTTCGCGTAGAGTAGTCGGGGAGTGGATACATCGAAGAAAACTGAATAGGGAGCCCAACGGGTCATGGGGGAGAGAAAGCTTCTGATTGCCAACCGCGGCGAGATTGCCGTGCGCCTGATTCGCGCAGCACGCGACCTGTCGTTTGCCGCGGTAGCCATACATCCGCAGGACGATGCCGAGTCGCTGCATGTTCGCATGGCCGATGCCGCTGTCCGGCTCGACGGGCGCGGCGCCCAGGCATACCTGGATATTGATCAGATTGTCGCTGCTGCGGTGAACGCCGGTTGTTGGGGCGTGCACCCAGGCTACGGCTTTCTCAGCGAGAACGCAGCGTTTGCACGGGCTGTGGAGGATGCGGGGTTGGTGTTCGTCGGCCCGACGCCGGACACGTTGGCCGCGTTTGGCGACAAGACCCGCGCCAGGCAGCTCGCCGAGCGGGCAGGCGTGCCCGTGGTGGCGGGCGTATCGGAGCCGGTGAGCCTGGAGCAGGCGCTGGCGTTCTACGACGCGCACGGCGCAGCTGGCGTGATGCTCAAGGCGGTCTCCGGAGGCGGCGGCCGCGGCATGCGGGTCGTACGCGATCGCGAAGCACTTGCCGATGCCTACGAACGTTGCAGGTCCGAGGCGCGCGGCGCGTTCGGTGAGGACGCTGTGTATGTGGAACAGCTCGTTGCCGATGCGCGTCACATCGAGGTGCAGATTGCCGGCGATGGTTCGGGTGCAGTGAGCCACGTTTGGGAGCGCGAGTGCTCGCTGCAGCGTCGGCACCAGAAGATCGTCGAGATGGCGCCGAGCCCGGCGCTGGACGACACCTTGCGCAGCGCCATCTGTAGCGCCGCGGTGCGGCTCGGCGAAGCCGCACGCTACCGCGGCCTTGGCACCATCGAGTTCCTCCTCGATGAGGCGACGCAGCAGTTCTTTTTCATGGAAGCCAATGCCCGTCTGCAGGTGGAACACACCGTGACCGAGGCCGTCACCGGCGTGGATCTGGTGCAGGCACAACTACAGCTGTGCGACGGCGCAACGCTGGGTGACGTCGGGCTTGCTCAGGCGCAGGTGCCCGCGCCCCGCGGGTTTGCCGTGCAGCTGCGTGTGAATATGGAAACGGTGCAGGCGGACGGCACAGTGAAACCGGGTGGTGGGCGGCTCAAGACGTTCAACGTGCCCTCCGGTCCAGGCTTGCGCGTGGACACCTATGGCTACGCCGGCTACACCACCAGCCCGCACTACGACTCGCTGCTGGCCAAACTCATCGTCAACGGTCCCACCGCTGAGGCGTCGCTGCGTCGCGCTGCGCGGGCGCTGCGCGACTTCGACATCGATGGCGTGCCCACCAACAAAGCGTTTCTCGATGCGCTGCTGCAGCGCGAAGAAGTGCTCACAGGCGCGGTCAACACGGCGTTCGTCGATACACACACGCAAGCGCTCGTCACGGCCGCCAAGCAACCCGATGCACCCAAAGGCACTGGTATAGCCGGTGCGCGGGTGAAGAGCATCGACCCGTTGGCGGTGCTGGAGCACGGCAAATCCGGCATGCTCGGGGAGTCCGGCGGGCCGCAGATACTGGCGCTGGAGGAGGCGGATCTGGCGCCCGGTGAGGTGGCCATCCACGCCCCTATGCAGGGCACCGTGGTGAGCTTCGAGGTGCAGCCCGGCGACGCCGTAGCGGTGGGCAAGCTGGTGCTGGTGATGGAAGCCATGAAGATGGAGCACGAAGTGCGCGCGGCGGTGAGCGGCGTGGTGCAGCGGCTTGGTGTGGAGCCAGGAGAGGCCATCTTCGAAGGGCATCCACTCATCATCCTCGCCGAGCAGGACGTGGAGGCGGGTGACGAAGCGCAAGATCAGACGCTCGACCTCGATGCCATTCGCCCGGACCTGCAGGAGGTGATCGACCGTAAGGCCGCCGGTCTCGACGAGAACCGCCCGGAAGCGGTTGCCAAGCGTCGTAAAACAGGCCATCGCACGGCGCGGGAAAACGTTGCGGATCTGTGCGACGAAGGTACGTTCGTTGAGTACGGCAGCGTTGTGGTCGCCGGGCAGCGGCGGCGTCGCACCATGGATGACCTCATCAAAAACACCACGGGCGACGGCATGGTGTGCGGTCTGGGCCAGGTCAACGGCACCCTGTTCGGTGAGGACAAGGCGCGAGCGATGATCATGTCGTACGACTACATGGTGCTGGCCGGCACCCAGGGCATGAAAAACCATGCGAAGAAGGACCGGTTGTTCGAGATCGCCGAGCACTATCGTCTGCCCACGATCCTTTTCGCCGAGGGTGGCGGTGGGCGGCCCGGCGACACCGACGGCAGCGGCGTGGCAGGGCTCGATTGCTGGGCGTTCACCTATTTCGCCCGCCTGTCCGGTCTGGTGCCGCTCATCGGCATCACCACCGGGCGGTGCTTCGCTGGCAACGCCGTTCTGTTGGGTTGCTGCGATGTGATCATCGCCACTGAGGGTTCGAACATCGGCATCGGCGGCCCGGCAATGATCGAGGGGGGCGGCCTTGGTGTGTTTCGCCCGGAAGAGGTCGGGCCGATGGATGTGCAGGTGCCGAACGGCGTCGTCGACATCGCTGTGAAGGACGAAGCCGAGGCGGTAGCGAAGGCCAAGCAGTATCTCTCCTACTTTCAGGGGCCGGTGCAGGAATGGGAAGCGCCGGACCCGCGGGCGTTGCGCTTCGCCGTGCCGGAGAATCGGCTGCGCTACTACGACATGCGCGACGTCATCCACGGCATCGCCGACGTGGGCTCGGTGCTGGAGCTGCGCAAGGACTGGGGCGTGGGCATCATCACCTGCCTCATCCGCGTGGAAGGTAAACCCATGGGGCTTATCGCCAACAACCCGGCGCACCTGTCGGGTGCCATCGATGCGCCGGGCGCCGACAAGGGTACGCGTTTCATGCAGCTGTGCGACGCCTTCGACCTGCCCATCCTATCGCTATGCGATTGTCCGGGCATCATGGTGGGGCCTGAGGTGGAGAAAACCGCGGTGGTGCGCCACGCGGCGCGCATGTTCGTCACCTCCGCCAACATCGATGTACCGATGATGACCATCGTCACGCGCAAGGGGTACGGCCTTGGCGCCCAGGCCATGGCTGCGGGCAGCTTCAAGGCGCCGCTGTTCACGGTTACCTGGCCCACCGGCGAGTTCGGTGGCATGGGTCTGGAGGGCGCGGTGAAGCTCGGTCAGCGCAAGGAGCTGCAGGCCATCGAAGATCCGCAGGAGCGGGCGGAGGTCTATCAGCGCATGGTGGACGACATGTACAAGCGCGGCAAAGCGGTGAACATGGCGTCGCACTTCGAGATCGACGAGGTGATCGACCCGGCCGACAGCCGCAAATGGATCGCCGCCGGTCTGCGTTCTGTGCCGGCACCGCTGCCGCGCAGGGAAAAGAAACGCCCCAACGTCGATACCTGGTAAGGAGTAGCAGTGGCAACAGAGCAGCGCACGGGCAGCGTCGAGCTGGCCGGTGGGGAAAGCGCCTCCGGCATGCTGCACGCGGTGCTCACAAACGCGGTGCGCGACTTTCCGCAGGTGTTTTCCGAGCTTTCCTGGCCGGCGGATGGGAAAGCGTTTCGCGGTGCGTATCCACGTGTGTTGCCGGATTTCGAGGCGGCACGCTTGGCGAGCAGTCAACGTGGCGCCATCGCCGCGCGTATCGTCGACGACCTGGCCGAGCGCATCATCTGGCGTGAGGAGGAGGCTGAGGTGGCGCTGTCCGCGGCATTGCAGCAGGAGGTGGCGTCTCCGCCGCTTGCCTGCCACACCTTCGACGGCGCGGCGGGCTGGCAACCTTCGGTGGTGTATCAGGGGCGGCGCTGGCAAGTGGATGAACTTGCGGAGCTCGGCGAGGAGCTCACCGAGCGTCGCGTGATTACCGCCGCCGCTGGGCGCGCGTTCAGCTGGCTGCAGTCGCAGGCGCTACACAACGGCCGGCTGGACCTCAGCGGCAGGCGCATCGCCGTGCTCGGCGGCGGCGCGGAAATGGCGCCCACCCGTTTCTGGCTGCGAGCCGGTGCAGACGTGCTGTGGATCGATACGGTACCGCCACCGCCACAATGGTTCGACGATGCCGCCATGTCCGGGCGGCTGTTCTGGTGTGAGGCTGGTGCCGATCTGCTGCGCCAGCCGCGCGAGGTGCGCGCCATGTTGCTGGCGTTTGCCGACGGGCACCCCCTGGATCTTGGCCTGTACGCCTACGCTCCCGGACAAGCGCGCGAGCTGCGCCTGACCGGCGTGATGAACGCCTTGGTGGACAGCCTGCCAGAGGCGGTGGTGGGCTCGGTGACGATCCTCGTATCGCCCACCACCCCCACGGAACTTTCGGCGGAAGATCTGTCAGCGATGCAGGCGCGCGATGACAACCGTCCCACATGGGAAGCACTGCTGACGGGGCTGGGTCTGATGGCGCGAGGTGGCAGCGCAGCTCGGGGCGACGCCGCCGCTACGCGTACGGTGGTCTCCATTCAGGGGGTGAGCTATCAGGCGGCGCAGTATGTGAGCAAGATACTCACTGCGGAGCGATGGGCAGCGCGCGGCTTGCGCGTGTCGGCCAACACGGCCGCTATCACGCGCACGCGGTCGATGACCCATCCGGTGTTCACCGCTGCCTTCGGCGGTGCCGCTGCGTTTGGCGTGGAAACCATGGCGCCGCGCCAGTCCCGCTGCCTCAACGGCCTGCTGGCGGTACACGACTGGCTGCATCCGCAGCGGCCGGTGCCTGGCAGCTTGCGGGTGCACGGCGGCATTCACACGTTGCCTTACCCGCTGGAGTCGGCCCTTCGTATCGCCGCGGCCATCGGTTTTGCGCGCTCGCCGCGCCTGATTCGGGGGCTGATCGCCCGCTGAGCCCGTACCTGGCATTTCCGCGCTCGGCGCCGCAGAATGATTCCGGCAACACAGAGGAGGAGTACGGCATGGTGGATTTCATCGACCCACGCGCGGCGACGTCCGTGGAGCATGTGCCCTACGAGCTCAAGCTCGACGCAGCGGAGGGGCCGTTGACCATAGGCTATCTCGCCAATGGTTTTCCGGATTCGGAGAACTTTCTCAAAGCGGTGGCAGCACAAGTGGAGCGTCTGCTCAATGCGGCGAGCGCCCACTGGAACAAAGGCAATGCCTCCATTCCCGCGCCGGACGACATGCTCGACGCCATTCGCGGAAACTGTCAGGCAGCCATCGCCGCATACGGCCACTGAGGCAGTTGCACCACCGGCACCGTGCGTGACGGCATCGCAATTGCAAAGCTCGGGGTACCGGCGGTAGCGCTGGTCACCGACGAATTCTGGCCGCAGGGCGACTTCGTGGCGAAATCTCTGGGCATGCCCGATGTGCCACGCGTGCGCCTGCCGCACCCGGTGGCAGGTACGGGGGCTGCCTCTATCGAGCGTATTGCCGCCGAAGTGGCGCCACGAATTGTCGAAGCACTTACCCAGGGCCGCGCTGCATGAACGCGACCCTGCTGTCGGCTAGCGACGAGGCAGAGGCCGTGGAGCAGCTGCATGTTATGGGCTGCACCGACGGTCTGCCGGTGGTCGTTCCCACACCAGAACGGGTGGCGCGCATGGTGCTGGCCTCGGGGCAGGACGGCGACATGGTGCTGGGCTCCATGGGCCCGGCAGGCGGCATCGCCACGGTGCAGATGGTGGCCACGGCGGCGGTCATGGCCGGCTGCCTCACCGATCACATGCCACTGGTGATGGCCGCGGTGAAGGCAGTGATCGACGAACGCTTCGACCTGACCGAAATGCAGGCCACCACGCACTGCACCGCGCCACTGATTATCGTCAACGGCCCGGTGCGGGAAAATCTGCAGGTCGCTTGGGGATTCGGCGCGCTCGGTCCTGGGCATCGCACCAACGCAAGCGTTGGCCGTGCGTTGCGCCTGGCCATGCTCAACATCGGTGGCGCTCGACCCGGCGAATCCGACATGGCGCTGCTGGGCCATCCCGGTAAGTTCACGTACTGCCTGGCGGAAGATGAGGCATCGTCTCCTTTCGAACCGCTGCATGTAAGCCTTGGGTTCGAGCCGGACGACAGCGTGGTCACCGTCATCGGTGCGGAGGCGCCGCACTCGGTGTTGTACAGCCCCGTGGGCGATCCTGCCCGCGATGCGGCAAGCCTCACGCATGTGCTCAGCATCGGCCTTGCCAACCTTGCGACCAACAACGCTATCCTCAACAACGGTGCGGCAGTGGTGATTCTCAATCCGGAACACGCTGCCGTTTACCGCGGTGCGAACATGGATCGCGCGGCGGTGCAGCAGGCCCTGCATGCCGCCTGCACTACGCCGAACGCCGCCTTCTCCG
>JAUIED010000183.1 GCA_030428905.1 Gammaproteobacteria bacterium
GCGCCTGGGTAGGCGAGCCGGTGGTGCTGCCGGAGCCAGCGGCTGCGCATCGGCGAATTTCAGGCTAGACTGGCGCTCGTCAGTCACCCACCCGGGGTGCCTTAAGGAGCACGAAGAGGGCCATGCGCAACTAACCAAAGTCACTCACTCAGTAATGACTTTGGAGGGCGTATGTCCAATATCCTCTTGCGGGGCGTGGAGTTTTCCTACCCTGGCTCTCAGAACCTTTTCAACGATCTCGACCTGACGCTGGCGAGCGATTGGCGCGTCGCACTCGTCGGCCGCAACGGCCGTGGAAAAACCACGTTGCTGCGTTTGTTGGTGGGTGAGTTGCAGCCGATCCGGGGCAGCATCGAACACGATCTGCGCATGCACCGCTTTCCCACACCGCCTCAGGCGGGCGTTACGGCGTTTCAGGCAGCGCTCGATGCGGCCGGTCCTTACCGCTTGCTGGAGGACCGTCTGCAGCGCAGCCTCGAGCGCGGGGACATCGATGCATACGCCGACATGCAGTCGCAGTACCAGGCGCTGGGCGGCTACCGCATCGAAGCTCAGGTCGCTAGAGAATTGATGCTCCTGGAGATCAGCGAAGCGCTCTGGGAGCGGCCGTTGCGTACGCTCTCAGGAGGCGAACAGAGCCGCTGCCTGCTTGCCGGGGCGTTCGCGGTAGAGGGCGGCTTCGCGCTCCTTGACGAGCCAACGGATCATCTGGATCGGTCCGGTCGCGAGCACCTGGCGCAATATCTGGCAGGCAAGGGTGGCTTTGTACTCGTGTCGCACGATCGCGCCTTTCTCGATGCATGTACCGATCATGTGCTGGCGCTCAATGCCGACTCGGTGGAGCTGCAGCGCAGCAGATTCAGCGTGTGGCGTCAGGCTTACCTTCAGCGTCTGGATGGCCAGAGACAGCGCAACGTCTTGCTGCGTCGGGAAGCCGGTCGGCTGGAGGCGAACGCGCGCATGCGCAGGGCGGGTGCCGATGCGCGAGAAGCAGAAAAAGCACCCCACAGTGACAAGGGCTTTATCGGCGCAAGAGCGGCGCGGCAGATGAAGCGCGCCCTCGCCTCGGAGCGGCGCATGTTGGCCGCGGCGGATCAGCGGCGCGAGACCATGATGGATGTAGAGCGCGACTATGCGCTGTCATTTCCAGCACCGGTCGGGCGCAGCGCGCGGCTGCTGCATGCTGCTAATCTGGTTGCGGTTCGCGGCCGACCGTTGTTTGAGCCGCTGAGTTTTGAACTCAATCGTGGAGAGCGGTTGTTCGTGCGCGGTGCGAATGGTTCTGGCAAATCCAGCCTGCTGGAGGTCATCGCTGGCGCGCAGCCTGACTACGCTGGAGTACTGCAACGGGCGCCGGGCCTGGTCATCAGCCGCGTGCGACAGCAGCCGTTGTGGTCCGCTGGATTGCTGCGCGATCATCTGGCCGGGGCGCAGACCGACGAGAGTTTCTTTCGCCAGATCATGGCTGCGCTGGGTGTGCGTGGTGCGGTGCTCGATGCGCCGTTGGAGGCTTTGTCGACAGGGCAGCTACGTAAAGTTGAGCTGGCTCGGTCCCTGTGTCGTCCGGCGGATCTATACCTGTGGGATGAGCCGCTCAACTACATCGACATGCAGGCACGTGAAGGGCTTGAATCGGCCATTCTGCGTGACCTGCCGAGCATGCTGGTGGTGGAGCACGATGCGGCGTTCGCATCGCGCATTGCCACCAGCGAGATCGTTCTCAGTCGTCGCCCATGAACCCCAGCAGATGCAACAAGCTGGTGAAGAGGTTGTAGATGGCGACGAACAGGGTCACGGTCGCCATGATGTAGTTGGTTTCGCCGCCGCGGATGATGTTCTGGGTTTCCCACATGATCAGCCCGCACATGAGGAGCACGAACAAGCCCGAGACCGCGAGCGACAGCGCCGGCATGTTGAAGAAGTACGCGGCGAGGCCCAGGCCGAACGCCGTGAGAACGCCGATCATGATGAAGTTGCCGAAGCGCATCATGTCCAGTGCCCGGCTGCTGCGTGCATACATCGACAGGCCGAAAAAGGCGATGCCGGTGGTGCCGAGCGCCGTGGCGATGAGCGCTTCTCCGTTCGTCACGCTGGTGAGATAGAAGCTCAATATTGGTCCCAAGGTGTAACCCATGAAACCGGTCAGCGCGAACACGGAAACGATGCCCCAGCCGCTGTTGCGCAGCGCATTCGTGAGGAACAGCAAGCCAAAGTAACCTGCAAGGGTGATGAGGAGCCCCGGATGACCCAGTCCGAGAGACGCCGAGGCGACCGCCGTGATGGCGCTGAATACCAGCGTCATGGAGAGCAGCCGATAGGTGTTGCGCAGCGTGCGCAGCCCTTCGGCCGTGGCCTGATTGCCTGACTGCGCGTCCAGTATCGCGTCGTTTTCGAGCGCTTGCGCGCGTTGCAAAGGCTGGTGATCGTGTTGAGCCATGGTTCGCTCCTATCGGTGTCTAACGCACAATGTACACCATCCAGGGGCTCATCAGGTGCTTTTACGCCCCTGTCCTGTCAGCGCCATGAACCACTCCACAGCGATCAGATTCGGTACCCAGGCGAGCCAGGCGACTACCGGATAGGCATCCTCGAACGGTACGCCAGCCACGGCGAACAGCCCCAGATAGATGCGCAGGGTGACCGCGCCGAAGGACATGGAGAAATTGCGCAGCATCCACGCGCGATGGGCCTCAATGTCCCGCCGGCGGATTGCCAGATAGGCCTGTAGGCCGCTGAACAGCCATAGCACGCCGAGCAGAAAGAAACCGAATTGTCCCACCAGACCGCCGCCCGCGAACGGTGCAAGCGCGAGCGCGCCGATACCGCCGGTTGCCACCAGCAGCAGATAAACGCGCCCGAGGTTGCGGTGCAGCGAAGGGGCGCGGCGACGCAGCCGCGACGAGAACTGAAAGCCGCCGATGAGCAGCACCAGACCGCCACCGATAACGTGCATGGCGCCGGCAACCGGCATGGCGTCGAAGCGGGCGTGGATCTGCGGGTCGCCGGATACCCGGAATTGAAATCCCATGGCGTGGATCGCAATGAGTATCGAAGTGACGATTACCAGCCCCAGCAGGCCTGCCGAAATGGATCTGCTCACTTGCTGCTCCGGAGTCGTGTGTTGCGCTCATAGTGTCGCACGGCGGGCGCAAATAGTTCGTTTGACCGGCACCGCCCCTGTGCGGTTACCATGGTTGGACACTTACATGAGGGGGGATGATGCAGAGACTGACGCCTTCCGACGCCTCGTTTCTCTACGTCGAGACCGCGGGCGGGCCCACCCATATCAGCAGCGTGTTCGTGCTGGACGGCGAGCTGGGCTATGAAAAGGTGCTCTCGCACTTTCGACAGCGTATCCACCTGGTACCCGCGTATCGGCGCAAGCTTGCCCAGGTGCCGCTCAGCATTGCACACCCAGTGTGGGTGGACGATACCGGTTTCGACCTGAAGAACCACGTGCACGACGTGCAGCTCGGGCACGTGACAGAGCAGGCGGCGATCGATGAGGCAATCCGCCTGACCGAGCCGTTGATGGATCGCACCATACCGCTGTGGCATCTGTGGGTGATAGCAGGGGTGCCCGGTAAGACGGTGATCGGTCAGGCCACGCACCACGCGATGATCGACGGCGCTTCGGGCGTGGAGCTCATGACCATTCTGTTCGATCTCGATGTCAAGGAGCGTCCGGTAGAGCCCGAGCGGGAGCCCTGGCAGCCGGAGCGGGAGCCGAACCCGCTGGAGCTGTTTAATACCGCGCTTCGCGACAACTTCGAGGAGATGCGGCAAACCGACTGGAGCAAGCTGTCGCCCGGCAGCGGCGATCAGCGTCGTCTCACGGAGCGCGCCGGTCGCATCATGACGGAGTTCTTCACCAGGCCGGTGGTGACAGCACCATTCAATGCGGGGTTTGTCGGTCCGCGCCGGCGGCTGCGGTCTGCGGAGGTGTCCTATGCCGACATCCGGGAAGTGCGCAAGGTGTTGGGTGGCACCATCAACGACGTCGTGCTGACCTGCGTATCGGAAGGCGTATCCCGCTATCTGGACGAAAAAGGCGAGCGCACCTCAGATCAGTACATGCGCATCATGTGTCCGGTGAACGTGCGCACGGAAGATGAACGCGGTGCGCTCGGTAACCGCGTCTCGGGCGTATTTCCCGTGCTGCCGGCCTGGCCGATATCCGTGGTACAGCGCCTCGGTGCGGTTTGTGCGGAGATGGAGCGCATTAAGAGCCACCAGGATGCCCAGGCTCTGGCTTTGGCACAGTCCAATGCGCCCCCCATCTGGCCGGTGGCCATGCTGCCCACCCAACTCGTAGGCACGGCGCTCGATCCGACGCGCATCGCAAGCCTGGCGCCGTTGCCGCCGTCGAACCCGGCAACCAGGGCGCCGAACATCGGCATCAACTTCGTGTGCACCAACGTGCCAGGTGTTCAAGTGCCGATGTACATGTGCGGCCACGAAGTGGAGCGGCAGTATCCGGTGTTGTGTCTGCTTGGCAATCTAGGCTTTGGCGTCGCCATCCTCAGCTACAACCAGCGCCTGTACTTCGGCTTCATCAGCGAGCCGAGGCTGCTGCCGGACGTGGAAAAAATTGCGCTCGCCACCGCGAGCGCCTTCGAAGAACTGTTGGCCGCGGCGCGAGAGCGAAAGTCGGCCATTTCGGCCTGACGGAGGCGTGATGAGTCAGATACCCGGGTACCCGAAGACCTTACAGCTTGCGGATGGCGGCAGCGTAGAAGTTCGGCAGATGAGCGCTGTTGATCGAGATGCTGCACTGGCGTTCGCACGAGCGCTGCCGGAAGAAGATCTGCGCTTTCTGCGCGTGGACCTCACGGAAGCGTCTGTGGTGGATGACTGGATGCGCAATCTCGGCAGTGGCCAGTCCACGTCGCTGGTAGCGTACGACGCCAATGGCCTCGTGGGGTACGCCACCGTGCATAGAAATCCCGCGTCCTGGACACGCCACCTGGGTGAGTTGCGCATCAATGTCAGCCCGGCGTACCGCAGCCGCGGGCTTGGTCGGCGGCTCATTGCTAGCATCTTCGATGTCGCACGTGAGATCGGTCTACAGAAGCTCAGCGGTCATATGATGGCGGATCAGAGTGGAGCGCAGGCGGCATTTCGACGGCTCGGTTTCGTGCCCGAAGCGCTGCTGGCTGACTACGTCATCGACCGTGATGGACGCACGCACGACATGGTGATCATGTCCTTTGACATCACAGGTCACACGGACCGGGTGGATGGGGTGTTGAAGGTCTAAGGCGCCGCTTGCGATTCCGCCCGGTACACGCGCCTGCCGCCGAGGTAGGTTTCCAGCACCTGTATGTCGGCAATTTCCTCACCGGGAGTGGTGAGCGGATTGCGCGACAGCACCACAAAATCGGCAAGCTTATCCGGCTCGATGGAGCCTTTGATGTGCTCTTCGAACGTGAAATAGGCGCCTTGAATGGTGTAACCGCGCAGGGCCTCCATCGGTGACAGCGCTTCCTGCGCGCCGAACACGCGCCCGCTCATGCCCTGGCGGTTCACCGCTGCACTGATACCCCGCATGGGGCCGATCGGCAGAATGTCGCTGGAGATCGCCAGGTGAATACCATGATCCATGGGCGTGCGCAGTGGATTGTTGGTTTCCAGACGATCTCCGTCCAGGTTGGCCACGTAGCGGCCTTCCAGGGTGTACGTGAAGTTCGGCTGCTGGGTGATGGCGATGTCGAAGCGCGCCATCTGCTGCATGGTGTCGGCGCGCGGCATGACAGTGAAGTGATTTAGATAGTGGCGATGATTCGCGCGAGGAAAGTCGCTGAGCGCGCTCACAAGATAGCTAACGGTCAGGTCGATGGCGGCATCGCCGATTGCGTGAATGCCTAACTGCCAGCCGTCTTCGTGGGCTGTGCGAATCAGGTCCTGGAGTTCCGCCTCGGCCAGGTTCAGCTTACCGCGGTACTCGTCTTCGCCTTTGTAGGGGCGGGACGTGTAGGCGGCAGGGCCGGTGAAGCCGCCGTCAACGAAGATCTTGATGGCGCCCACACGGAGATGTTCGTCGCCGTCACCGGTCTTGCGGCCGAACGCCTGCATCTGCTCACGGCCCTCATAAGCGAGCTGCACGGCAGCGCGGGGCAGGTCGCCTCGGTGTTCGCTGTAGATGTGCTGCCATTCGGGGTAGTAGTCGATAGTGTCCTGCGCCTGCACGATGGAGGTAATGCCGTGCGCGAAAAGTGCCTGCAGGTTGCCGACGAGGCTCGCGCGAAGATCAGCCGGCGCCGCTTCCGGCACCAGGTTGGTGAGCAGGTCGTGACGTTCGCGGATGATGCCGTTCAGCACGCCTGCGTCGTCCCGTTCGATGATGCCGCCGTGCGGGTCCGGCGTTGTCGCATCGATGCCCGCCAACTGCAGCGCCAACGAATTGCCGACCGCGCTGTGACCGCCAGCCCGCGTGAGAACGACTGGATTGTCGGGAGCCACCGCGTCCAGATCGGCGCGCAACGGCCGTCGACCCTCTGTCAGCTCGTCCTCCGACCAGCCGTAGCCGGTGATCCACTCTCCAGGACCAAGCGCTCGGGCTTTGTCTGCAACGCGGGCCAGCATCGCCTCGATGGAGCCAATGCGGGTGAGATCGATGTATCGCGGTGGGTGACCGCTGATGTGGGTGTGGGAGTCGATGAAGCCGGGGATTACCGTACGGCCGCCCAGATCTACAGTCTGGGCGGCATCGTAAGTAGACTCGAGGGTGTTGCCGCCTACCGCGATGATGCGCTGGTCACGCACTACGAACGCGGTAGCCTCAGAGTTTCTGGCGTCCATGGTGAGCACCTTGCCATTGCGCACCAGCAGATCTGCGGCCTCGCGAGGAGCCGTAGCGGGGTCTGGGCTACACGCGCTGAGATACAGCGCCGCGCACAGGAGCGTCAGTCGCACGCGACCCGTGTGGCAACCAGTCGAAAACGGGGAACCCATACGCCATCCTCCTGCAGGTACTCGGTTCGTGCCCACTGCACGTCGCTCAGCACGGTGAACTCGGCCCGCCAGCCTGGCCGGGATGGATACACCTGCCACATGGTCAGCACGCCGTCTCGATCTTCGGCGCGAAGATCCTGAACCTGTTTGGTACGCGTGCTGACCCACATCATCTTCCACAGGGCTTCGTCGGGGTCGTACAGACGCACGTTGATACCGGAACCCCCTTGGTCGGGGTGCGGGTCATGCCACTCGTCGTAGATCGCCTGGTCGCCAAGGCCGAGCCGACCGCGCCAACGCGCGCCTTCCGGTCGGGGCGGGCTCCAGCGGTCACCCTGCCAGGCGTGCAGTGCAACCTCATGCTCTCCGAGCAGGAAGTTGAACTGCCGTTCCGGGGGTAGCTCACCGACTTGTGGCCCAACGCTGCATCCCTCGCCGCGAGCGGTAGAGCTGACAAATAACAAAACGAGCACGATAGCTGTTACAGCCGGCATCAGCATCATCTCCTCCCGGCACTCAACCGGGTTCAGTCTGGTCAGGTTCGCCTCACCCCTGGTCGAGCAGCGCCGCTTGTGCCGCGGCCAGGCGAGCGGACGGCACCCGTCCCGGCGAGCAGCTCACGTAGTCGAGCCCCGCCTTGTGGAAGAACTCGATGGATGCCGCGTCGCCTGCGTGCTCACCGCAAACCCCCTGCTTGATCTTCGGGCGTGTCTGCACCGCTTCCCGGCCTGCCAGCAGGATCAGCTCACCCACGCCGCTCTGGTCGACGCTGGCGAAGGGATTGCTCTGGTAGATTTCCTTCTGCTTGTACTCCTCAAAGAACGAACCCATGTCGTCGCGGCTGAGCCCAAGGGTCATCTGCGTGAGGTCGTTGGTGCCGTAGCTGAAGAACTCCGCGGTTTCAGCGATCTCCCGTGCGGTGATGGCCGCACGCGGCACCTCGATCATCGTGCCCACCTGGTAGGGTACCTTCACGCCGGCCTTGGTGGCCAGCGGGTTCGCGGTGACGACCATCTCCCGCTTCGTCGTGACCGCCGTGGGCGGGTCTTCGGATGTCGACGGGGGTGGAGCCGCCTCCGCGGCCGGACCGACCAGTCCGACGAGGGCGAACGAGACCAGGATCGACCAGCTGCGACGCACGGGAACCTCCGCTCCCGGCCCAGCCCGAGTGCCGGGCCGATCCACGACCATACGCACGATCGACCGCGCCGGGTCAACCCCGCCGGGCAGCCGGCCCGGCCTGATGGCGGCGGTCGGGAGGCGGGTCGTGGGCCGGGCAGGTCGTCGGGCGGGCGGGTCGTGGGGCGGGCGGGGCTCGAACCCGCGACCCAAGGATTATGAGTCCTCTGCTCTGACCGACTGAGCTACC
>JAUIED010000184.1 GCA_030428905.1 Gammaproteobacteria bacterium
GGATCTCATAGCGCGGCTATACTACCTCGGTTTTCGTGGTAAGGGGAGGATTGAGTTCACATTCGTTGCGCGTAGCACGCAATTCTGCCCTGGCCAGACGCACCACCCGCTTTGCGGCGCCAATATTCAATGCCGCGATGATTGCAGCGACAACGAGATCGGGCCAGCGCGAGCCGCTCGCGAAGACGCCTGCCGCGGCAAGCATCACCGCAACGTTGCCAATCGCATCATTGCGACTGCATAGCCAAATTGACTGCCGATTGCTGTCGCCGTTTCGGAAACGAAACAAGAGCGCTGCCACACCGACGTTAACAACCAGAGCAAGCATCGCGATCGGACCCATGGTGAACGGCTCTGGTGAGCTACCAACAATGGCACGGTACAAAGCACTACCAATCACCCATGTACCAAAGAGTGCCATAGTCGCACCTTTGAAAATCGAAGCTTTCGCTCTGGCTGTAAGCGCCATGCCTACAACAAACAGACTGATTGCGTAATTCGCGGCATCACCGAAGAAATCCAATGCGTCTGCTTGCAGCGACATAGAGTCGCCTAGTTGGCTGGCGATGATCTCGACAACGAACATCGCAAAATTTGCCAATAGCGCAATCCAAAGCACGACGCGAAACCGAGGGTTTTCGAGATCCGCGTCCGACTGCTCCGAAGGACAATCAGTGCAACCTGCCATAACTAGTCCTCCACATCCGGCTCACCGACATGAGCCATCATGTCGTCGATTACGCATTCGATGTGTTTGTCGCAAGCGGAATAGAACATCTGTTTGCCACGTCGCTCACCTTTCAGGATGCGAGCGGCTCTTAGAAGACGTAAGTGGTGGCTAACTAGGGAGGGAGAAAGATCGAGCTGCTTGGCAATATCACCCACACTGACGGGTTCTCTTAAACAGGCAACGATGATGCTAAGCCGACTTGCATCCCCCATAAGTCGGAACATGTCCGCAAGCTGGGCAATGCTCTCTTCAGATTCGACCCTCTCTAACTTGACAACCTTCATACAAACTAACATTTGAATACGTGTTCATATGTTTATATATTTACTAGCCGTCGTCAACCACTAATTTCAACTTTAGGAGGTTCGCTCATGCCATCTTTAGGTCTTACTCTGTGCATCATCTGGTTCCTCACCCTTTTCGTTTTGCGATCTCTCATTCTCTGGGTAAAAACCGGATCCTTGGGGATCAACACGTTCAAACGTCGAATTGGTTCGCTTGCCTGGTGCGCAACGATGAGCGCAACTGTCGGAATCCTCCTGGCTCCCATTTCACCCGTCGCCACCCTCTACAACTGGCCTATGAGCGAAATGCTCTACAACGTTCCTCTTGTTCATTGGACGGGAGCTGGTATCTCGGTAATCGGAATTGTTGGTGCACTCGCGGCGCAGTTAGCCATGGGTGAATCATGGCGTATTGGTGTGGATGAGTCAGAACGAACCAAGCTCGTGACAGACGGTATGTTTCGCTATGTTCGAAACCCGATTTTCTCTTTTATCGGGGTGTTCATGCTCGGCTTCTTCCTGACGGTGCCTACTGGGTGGACATTACTCGCCATCGTACTAACAGCAATTGGCATTCACTTGCAGGTTCGGTTTGTCGAAGAACCTCACCTCCTCAGCGTACATGGCGACGAATACGCGAGTTACCTCAAGACCGTTGGTAGATTCATCCCCGGATTCACCTAGACATGTCTGCTCGTTTCGTTGCGGATCGCACCACAGGTACCTCATCGCTTGTATCAGTCCATGCAAATATCAGTCTATCCCCTGTACTTACCATTCTCGGAAATCCAGCGTTCCGGTGTGTCGCCATGGACGCCACTTTCGTGGGCGTGCTCATACGCCCGTCTGGGTTGACTTCACGGTACAGAAACTCCCCACGCCCTTTGGCGAGCCAGCTGACATACGCTTGGCCATTCGCACTTAGTTCCAGGTCGACCCTACCGATCGGGTTTTCTGTCATCACAACTAACGGAGAGTCAAAGCTCGTCCCGCCGTTAAACGAAAAGGCAACTCGCACTTTGTTCGTAGGGACCGCCGTAAACCAGGCGACTGCGATCACCGAACCTTCTTGATCGATTGCAGGACCATTTACAGGACACCCTGTAATCTCCCAGCCATCGGAACCGACTGACGTTTGAGCCCACTCACCTTCTGATAGACGCGCGATCTTGATATCCCTGATTTCCTCCTCACTGCGATCTCGATAAACCACAATCGGCGATCCTGTGTTCGATACGACATCGGTCTGGCAACAATCACAAACCAGCCGGTCCACCACCTCCTCTTGAGCTTCTCCGTTGTCTACCAGCCTTTTGTGACGCAGCTCCATGCCTTTATCACCCGAATCTTTAGACCCATAACGACGCCCATCCAGCCAAAACGCACCCGCCCCTCTATCGTCCGAGTAAAGGCTGACGAAACCATGTTCGGTGGCTGAAGTGTCCGAATGGAGTCTCTGGGGCTGCGACCAGGTGTCACCACGATCAGTGGAAGAGGCAATGTAAACATCGTATGCATATCCAGGGCCGTTCTGCCGGACCATCCATTGCGCGATCAGCTTGTCTCCATGAGATTTAATGACCGAGGGAAAGTCCGCCCAGTTGACCAGCAGGTTGTCACCCCGAGTGACTATCTTCGGTTCAGACCAGCCGCTCTCAGATAACTCCCTAAAGTTGAGTTCAGCTCCTCCATCACCTTCTCGAAGGTAAGTCAGGAACACGGCACCGTCAGCGGCCACGCTTAAGCTGGGCTCCCCAGTATTATCCATGCCAGTCATCGGCAACTGCTGAAAACCAGATTTGTCGCAACCCGTGAGCGTAAACATGGACAACGCTGTGATTAAAAAACACCTAATAATCCTTCCCCTAAGCACTTTCGTTTTCTCGTTCTTGTTCCAATCGTTGTTCTTGGACCGCGCTGTACAACACAGGCACCAGCAAGGTAGTCACAACTGCCACCAGCATGCCTCCAAATGAAGGAATCGCCATAGGCACCATGATGTCAGAACCGCGACCGTCCGAGGTGAGTACCGGGATCAGCGCAATCATTGTTGTCGCAGTCGTCATCAACGCAGGCCGAATACGCCTTGCGGCTCCTTCAATAACAAGCTTTCTAACCTCAGCTATGTCTATCGATTTTGCTCTGGCGATTGTTTGATCCAAATAGGTTGCGGTAACCACGCCGTTATCGGTTGCAATACCAAAGAGGGCAAGGAATCCAACCCAGATGGCAACACTCATGTTGATCGGACCGACTTGAAACAACTCACGAAGGTTGGCACCAAGTACCGAGAAGTCGAGAAATCCACCCGTCCCGTACAGCCAGATCACCAGGAATCCTCCGGACCAAGCTACCGCTATCCCGCTGAAGACGATCAGCGTTGTCAGTACAGAAGAAAACTGTAGATAGAGGATCAGAAATATGACCCCTAACGCTATAGGCAAGACGACAGACAGTGCCTGTTGGGCTCTCAGCTGATTCTCATAGTTACCTGCAAACGTATAGCTAACGCCGCTAGGGAGTGTGAACTCACCGCTAGCCAGCTTTGCTTCTAAAAACGCCTGCGCATCTTCAACAACATCAACTTCCGCTGCTTCCGCAATCTTGTCGAAAACCACGTAACCCACTAGAAACGTATCTTCACTCTTAATCGCCTGCGGACCCCGCACATAACGAACCTCAGCTAACTGACCCAGTGGTATCTGCGCACCGCTTGGGGTTGGGACGAGTATTTCTTCAAGCCCTTCGGGTGTGTCACGCAGTTCGCGAAAGTACCGAACCCTCACTGGGTAGCGTTCCCGCCCTTCCACCGTGTTTGTGATCCGCTTACCACCTACCGCAACCTCTATAACCTGCTGCGCTTCTAGGATGTGTAATCCGTATCGAGCAAGCGCTTGACGATCAAGATCGATCTCCAAGTATGGCTTACCCACCAACCGGTCTGCGGTAACGGTATTTGCTTGAACGGTCGGTACCTGCTTCAACAGCGCTTCGATCTGCAAACCAACGTCTTCAATGACTTCAAGACTGGGTCCTTTTACCTTGATACCCAAAGGCGCACGCATCCCACTCTGCAGCATCACGATTCGAGCGGCTATGGGCTGCAGTTTGGGCGCTGAAGTGGTGCCCGGCAGGTCGGCCGCATCTACGATCTCCTGCCAGATATCATCTGTCGACCGAATGTGGTCTCGCCAGTTACGGTAGGGTTGGCCGTCGTCATCTTCTATCAACTCGCCGTTGTTGTCTCGCTCGAATACGCCTTCCACTTCATCATAGGCAAAACGCAATAGCCGACCATTCTCATCGCTGCGATATTCCGGATGGTAGTTAACAACGGTTTCAAACATCGAAATGGGAGCAGGATCGAGCGGCGTATCTGCCCGTCCCAGCTTGCCAACTACCGAGGAGACTTCCGGTATCGATGCAATCGCTCGATCAAGGATTTGAAGTGCATCTTGCGCTTCGCCGATGGAGGCATGAGGCATCGTTGTCGGCATGTAGAGGAACGAGCCTTCATCTAGCGCGGGCATAAACTCTTTTCCAAAACCCGGAAACGTGCGATCAACTGCCTGCCAAGCAGCGCTCTGTCGCAGAGCGTCAGGAGCAAAGCGAAGGGTGTTATCAAAACCGTACCAAGCAACCAGGCCAATAGTAACGAAGGATAGGGGAACAATCAGGAAACCTCGCTTATGCGCCAGACAGTACGCGAGTAACTGAGGGTAGACACGTTGGTAAGCTCTAAACGCTATCAAGAGACCGCCCACCAACAACACGACAAATAGAAGATTGATTATCAAACCTCGACCGGGACCGAGGGGTAGCCACGCCTCTGTGAGCAACACAGCAACAAGCCCGGCAACGACGAGACTCACGGTTGTGGGACCAGACTTCCTTAACCATGCCGGTAGGCGGTCGGCAAACAATTGCATGAGGCCAAAACCAGCAAGCAACACACCAGCAAACGGACTTAAGCTAAAGGCTATTGCAAGCCCGGCGATCACGAGCCCGCAATGAAAAAAGAGTTTTAGCCGGTCAGATTCTACTTTCGTTGAGAACAACAGTTGGGCCGCAGGCGGAATAATCGCCAGCGCGACAACCACCGCTGATAGCAGCGCAAAAGTTTTGGTAAAGGCCAGCGGCGCAAAGAGCTTTCCCTCCGCCCCCGTCATCGTGAAAACAGGCAAAAAACTGACCACGGTCGTGGCAACGGAGGTAAGCACCGCACCAGCGACCTCGCGCGTTGCGCCGAATACAACCTCTAACGGTGACTCACCGTCATCCGCTTCATCCATGTGGCGCAGGATGTTTTCACAGATCACCACACCCATGTCGACCATGGTGCCAATGGCAATGGCTATGCCAGAAAGCGCAACGATGTTTGCCGACACACCAAACACCTTCATAGCAATAAACGTCATTACGACGGCAACCGGCAGCAACGCGCTGATGAGAATTGAGCTTCGAAGGTGCAAAACCATGACCAGAATGACGATCATGGTGATGAATATCTCCTCCGTCAGTGCATCATTCAGGGTACCCAAAGTCTCAAAGATCAAACCCGTGCGATCGTAGAAGGGTACGATTTCAACCTGAGAAAGCGTTACACCCCCGGGCCACCCATCTTGTGCATTGGTGCGCAACCAATCCACCCAAGCGTCCTGATTGAGCTCACCATCCAGGTAGGCCGGAAAACCAACGTTTGAGGAGAACTGAGACAATTCTTCACGAGAGGTCTCACGATAGTCGATCACGGCCTTGGCCGGTAAGCCTGGGGAAATCTCGTCGATTTTCGCCTTGGTGTTAGCGATTGCCTCCAGTGGGTTGAAGCCATAGCGCACGACGACCACGCCGCCTACGGCTTCTGCTCCATCCTTATCGAGCGCACCGCGTCGCAACGCCGGCCCTTTGCTAACGTTTGCCACGTCGCGAATCCGAATCGGTACGTTGTCACGTACACCCACCGCAATCTCTTCTACATCATTGAGATTCTCAATAAAGCCAAGACCTCGGATCACGTACTCCGCGCCATTGACTTCAATCGTGCGAGCGCCGACATCAAGATTCGAAGCACGCGTCGCGTTAAATACCTGCTCAAGCGTGATGCCAAAGGCACGCATCGCATCAGGATCCACATCAATTTGATACTCAGAGACATATCCACCTACCGAACCCACTTCACTCACACCTTCCGCAGCGAGCAACGCGTAGCGCACGTACCAGTCCTGAATGGAACGCAGTTCTTCTAAGCCCCATCCACCCGTAGGGTTTCCCTGCGGATCACGCCCTTCAAGCGTGTACCAATAAACTTGCCCCAAAGCGGTCGCATCTGGTCCAAGCGCGGGTTGAACCTCAGGCGGAACCGTCCCTTGCGGAAGAGAATTAAGTTTCTCCAGCACGCGACTACGCGACCAATAAAACTCAACGTCTTCCTTGAAGATGATGTAGATCGTGGAGAAGCCAAAGAAGGAGTAGCTACGAACAGTTTTCACGCCAGGTACACCAAGCAGCGCAACCGTCAGCGGGTAAGTAATCTGGTCTTCCACGTCTTGTGGGGAGCGCCCCATCCATTCAGTGAAAACGATCTGTTGGTTCTCACCGATGTCCGGAATTGCATCGACAGGCACTGGAGCCCTGGGCAAGTTCCCGGTCTCCCAGGAAAACGGTGCCACCGAGATACCCCATGCCAACACACCGCCAAGCAGAAGCGCCACTATGAGCTTCTTTTCTAAACAGAAGCGCAGCACTCGATCGAGTACGGAATAAGTCTCATCCATATCGATCACCGCCCACCATGATCGTGTCCGGCACCACTTTGCCCGCCTTCCGGGTTCATCATGCTCGGTTTGGCTTGAATCTGGAGCGCACTATCAATTTTGAAGTTTCCGGAGGTGACGACCAACTCACCTTCCGAGAGCCCACTCTCTACGACGTAGACTTCACCCGCCCGAGGTCCTAACACAACCTCCCGACCCTCATAGGTTGGGCCTCGTGCGTTTTCAACTTCAACATACACAATTGCACGGGTTCCGGTAAGCAGCGGCGCAGTAGCAGGAATGACAAGAGGCGCATGTATATGTGCAGCACTTGTCTGACCAAGCGCTTCGGCTGGGACCAGGTCCATCCCACAGACATCACACTTGCCAGGTTGGTCCTTGATGATTTCTGGATGCATAGGGGATACCCATTTGCCCCCTAGATTGGGATCGAGCACCTGCCCATGGCTCGCAAACTGCGCAGTAACTTTCGCACGAACAAACATTTCGGGTTTGAGCCAGCCCTTTTCGTTTTCCACATTGACGCGGACCTTGACCGTTCGCGTCGTCGCATCCAGCACGGGATCGATAAACGAAACGACCCCTTCGAAAGTTTCCCCAGGAAATGCTTCCGTCGTGAACGAAACAGGTTGGCCGTACCTTAACCATTGCAGATCAGACTCATACGCATCGAGCTGCACCCAAACATCGTTAAGGTCAGCGATTGTGAAGATCCTCGTACCGGTCTCCACATACATGCCTTCCTGTGCATTACGGTGAATCACAACACCACTAGCCGGCGAGTAAATTGTTACGTTCTCAGAAGCTTGTCCTGAACGTTCGAGTTCCTGAATCTGGGCTGCTGTAAGACCCCACAGACGCAGTTTGTCACGCGCTGACTCGACTGTTCCGCGAGCGGAGTTGCGCAGAGATTGCACACTGCTCTTGGAAAGTTCCGACAATCCGTTGAGTGCTTGCAACAACTCTTCCTGAGCGGATAAAAGCTCAGGACTGTAGAGCTCAACCATGTGGTCTCCCTCTTTAACGGAGACTCCGGTGTAGTCAACAAAGAGATCATCTATACGTCCAGGCACCCAAGCGGTGATGTAGGCCAAACGGGTTTCGTCATAGGTGACCTTACCCACCAGACGCAGTTCAGCAGTTGGAAAACGTCGTTCAACGGGTGCCGTTTCTATTCTCATTAACGCGCGTTGAGACTGTGTCACTTGCAGCGTACGAGCAGACTGATTTTCCGACGCTGGTTTTTTTCTAACCGGCACCAAATCCATGCCACAGATCGGACACTGCCCTGGTCCTTCGCGTTGAATCTGAGGATGCATAGAACAGCTCCAGACCTGAGGCTCGTTATCGAGAAAATTACGATGGCCTGCATGAGGGTCTGGGCTTTGCATCACCGCGTGATTTTCATGGTCATGCATTGCATGGGGC